>JBCBRF010000268.1:0-3550 GCA_039819865.1 Pseudomonadota bacterium | reverse complement strand
GTGGCGGCTTCGACGTCCTCCTGACGCATCAGGCTCTCGCCGATCAGGAAGCACCGCGCGCCGACCCGGGCCATCCGCGCCAGATCCGCCGGCGTGAACAACCCGCTCTCCGAGATCAGCAGCCGGTCCTCGGGCGCCGCCGCCGCCAGCGTCTCGGTGGTCTCGAGCCGGGTCTCGAACGTGTTGAGATCGCGATTGTTGATCCCCAGCAGCGGCGAGGAGAGCCGCAGCGCCCGGTCGAGCTCCGCCCGGTCATGCACTTCGAGGAGCGCGTCCATCCCCCATTCGGTCGCCGCCGCCTCCAACTCCGCCGCCTGGGCGTAGGACACGCTGGCGAGGATGATCAGGATGCAATCGGCGCCGAGCGCCCGCGCCTCCGCCGCCTGGTAGGGGTCGTAGAAGAAATCCTTGCGGATCGCCGGCAGCCCCGTCGCCGCCCGCGCCGCGGGCAGATAGCCGTCCGCGCCCGGGAACGACGGCGCGTCCGTCAGCACGGACAAACAGCTCGCCCCGCCCGCCTCATAGGCTTGGGCCAACGCGGGCGGGTCGAAATCGGCGCGGATCAGGCCTTTGGAGGGCGAAGCCTTCTTGATCTCCGCGATCAGCCCGTAGCCGCCGCGCTCGACCGCCCCCGCCAGCGCGCCGAAGAACGGCCGCACCGGCCCCGCCGCCCGCGCCGCGTCCTCGACCGCCGACAACGGCCGCGCGCGCTCCCGCGCTGCGATCTCGTCGAGCTTGTAGGCTTTGATCTTATCGAGAATGCTCGCCATGACGCTCCTCTAGCGGAGCCCGCGCCGCTTGCGAAGGCCGATTGCGCCATCGCGCCGACGCCGACGCCGCCGACGCCGACGCCGCGACGCCAAGGCGGCGGCTCGCGAGCGCCGGCCGGTCGCGGCGAAGGGGGGAAGTGGGGGGATGAGGGGGGATGAGGGAGAGTGACGGGGATGATGACAAGCGCGGCGCCGGACCTGATCCTGGCCGACGGCCGGGGGGCGCTGCGGCGCGCGGGCGACGCGCTCGAACTGTCGCTGCCGGCGCCCGCCAACCCCGCCTGGCGGATCACCCTGACGCTCTTCGCGCCGGCCTTCGCCCTGGTGGCGCTCTGGTTCGCCGCGATCGCCTCGATGTTCGCCTTCGACCTCGTCTTCGGTCCCTACTTCCTGTCGCCGGAGGACGAGCTCGGTTGGGCGCAGGTCCCGATCGCGGCCGCGATGGCGGTCGCCGGCGCCTGGGTCGCCTGGACCATGGCGATCGCCTGGGTCTGGTGTTTCCACGGACGCGAGACCGTGCGGGTGGACGCCGACGGTCTCACGCTCGAGCAGGGGCCCTGGCCGGTCTCGGGCCGACGCGACGCCCCGATGGCGGCGCTTGGCGGCCTCGCCGTCGACCGCTTCGGCCTCTCGCCCCTCGGACCGCTGTCGAAGGACCGCGGCCCGTTCCACCGCCGCCAGCAGGGCATGATCGCGATCGCCGCCCCGCCGCTCGGCCCGCTGAGCCCGATCCGCTTCGGCGGCGCGCTGTCGGAGGCCGAGGCCGACCGGGTCGTCGCCGTCCTGAGCGCGGCCTATCCCGACCTCGCCCGACTCTGGGGCGAGGAGCAGCTCGAGCGCATGCTGGGATCGGCCGACGCGGAGACCGCGGCGTCGAAAGGGTAGGGGCGCCGACGCGCCTCGCGCCCCGCGCGCCCTGCGGTCACGCCGCCTGCGTCGCCCGCGCCAGCGCCTCGACCTTCGCCTTCGCTGCGCCACTGTCGATCGCCTGCGCCGCGAGCGCCGCGCCCTCTTTCAGATCGCCCGCCTTCTCCGCGATCGTCAGCGCCGCCGCCGCGTTCAGCAGGACGGCGTCGCGATAGGCCGACGGCTGGCCCTCGAGCAGCGCCTTGAGCCCCGCCGCGTTGAAGGCCGGGTCGCCGCCCTTGATCGCCTCGAACGGGTGCGTCGGCAGCCCGGCGTCCTCTGGCGCGACGATGCGGTCCGCGATCGCCCCGTCCTTCAGCTCGACCACTTGGCTGGGCGCGGAGATCGACAGCTCGTCCGTCCCGTCGCCGCCATGAACCAGCCAGGCCCGCGTCGAGCCGAGCGCCCCGAGCGTCTCCGCCATCGGGCGGAGCCAGGCGGGCGAGAACGCCCCGGTCAGCTGCCGTTTCACGCCGGCGGGGTTGGTGAGCGGCCCGAGAATGTTGAACACCGTGCGCACGCCCATCTCCTGGCGCGCCGGCCCCACATGGCGCATCGCCGCATGGTGCCGCGGCGCGATCATGAAGGCGATCCCGACCTCGGCCAGCGTCTTCTCCACCACCGGCGCGTCGACCTCGACATTGACGCCGAGCGCCGCCAGCACGTCGCCCGCGCCGCTGTCCGAGGACAGCTTCCGGTTGCCGTGCTTGGCGACCACCACGCCCGCGCCCGCGACCACCAGCGCGGTCGCCGTCGAGATGTTGAGCGTCCCCTTGCCGTCGCCGCCGGTCCCGACGATGTCCATCGCCGTCGCCTCCGAGCCCGCCGGCAGGGCGACCCGCGTCATCTTCGAACGCATCACGCTCGCCGCCGCGATGATCTCCTCGAGCGTCTCCCCGCGCATCCGGAGCGCCATCAGGAACCCCGCGATCTGCGCCGAGGTCGCCTCGCCCGACATGATCATGTCGAAGGCCTGCGTCGCGTCCTCGCGCGACAGCCGCTCGGCTTCGGCGACCCGGCGGACGAAGGGTTTGAACGCGTCCGACATCAGCAGATCTCCGCGAGGGTCAGGAAATTCGACAGCAGTTTGCGCCCCTCCTGGGTCGCGATGCTTTCGGGATGGAACTGCACGCCGTGGGTCGGGAAGCTCTTGTGGCGGAGTCCCATGATCGTGCCGTCCGCCGTCTCCGCCGTCACCTCGAGCGCGTCCGGCAGGTCTTCGGGCGCGACCGTCAGGCTGTGATAGCGCGTCGCCGTCATCGGATCGGGCAGATCGCGGAACACGCCGAGCCCGCCATGAACGATCGGCGAGGTCTTGCCGTGCATCAGCGCCTCCGCGCGCACCACGCGGCCGCCATAGGCCTGTCCGATCGCCTGGTGGCCGAGGCAGACCCCGAGCATCGGGATGTCCGCGGCGGCGCGTTCGACCAGCTCCAGGCAGATCCCCGCCCGGTCCGGATCGCCCGGTCCTGGCGACAGCACGATCGCGTCGGGCTTCAGCGCAAGGCATTCGTCGACGCTGAGCGCGTCGTTGCGCTCCACCCGGATCTCGGGCCCGCCCTTGCCGCCCCGTCGTTCCGCAACGACCTCGCCTAGAAACTGGAACAGGTTCCACGTAAAACTGTCGTAATTATCGATGATGAGCAGCATTGCGGGGGCCTGTTCGTCTCTGTGGCCGCGGCGGGACGGCCGACACCGCCTGTTCGACCGAGCCGCGCGGGTCTGTCAAGCGATCCGGCGCATCGCCGGGCCCGCAAGGCCAAGCTGGAGACGTTATGCCGGACCGACCGTCTGAACGGCCCGACCCGATCAAGGCTCTCCGGCGCGCGGAGCGCTCGCCCGCCTCGGAAGCGGATGGCTCCCCCAAGTCGCCG
>JBCBRF010000267.1:0-3599 GCA_039819865.1 Pseudomonadota bacterium | reverse complement strand
TACTCGCTCGCCGTCCGCAAGCGCGGTTCGTTCTGGTCGGCGCCGGGCCGCTTTGGAATGAAGCGCAAGAGCGGGCTAAGGCCCTCGGGATCGACCATCGCTGCTTGTTCGTTGGGGCTACCCCGAATGTGGGCTTCTGGCTCTCGCGGTGCGACGCGAAGTTGCTTCTGTCCCGCTCCGAAGGGCTGCCGAACGCATTGATCGAGGCGCAGTCTTTGGCTGTTCCGGTTGTCACCACTCCCGCCGGTGGAGCCCCGGAAGCGCTGCGGCACGGGCAAACGGGCTACCTGCTTTCGTCAGCAGAAACACTGGACCAGGATGAAGCGGTAGAGATCGTCTCGTCCCTTCTCGCCGATGAGACGCGCCGCGGGGCGCTGGGCAAAGCGGGTCAGCAATTCGCACGCCAGCGGTTCTCGACCGAGCAGATGGTCAAGAGTGTCTTGGAGACTTTCTCCGGGGTTGAGTATGGTAACGAGACCCTGTGCGCGTCTCCATCGCCCGAGCAAATAGCGCGGCCCATGGCGCAATTGCAGCAGCTCGACCGGATGGCGATGGGATACGCGCGGAACCGGTCGTTGAGCCGCTATGCTCAGGGCGCCGTGAACGAGGTGCGCAACAGCCAGGCCATGCAGATGGGACAGACCGCGTTCCGGGTGGCCAGTAAACCGCTGCGGTGGCCGTTCGTTTGGTTCTATCTGATCATGTGCCGCTTGAAGTCGAAGCCGAAAACGCAAGGTGTGATCGGCGCTGAGGCGTCGGTGTTCCGCGTGGACCGGGCCATCGCCACTGCGAAGCGGGCGGCCGCCTGCCATGGTCCGGAAGCCGCGTATATGTGGGCCGTCGCCAATATCTCGAGCCCGCGCGCGCTGGGGCGCTGCGTTGCGACGATCGCCCTGCAATGCCGTGACACGCACCCGGAACTCGCGGCGGCGTTGGCCCTGCGCGTGAAGTCGCTGGCCCCCGGTGAACGGTTGCTGGCGCAGCTATCCGACATCTTGAGAGAGCAAGGGCGGATGAGCGAGGCCGAACGGTTGCACCCGCGTCGCCAACTCAGGCTTTTGGCACCTAGTGTGGTTGCTGCTCAGTCTGTTGCGGCCGAATAAAAGACAGTTCAACATTTCTGTGTTACGTATAGGTCATATTGGGTCAGGTTGTTAGGGAGAGGGGCGGCGACCATGCTCATCCGATTTATGGAGAGCTTCTTCGATAAGATCGGCGAGCCGCAGTCACCCGAACTGCAAGACCAAGCGCGCAGGCAAAAAGCACTCAGCGAGCGCGACAACAATGGATCCGTCGCCCTGCTGGGACCCTATGCCGACAAAGGCGAGCCTGCACAGACGTTCCAGGACTTCCTCGGCTGGCTCGCCAAGAACCACGGCGCGGACTTTTCGCAGCAGTTTCTGCACATGGAGCAGGGCTTCACGGCAGAACGCGAGCCTCCCAGCTTCGCTCTCGCCCAGCGCTATGTGAGCGCGGGGGACAAGATGGCGGCGCTGAAGGTCCTCGACCAAGTGCTGATCGACAGCCCGAAGAACCGACAGGCCCTCAAGCTGTTCATCGAGGTCGCAGAGGAGATCGGTTGGCTGCGGATGATCGTTCGCAAGCTCGACGATGTGAAACGCTTCGCCGCGCTGCCAGCCTCGACCGAGACCTATCGCCAAAAACTCGACGGCGCCTTGCGGGCGTTTGAGCGTGGAGCCGGGATCGCGCCGCGGGAGACGTTCAACTACTCGCACGCTGCGATCCGCGCTGCGGTCGGTGCGGCCCATGCGGCTGGGCAGGCTCGGCGTATGCTCGCCGAAGAGAGCGGGAAGATGATCCTGATGACCGGCTCGCTCGGTCCGGGGGGCGCAGAGCAGCAGCTCGTACGCTCAGCCATCGTTCTCCACCGCGAGATCGAGGCCGCGAAGCTGACCAACGCCGCCGATACGGATCCGTTGTTCAAGCAACCGGCGAGCGTCGAAGTCTGGGCCGAGAGCCTGACGCGCCGGGCCAATGGCGACTTTTTCCTGCACCGTTTGGATGCCGAGGGCGTGCCGTTCCGCATCGTCGACCGCTTCACGCGGCGCAATGTGACGGCGGAGGAGCGGCGGAGTTTTCAGGCGCTGGCGATGTTGCTGCCGAAGGGCGCCTTCCGGAACTTCCACAAGCTCCGCCAGAACTTCGAGGCGGCGCGCCCGGACATTGTGATGATCTGGCAGGATGGGATGATCTTCTCCTCGGTCCTGGCGGCGCTGTGGGCCGGGGTGCCCCGGATCGTCTGCGCGTTCCGCGGGATGCCGCCGAACCTGCGCCGCCACCGCGCCAACCGGGAGTTCGAGGTACTGTTCCGCGCCCTTCTCGATTGTCCGAACGTCCGCTTCGTCGCGAATTCGGAGGTGGTGGGGGAGCACTACGCCCATTGGCTCAAAGCCGATCCCTCGCGCTTCTTGGTGCTGCCGAACTTCCTCGAAGGCGCGACGCAAAAAAGCGTGGGACCGGCGGTCTCACCCGCGGCGCTGGATGACGCCGGGCCGTTGTCGGGCTTCAAGGAGGTGGTCGGCGGGGCGTTCCGTTTCGACGTGAACAAAAATCCGTTTGTCTGGGTCGATGTCGCGAAACGGGTGGCGGCCGAGCGCATCTCGACAGGCTTTGTCATGATCGGCGACGGCCCGCTGTTCGAGGCTGTGAAGACCTATGCCGAGGTCGAAGGCATGGGCGATAAGATCCACTTTACCGGCGCGTCTCAATCGGTCGGCGATTGGCTCCGCCGGTGCGATGCCTTCCTGCATGTCTCGAAGACCGAGGGACTGCCGAACGTGCTGCTGGAGGCGCAAGCCGCGGGCGTGCCGGTGGTGGCGACGGATGCGGGGGGAACACGGGAAACGGTTGCCGATGGCCGCACCGCGATCCTGGTCAGCTTGCAGCAAGACAATGACGGGCTGACGGAAGACGCGGCGCAAGGGCTGCTGTCGCTTTTGTCCGATCACGGCCGCCGGGCCCGTATGGGGGATGCGGCCAAGCAGTTCATCGCGGAAAACTTCTCGCGCGATCAGTTCGTCCGCCGCATCGGCATCATCCTGGGCGACAACGAAGGCGCGCTCGAATCGGTCGCTGTGAAACCCAAGATCGAATTCAAACCCGAGGGTGAACGCCTGGCACCCCACTACGCGGCCTTTGCGAGTGAGGATTTCGGCAACAGCATCCAGACCTTTGCCTTTGACAGCATTTCGTCGAACAAGCTGAAGGTCGGCAGCACCGCGCGCAAGCTGACCTGGAACCCGATTGCGCCCTTCGTTGTCTGGTACGCGTTGCTGAAGAGTTATTCGGGGCTCAGACCCTTCTACCGCGAGTTCATCCTCGAAAAGACGCGAGAGCATCTGCGCCGCTAGCCGAAACGTCGTGCAGGACTTCCCATGCTACGCCCGCTTCGCTACGCCAATGGTCTGAGATTCATGGGCAAAGGCGAGTGCTCCGCATGGCAGATCACATCATGGTACCGATCCGCTCCGCCTTGATTTGGAGGATCGTGAGTTTGTCGATCAGCTCGCCCGGAGAGATCGGCACCATGATGTGATCTGCCATGCGGAGCACTCGCCTTTGCCCATGAATCTCAGACC
>JBCBRF010000266.1:0-3612 GCA_039819865.1 Pseudomonadota bacterium | reverse complement strand
CTGATGGCCCAGCATCGCGAGCGCTGGATGGGCGAGATGGCGGAGCGCGACGTGCGCATCATGGACGCGGCGCTTCTCAACATTCAGCACCAGGGGGCGGGGTTCTTCGCCTCCGCCGCGATGATCGCGATCGGCGGCGTGTTCGCGCTGATCGGCTCGGCCGAGACGCTTCTGGCGGTCGCCGGAGACCTGGCCGCGGGTCAGGCGAACCGCGCGGTCTGGGAGCTGAAGTTGTTGTTCCTGCTCGTGCTGATGGTGCTGGCGCTCCTGAGCTTCATCTGGTCGCAGAGGTTGTTCGGTTACTGCGCGGTCCTGATCGGCGCCGTCCCGCCGGTGGGCGAGGACAATAACCGGCACGCGATCGCGGCCCAGGCGGCGATCGTGAACATCCGCGCGGGGCGGAGCTTCAATCGGGGCTTGAGGCTCGTCTATTTCGCGCTGGCGTCGCTCGCCTGGCTGCTCGGCCCCGAAGCCTTCGCGTTCGCGACGCTCGCGACCACGGCGATGATCTATCGGCGGGAATATCGTTCCGCGACGCATGAGGCCCTGGCGGCCCCGGCCCCCGACGCGGCTGAGGCGCCAGACCGCCGCTGAGCGAGCCCGATCGCCGCCTCAGACCAGCCGGCTCTGCTCGAGCGCGGCCTTGATGAAGCCGACGAACAGCGGGTGCGGGGCGAAGGGCTTCGACTTCAGCTCCGGATGGAACTGCACGCCGACGAACCAGGGATGGTCGTGGCGCTCGACGATTTCCGGCAGGCGGCCGTCGGGCGACAGACCGCAGAAGTTCAGCCCCGCCTCCTCGAGCGTCCCGCGATACTCGATATCGACCTCGTAGCGGTGTCGGTGCCGCTCGGAGATCCGCGCCTCGCCATAGGACTCCGCCACGCGCGAGCCCGCCGCCAGAACCGCGTCAAAGGCGCCGAGGCGCATCGAGCCGCCTTTATCGCCGTCCCGCGCGCGGGTCTCCAGCCGGTTCTCCGACACCCATTCCGGCATGAAATAGATCAGCGGATCCGCCACCGGCGCCTCGCCGCGGCGCTTGCGCTCCTCGTCCCATTCCTGGGAGCCCGCGCCGTCGAGGCCTTTCAGGTTCCGGGCCGCCTCGATCACCGCCATCTGCATGCCGAGGCAGATGCCGAAGAACGGGATGTGACGCTCCCGCGCCCATTGCACCGCGCGGATCTTGCCCTCCACGCCGCGCTCGCCGAAGCCGCCGGGGATCAGCACGCCGTTGAAGCCCTCCAGATAGGCGGCGGCGTCGGCGCGCTCGAAGATCTGGCTGTCGATCCATTCGGGGCGCACCCGGATCCGGTTGGCGATGCCGCCATGCGTCAGCGCCTCGTTCAGCGATTTATAGGCGTCCTCGAGATCCGTGTACTTGCCGACCACCGCGATCCGCACCTCGCCGTCCGGATTGTGGATCCGGTCGGTCACGTCGCGCCATTTATCGAGTTGGGGCGGCGGCGCGACGTCGATCCCGAAGGCGTCGAGCACCTGCTTGTCGAGCCCCGCCTCGTGCATCTTGAGCGGCGCCTCGTAGATCGATTTCAGGTCGAGCGCCGGGATCACCGCTTCCGGGCGCACATTGCAGAAGCGGGCGATCTTTTCGCGCTCGCGTTCCGGGATGTCGCGGTCGGCGCGGCAGACCAGCACGTCCGGCTGAATGCCGATCGAGCGCAGCTCCTTCACCGAGTGCTGTGTAGGCTTGGTCTTCAGCTCGCCCGAGGCCGCGATCCAGGGCAACAGGGTGAGATGGACGAAGACCACATGGCCGCGCGGCTTGTCGTTCTGGAATTGCCGGATCGCCTCGAAGAACGGCAGGCCCTCGATATCGCCGACCGTGCCGCCGATCTCGCACAGCATGAAATCGACCTCGTCCTCGCCGATGCGGACGAAATCTTTGATCTCGTCCGTGACGTGAGGGATCACTTGGATCGTTTTGCCGAGATAGTCGCCGCGGCGCTCTTTCTCGAGCACGTTCGAATAGATCCGGCCGGAGGAGACGCTGTCCGTCCGGCGCGCCGCGACCCCGGTGAAGCGCTCGTAATGGCCGAGATCAAGATCGGTCTCCGCCCCGTCGTCGGTGACGAACACCTCGCCATGCTCGAACGGGCTCATGGTGCCCGGATCGACGTTCAGATAGGGGTCGAGCTTCCGCAGGCGCACGCTGTAACCGCGGGCCTGGAGCAATGCGCCAAGCGCGGCGGCGGTCAGCCCTTTGCCAAGGGACGAGACCACCCCACCGGTGATGAAAACGAAGCGCGCCATCAGAGGCTCCCGCAGATTTTGCGCTCTCCCTGCCCGTGGAGCGCATATGTTGTTCTACGGGAGTTCAGACCTAAAGGCTGTAGCGTGCCTCGTCCAGCCTTTTGTCAAGTGATCGACGCGGCCGGGGCGGTCGGCTAGCGTGCGGCTGCGAAGCCGGATCGTTTTGGCCAGCGATTGGGAGATGCGATGCGCATGGGAAGGGCGAGGGCGTTGGTCCTTGCGACAGGGGTCGCCGCGGCGCTTGCCGGCGCGGGATCGGCGCAAGAGATCTGCGCGGACCCCGCGACGCGGTGCGGCGAAACGCTGTCCACCGAGTGCCTGAACCGGCTTGGCGCGGGAACCGTAGAGGCCGAGGGCGACGCCTGCGCGGTCGAGCTCGATCGCTACCGGGACTGCCTGGCCGAGGTCGCGGAGACCTGCGGCGCGGCCCGGGCGGCGGCGGGCTCGCCGCAATCCGCGACGGCGACGACGCTGCCTCCCGGGCCGCCGGGCCACGAGGTCCTCGCCCGACGCGATGTCGGCGGCGTCTCCTATCTGGTGGTCAAGGCCCCGGAGCCGCTCCGATGGGACGAGGCGCTCGAGGCGTCGCAGCAGTTCGGCGGCTTGCTGGCGAGCATCGGGGACGCCGCGGAGGCCTCTGAGATCCTGGTCGCGCTGCGCCGCGCGCCGGGGGCGTTCCGCCGTATCCCGATCCCCTTGAAGCGCGTCTATGTCGGTCCCTGGATCGGCGGGTTTCAAAAGAGCGACGGTCAGGAGCCGGACGGAGGCTGGACCTGGATCGACGGCGCCCCCTGGTCCTACGAGAACTGGGCCGAGGGCGAGCCGAACAATCTCGGCTTCAAGGAGGACTACGCGCTGATCTACTGCGAACGCGCGCCGCTCTGCGTCGAGTGGAACGACGCGGATTCGTCTTTGCTTCGGTCGGCAAGCTACGTGGTGAAGGTCCGTCGCTAAGTCGTTAGCTCACACGGTTTGACGCAGTCGCTAGGGTGTCGATGGAAGCGGCGCATGCGCGCCAAAGGCAAAGCGCGTTTCCAAAACCGTTTTTTCTTTTAAAGCAAGGATTTTAGACTTCTTTTGCTTTCATCAAATCCCTATTCTTCGCAAATATATCCTGCATAAGCTTTCTGGCCCGTGGTTTGATTGATATTTTCAATTGAAATTGCATCATCTATTTTCTTGATAAGCATCTTTAGCGTGAACGGTGGCCTTTCATCATTTTGATCTGATTTGAGCGTCACCAGCGACTTCGAAAAAGTCTCTTCATAGGAAGTCAGGACCCAGCCGCTGGTTTCTCCGGAAGCAAGGTTCGTCCATTGCACCGGAATGCCTTGGGAGAACTTG
>JBCBRF010000265.1:0-3639 GCA_039819865.1 Pseudomonadota bacterium | reverse complement strand
CTGCCGTTCGATTTTTTGAAGCTCGTCTGGGCCACCCTGCTCGGGATCTGGGTGTTCGGCGAGACGCCGGACGCGTTCACCTGGATCGGGGCGGGCGTGATCTTCGGGTCGGGCCTCTACATCGCGCGGCGAGAGCGGCGGCGCGGCGCGGCGCCGGATCCGGAGGCGATCGCTCAGTCGAGGGGGCCGGTGCGGTGAAGCCGGATTCTAAGGCCGCCATGCGGGATCGGGGCCCCGGGCGGCTCGAAGGGCAATCCGGTCGCGCGGGCGAGCGCGTCTTCGCTGGTGATCAGGCCGACGCGCCAGCCGGAGAAACGCTCCCGCGCGACGGCGCCGAACGCGGCGTATAGCGGTTGGAGACGCTTGGCGCCGCCGATCCGCTCGCCATAGGGCGGGTTGACGATCAACAGGCCCGGCGGGCCGTCGGGGCGTTCGAGCGCGCTCACCGGCTGTTCGGCGAAATCGCACACCTCGCCGACGCCGGCGCGCTCGGCGTTCGCCCGCGCGGCGGCGACGGCGCCCGCGTCGCGGTCGGCGCCCCGCATGCGCGGCCGGCCGGCGGGTTGGGGGCGCGCCGCGGCCTTGGCCTTCAGCGCGTCCCAGGCGGCCGGATCGAAGCCCGCCAGGTCTTCAAACGCGAAGCGCCGCGCACGGCCGGGCGCGAGGCCGAGCGCGATCTCCGCCGCCTCGATCGGAAACGTGCCGGCGCCGCACATCGGGTCCACCACCGGCTCCGATCCGCGATAGCCGCAGAGCCGGAGCATCGGGGCGGCGAGCGTCTCGCGCAGCGGCGCCTTGGCGGTCTGCTGCTTGAAGCCGCGCTTGTGCAGCGGCTCGCCGGAGGCGTCGACGCTGATCTCGCAGACGTCGCGCTCGATCCGGACGAGGACCCGGAGGGCGGCGTCCGCACGGATCTCGACGCCGAGGCGGTCGCGGAGCGCGGTCTCGACGCGTTCGACCGCGGCCCCGGAATGGTAGATCCGCGAGCGCTTGCAGACCGCCTCGATGCGGACGGGACGGTCGGGGCGGAGCGCTTCCTCCCAGGAGATCTTGCGGGCGCGCTTGTCGAGTTCGGACAGGTGGCCGGCGCGGAAGCGGGCGAGGCGCAGCAGAACCGCGGAGGCGCCGCGGAGCCAGAGATTGGCGCGCAGGATCTCAGGCCAATCGCCCGCAATCGAGACGCCGCCGGGCTGGACCGCCACCGGCGGCAGCCCGAGCGCGGCCGCCTCCTCCGCCAGCGCCGCTTCGAGCCCGGGCGGGGCGACCAGAAAGATCCGACTCGCGTTCGCCTCCGAGGCGGCGTCGGGGACCGAATTTCGGGAAAAGGGGGTCATGGCGATCGACCTGCCCGGGATGCGCGGCGCGGGCAAGCGGCTTTCGGCTCGCGCGAACGGCGTGCGACGGCCGTCGTCGCCGGGCCCGTATGAAACAACGAAGGCTCAAAACGCCGCGCCTGGCTTGAACCGGCCGGGCGTCAGGCCCGTATCATGCAGCAGTAGTTTCATTCAGAGCCGCGCGTTTCTCGCCCGCCGCTCCCTCCCCCGACCATCGACGGCTCGAAGGAGTCCCCCTGTCGTGAGCGCCGCATCTCAGGACCAAACCCGCCAGGACCCCGCCCCTCGGGAGGCGGTCGCGCCGCGCGCCGGTCGACGCTGGGCCGCGCTCGGGCGCGCGGCGCTGCAACTGGCCGTGTCCGCGCTGCTGATCTTCGGCGCGATCGGCGTCGTTCGCTATCTGGTGGCGACCAAACCGACGCTCGATCGTCAGGCGCAGACCGAACCCACCTACGCCATCGAGATCACCCAGGGGCGGGTGGAGACGATCCGGCCGAGCTTTGAGGTTTTTGGCGCTGTGGAGGCGCGGCGCAGCGTCGAGCTGCGCGCCCTGGTCGCCGGCGAGATTATCGAGGTCAATCCGAACATGTCGGTCGGGGACGTGATCCCAAAAGGCGCGCTGCTGATCCAGATCGACCCGTTCGCCTATGAGGGCGCGGTGGTCGAGGCGCAGGCCAACCTCGCAGAAACCCGCGCGCAGTTGGCGGAGAACGAGGCGAGGCTCTCGAACGAGAAGGCGGACCTGATGCGGGCGCGGGAGCAGCTCGTGCTCGCCGAGCGGGACCTGAAGCGCGCGGAGGATCTGGTGGCCCGTGGGGCGGGCACCCCGCGGACGCTCGACGAGCGGCGGCTGACGCTCTCGCAGCGGCGACAGGCGGCCGAGGGCGCCGCCAACGCGCTGGTGACGCGCACCGCGCAGATCGACCGGCTGCGCGCGGTGTCCGATCGGTACGAATGGCGGCTTCGGCAGGCGCGGCGCGATCTACGCGACACCGAACTCCGCGCGCCGTTCGATGTGGTGGTGCGGTCGGAGTCGGTCGAGGTCGGGCGGCGGCTGGGCGTGAACGACGTGGTCGCCGCGCTCTACGAGAAGGACGCGCTCGATGTGCGCTTTACGGTGTCCGACCGCCAGTTCGGCCGGCTGCAATCGGAGCCGCAGGGCGTGATCGGGCGCGAGGCGGCGGTCCGCTGGGCGATCGGGGACACACCGATCGAGGCGTCGGGCGTGGTCGACCGGATCGGCTCGGACGTCAGCGCAACCCGCGGCGGGGTCGAGCTGATCGCGCGGATCGACGCCTCGGAGCCGTCCGCGAAGCGACTCAAGCCCGGCGCGGTGGTGACCGTCACGATGCCGGACCAGGCCTATGTCGACGCGGCGCGGACGCCGGAGACGGCGCTGTTCAACGGCGCGCACGTCTTCACCGTCGAGACCGACGCCGACGGGGCCGACCGGCTGACGCGCCGCGCGGTGACGGCGCTCGCCTGGGACGGTTCGGACGTCATTCTCAAACCCGTGGAGGCGGGCTGGCTCGAAGGAGCGCGGATCATGACCAGCCGTCTCGCGGAGGCCGGCGACGGGGTGCGGGTCCGCATCATCGAGCGCGAACAGACAGTCTCTCGGTGAGGCGCGCAGAATGACCTCCCCCACCCCGCCCACGTCGTCCGCCGGGCCCGCCGGACGGCCACGGTCCGCCCCGCAACGCCGATGACCCAGAGCCCGTTGATCCGGTTCTTCGTGCGCCACCCCAACGCCGCGAATCTGGTGATGGCGATGATGATCCTGGTCGGGATCATCGGCCTCGCCCGGATCAACACGCAGTTCTTTCCCACGATCGAGCGCAACGTCATCACGATCTCGATCGACTGGCGGGGCTCGAGCGCGGAGGACGCGGCGACCGGGATCCTCGACGTCGTGGAGCCCGAGATCCGGTTTCTCGACAAGGTCGACGAGATGACCGGCACCGCGCGGGACGGCGGGGCTCGGATCACGCTCGAGTTCACCGAGAACGCCAACATGCAAAAGGCGCTGTCGGACGTCGAGCAGGCGGTGGCGGCGATCGATACGCTGCCGGCGGCGAGCGAAACGCCGGTCATCACGCGCGCGGAGACCTATGAAACGGTCGCCAAGATCGCGGTCTCGGGCCCGTTCGAAGAGGCGACGCTCAAGGCTTTCGCCCGGCGGATCCGGGACGACCTGATCGACGCGGGAATCGATCAGGTCGACTTGGTCGGCGCGCGGGACACGCAGTATCTCGTCGACCTTGTCGAGAAACCGGATCTCGGGCTCCACGACGTCGAGGATCCC
>JBCBRF010000264.1:0-3757 GCA_039819865.1 Pseudomonadota bacterium | reverse complement strand
GGCTCGACGAGACCAACCGCCGCGACGTCGGCTTCGTGATGGAGCACACCTCCGGCGTGGAGGCGGCGCTGGAGGCCGCGGGGTTGCTCGATCTGAAGACGCTTGCGGCTACGACGGGTCTGTCGCCCGCTGAGTTGAGCGAATTCTTCCGGCTTTGGGCCGAGACCGAGAGAGTCGTCACGATCTACAGCCAGGGCGTGAACCAGTGGTCGACAGGGACTGACAAGGTCAACGCGATCCTGAACTGCCATCTCTTCACCGGCCGCATCGGCAAGCCGGGCTGTGGGCCGTTTTCGGTGACGGGCCAGCCCAACGCCATGGGCGGCCGCGAGGTCGGCGGGCTCGCCAACATGCTCGCGGCCCATATGGCGATCGAAAACGAAGGCGATCGCGAGCGGGTTCAGCGCTTCTGGCGCGCGCCGCGCATCGCCGAGCGGCCTGGTCTCAAGGCCGTCGATATGTTCGAGGCGCTGGGCGATGGCCGCATCAAGGCGCTTTGGGTGATGGCGACCAACCCAGCCGTCAGCCTGCCGGACGCAGACCGGGTCGCTCAATCGATCAGGAGCTCCGGCGGCTTCGTCGCCGTGTCGGACATCATGCGCCGCACGGACACCACCGAACTCGCCGACGTGCTGCTGCCCGCCACCGGCTGGGGCGAGAAAGACGGCACGGTCACGAACTCCGAGCGTCGGATTTCGCGCCAACGCGGCTTCCTGCCCGCGCCAGGCGAAGCACGGCACGATTGGCTGATCATCTGCGATGTTGCTCGCGCGATCGGGCGCCGCCTCGGCGACAACTGGGACGCGGCGTTCACCTATCCGGGCGCGGCGGCGATCTTCCGCGAGCACGCGCGCTTGTCCGGCTTCGAGAACAATGATGCGCGCGCTTTCGACATTTCCGGCCTCGCCGAGCTGCCCGACGCCGAATACGACGCGCTGGAGCCAGTGCGCTGGCCGGTCCGCGCGGGCGGCGGGCGCGCGAAACGCTTTTTCAGCGAGGGCGCCTTCTACACGCCCGACCGGAAGGCGCGGCTGCTGCCAGTCTTCCCCCGCGAGACCGGACACGCGCTCGACGACGAGTTCCCGCTGATCCTCAACACTGGGCGGGTGCGCGACCACTGGCACACCATGACCCGCACCGCGAAATCCGCGCGGCTCTCGCGGCACATCGCCGAACCTTTTCTGGAGATCCATCCAGACGATGCGGACGCGCTCGGCCTGCGCGACGCCGATCTGGCGCGCGTCCTCAGCCGGCATGGCTCGGTCGTGGTGCGGACGCGGCTTTCAGATCGTCAGCGCAAGGGTTCGGTCTTCTCGCCGATGCACTGGACCGCGCAGAATTCGAACAAAGGCCGGATCGACGCGCTGGTGCGGCCGCTGACTGACCCGATCTCCGGCCAGCCGGAGAGCAAGCGCACGCCGGTTCGGGTCGAGCGTCTGGCGGCGGTCTGGCACGGCTTTGCGCTGACGCGAACCGAAGCACGCCCGGATTGCGCCTACTGGGCGGCGGCGCGCACGGAGCGGGGTTGGCGTTTCGAGCTCGCGGGCGTTGCTGAGCCGGCGGATGTCGACGCATTCGCCCGCGACTTGCTGGGCGCCGACGGCGAAATCCTCAACTACGCTGATCCGGCGCGTGGAACCTATCGGATCGCCCTCTTCGACGAGGATCGCCTCAACGGCGCGCTGTTCCTCGGCCCCACGCCCGTGTCGCTGGCGCGCGACTGGCTCGCCAACGCATTTGACGCCGCCCAGGACGAAGCCGATCTGCGCCGTCAGTTTCTTGCGGGTCGCGCCGGCGCCGGCCTGCCTGACCCCGGCCCGACGGTCTGCGTCTGCGAGAGCGTCGGCGCGCGGGTCATCGAACAGGCGATCGCCCAAGGCGCCGACAGCGTCGACGCGATTGGCGTCGCCTGCCGGGCCGGAACCAATTGCGGCTCCTGCCGCACCGACCTCGCCGAGATGCTGCGGGCCGCCCAACCCGCCGTCGCCGCCGAGTAACAGGAGACACCGCCATGAAGAGCTTTCCAATGTTCATCGACGTTGTCGGCCAGACGATCGTCGTCGTCGGCGGCGAGGAGCAGGCGGCGCAGAAGGCGCGGCTGGCGCTGAAAACCGAGGCGGAGATCGTCTTCGTGGCCGATGCGCTGGAGCCGGAGATCGCCGAACTCGTGCGACGTGGCCGAGCGCGCCATGCGCCGACAAGCGCTCTCGCCGAGGAATTTCGCGCCGCGCGCTTCGCCTTTATCGCCAATGGTTGCGCCGGGGCGGATGCGGCGGCCGCGGCGGTCGCCAAGTCGATGGGCGTGCTGGTCAACGTCGTCGACCGGCCGGAGCTCTGCGATCTCACCACGCCGGCCATCGTCGATCGGGATCCGGTGGTGGTCGCGATCGGGACCGAAGGCACGGCGCCGGTGCTCGCACGGCAGGTGAAGACACGCATCGAGGAAATGCTGGAGCCCCGCCTCGGCGAACTGGCGGCGCTGGCCGGGCGGCTGCGGACCGCGGTGGCCCAGCGCGTTCCACGTGCGCGGCATCGGGCCTTCTGGCGCTGGGTGTTCTCGGGCGCGCCGAGGAAGCTCTTCGTTGGTGGTCGCGAGGCCGACGCTGCGGCCGACATCAAGTCGGCGATCGAAGCCGGCGGCGCCGAGATCGGCCCGCGCGACGGCTTCGTCAGCCTAGTGGGCGCGGGCCCGGGCGCCTCGGACCTCATGACCTTGCGCGGCGTGCAGCGCCTGCAGGAGGCCGACGTCATCTTCTACGACCGGCTCGTCGATCCGGGCGTGCTGGAACTCGCGCGCCGCGACGCGGAGCGGGTCTATGTCGGCAAGGCCGTCAACGGAACAGCATGGCCCCAGGACCGGATCAATGGCGTCATCGCCGCCGCCGCGCGCTCGGGCAAGCGGGTGGTTCGGCTAAAGTCGGGCGATCCGCTCGTCTTTGGCCGCGCCGCCGAAGAGGCCGAAGCGCTTGAGGCCGCTGGCGTCGCCTGGGAGATCGTGCCGGGCGTGACGTCGGCGCTCGCCGCCGCGGCGCAGGCGAAGATCTTCCCAACCGAACGCGGCGTCGCTCAGCGGCTCACGCTGGCGACCGGACAGAGCGCCGCCGGCGCGCCGCCGCCCGATTTCTCCCGCCTCGCCGCCCCAGGCTCGACCAGCGCGTTCTACATGTGCGTCGCGAACGCTGGCGCGATGAGCTGCGCAATGATGGCTGCCGGCGCGCCAAATGATCTCGCCATCTCCATTGTGGAGAACACAGAAACGGCGCGAGCGCGGAGACTGGACACAACGCTTGAGCAGCTCGAGACCACGATCCGACGCGAGCAGGTGAAGAACCCCGCAATCCTTTTCGTGAAATGGCCGCAGAGAAGCACCCGCAAGCGCCGAACCGACCACCGAACGGCAATTCCCGCTGTCGCATGACCAGCCCCCCAGATGTCTGCTAGACCACTCGACGGGACGTCACCCGGCCGGAGATCATGAGAATCGCCGAACAGGCGCGCGCCTGGGATCTCGTTCCCGGCCTCGACGCGCTACAGCTGTCGGCGCGGCGCCAAATCATGCTCGACAACCAGCTTGAGAAAAACCTGCGGCTTCTCCGCGACGCCCAAGAACGCCGGCTCGCGTCGCTTGAGGGGGCGGTGGTCGAAATGTGGTCGGGTGTGTTTCGAACGCTTTTCAAAAACTACGGAGCATTTCGTTCGTGAGCGCCGGCGCGCGACGAACCCCGCTGGGCACTCTCGTTTCGCCCGGACCACGTCG
>JBCBRF010000263.1:0-3797 GCA_039819865.1 Pseudomonadota bacterium | reverse complement strand
CGATCGGGATGATGAAGGAGGCCAGAACGAAGCTGGCGATCCCCAGCGGCGTCTCGAACAAGCGCTGCATGAGGACAGGGTCTTCCTGGCCGAGCGCGATGTCGCCGATCAGCGCGTAGTTGACGGCGAGCACGATCAGCGCCGGCAGGAAACCCAGTAGAAAGAAAGAGCCGAAGCGGCTGAAGAACACGGAGAATGTGTCTCCCAGCACGCCGCCGACGCCGAACGGCGTCTTACCCAGATCGGCGGTCGTATCGGTCATGTCGTCCCCCTGTGAATAGCGACCGCGGGTTGGTCCGAGCGCCGGCGGTCGTGCAGCGCGATGCGTTGCGTAACAGCGGTTTATGACGCTCCGTGGTTCGACGCGCGATCATTCGAAGACCGCAGCGAGGTTTTCGGCGGCGACGCCTTCGCGCAGCTCGATCAGTCGGCGGCCATACACGGCGCACATCGCCGCAAGGACGATCGACATCAGCGCGAACGGGGCGGCGAGGATCGTGATCACCAGCAGGCCTTCGACCTCGCGGTAGCGGGCGTCGAGGAGCGGATCGAGCGCCCAGAACAAGCCCATGGTGAACAGGGGCGAGAGCAGGACGCCGATCAGCAGGGTCAGCGCGAAGGGCACGAGCCCGGCGCGCTGACGTCCTCGGGCGAGGGCGCGCGCCTCGGACAGAGCGCGCCCGAGCGGCCGCTCGGCGCGGAGGAGCCAGAACACCGCGCCGAAGCGGGCGAAGGCGAGGCCGAGCAGCGCGGGACCCAGGAGAACCGCGAGCAGCGACAACGGCGCGGCCGGGCGAAGGAGGAAGGCGACGAGGCTGGCGAGGACCAGCACCGTCGCGACGCCGGCGGCGGCGAACATCAGACCCGCGCCGGCCAGGGCGAGCGGGCGTCGGACGATGGCGGCCCAAGAGGCCAAGATGCGGATCCGGCCTTTCGTCTCCAGGTCGCTCAGGGCGTGAGCCGCGCCGCCGGCGACCCAGCCGCCGAAAAGCCCGAGACCGAGCGTGACGACGCCGACGCCGAAGGCCGCCGAAGACGCCGCATCGGCGTATCGGAACAGCGCCCAGAGCGCCGCGCCGATCAGCGCCGCGCCCGGGGCTGCGATCACGGCCAGCGAACCGAAGCGGCGGAAGAAGAAGCCGAGACCGTCGGCGAAGACCTTGATCGGCCGCAGAGGCGCGATCTCGGGCGGCGGCGGCGCGGCGGCTTCAGGGGGCGCGCCCCTGTCGGCGGCGCTCGGGGCCGGCGGGGTCATGCGCCGTGCGCGCCGTCTTCGCCGGCTCCCTGGTCGTGCTTGTAGAACTTGTCGGCGCGGGCGTCGCCGAACAGCCGGCGGCTCTCCAGGTGGGCGCGCTGGGCGGTGTAGAAGGCGCGGAGGAACGGGGCTTCGTCTCCGGGCGCGACGCGGTCCTCATACTCTGTCTTCCGGCGCACCTTTTCCGCGATCGCGCTCAAGTTCTTGAGCCAGCTCTCTTGGTCGGCCGCTGGGGCGGTCGCGGGCGGCTCGGCCTGCAGCACTTTCTCGAGCACCTGCAGCTCATACGCGCCGTAATGCTCGAGATGCCGGGTCTGGAAGCGGAAGCCGCCGGCCGCGGGCTCGGCCTCCGCCGCGAGGTCGGGCAGGAGGCGCGCCTGGGGTTGGTGGATGACGTAGGTGTTGGCGATCAGGTCGCCCAACCGCTGCCGGCGCTTGTTGAACAGGGGCACGAGGATCAGGCCGATGATCCAGGCGGTCACGATCAAGCCCTCGACGATGTTCGAGGATCCGACCACCAGCAGATAGGTTCCGGGCGCGAAGACCTCGAACTCCTTCATCAGGTTCCGGGCGACGATCTGATAGGGCGTCAACCCCGAGCCGGTTCCGGAGAGCACCCGCAGACCGAGCATGCGCTTGCCGAGCGTCTGGCCGTTCCAGAGCAGCTCGGTCAGGACGTAGTAGGGCGCGCGGATGAAGAAGAAGAGGAGAGAGGCGAGCGCGATCAGCGCGTCGGTCGGCGCGATCTCGGAAAGCCCGATCAAGAGCGTTAGGCAGAGCGCGAAGCCGCCCGAGAGCAGAATGTCGACGGTCTGGGCGCCGAAGCGGGCGGCGATGTTGGCGACCTCGAAGCGCAGCGGCACGCCTTCGGGCGGCAACACGTCGTCGATCAGCCGCTTGTGCGGGGCCGCGCGCCGGCGCAGCTTGCGGGCGCGCGCCGCGGCCGCGCCGCGATCTTGAGGCGCCGTCGTCGTCGCCGCGCTCATCGGCCGGCCTCCCGCCCACGTCCGGCGAGGGTCAGCCAGGCGATCCAGAGCGCGCCAACGCCCCATCCGATCGCGAGGCGGGTCTCGGGTTCGGTCACCCACTGGCGGGCGAAGCCTTCGAGGAAGGCGGCGGCGACCAGCATCACGGCGGCGAGGAGCGCGAGCTTCACCGCGTCGGGGCCGGCGGCGCGGAGCGCGGCTCGGCGGGAATAGGGCCCGGGGAACAGCACCGCGAAGCCCAGGCGGAAGCCGCCGGCGGTCGCCACCACGATCGCGCCCAACTCCGTCACGCCGTGGACCGAGAGCCAGGCGAAAATGTCCCAGCCGAGCCCCCGATCGACATGAAGCGCGACGAACACGCCGAGGATCAGCCCGTTGTAGAAGGCGAGCGCGAAGCTCGGCGCGCAGGCGGCGATCCCGAGCGCGAAGGCGAAGATCGCGATCCGCGTGTTGTGCGAAAACAGATAGGCGGCGAACGCGCCGAGGCTGCCGGCGGGGCTGTCCTCGCCCCCATAGATCGCCTCGAGCAGATCCTCCCGGGTCGAGCCGACGCCGCGGCCGGCGGCGAGGCCGCCGGGCATGATCGTGTTGTACCAGGTCTCGTCGTCGAAGAAGAGCAGCCAGGCCGCCAGGGCCCCGAGGGCGAGGGCGGCGAGCGCAAGCAGAAGCGCGAGCGCGGAGCGACGGAAGGCCTGGGGCGCGCCGCGGGCGAAGAACCGGCCGATCACGCCCTCGACGCTTTCCTGGGGCGCGTAGACGGCGAGATAGGCGCGGGCGGACAGCGCCTCAAGATAGTCCAGCAGGCCGCGGTCGAGCGAGATCTCGCGCGCGACCGACAGGGAGGCGACGACTTGGCGGTAAAGGACGGCGAGTTGGCGGGCCTCCTCGAAGTCGAGCGTGCGCACGCCGCGGCGCTCCGCCCGATCCACGAGGCTTTCGAGCCGGCGCCAGTCGGCTTCGCGCTCGGCGCGGAAGCGGGCGGAGCGGATGGCGGTCTCCGCGGCCCCGTCGGTCCGCGTCGGGAGATCCGACGGGGGCGTCTCGGTCCGCGCGTCGGGTCTCGGGGGGCGCGATCCGACTTTGGGCGCGCCGTTCGCGGTCGGCTCGTCTTCGCTCATATCGCCTCGCGCCCTTTGATTTCGAGGTAGGTCGAGATCAACCGGCCGGTCACCTGCGCAGGCTCGGCCTCCACGCACCAGACGCCGAGCCGCGCCAGGCGCTCCAGCACCAGACGGCGCTCGCGCAGCATCTCCGCGGCGGAGACCGCCCGCGCCACATCGTCGAGATCGCCGGGCGGCGCCTCTGCGATTCGGCTCGCCGTCAGGTTCTTCAACGTCACGAAGACCACGACATGCGCCTTATTCAGGGCCGCGATGTTCTCGACCAGCAGCTCTGCGGCCGTGGCGTCCGAGAAATCGGAGAACAGCGCGATCAGGCTTCGCCGACGGAGCTTTCGGTGCAAGTGCGCCATGGCGAGCGTGTGGTTGCTCTCGACGCTGCGATAAGCGAGGTCCGCGGTCGCGGCGCGGAGGCGGGTGAAGGCGGCGCGGCCGGGC
>JBCBRF010000262.1:0-3813 GCA_039819865.1 Pseudomonadota bacterium | reverse complement strand
CGAGCTATCCGGAATGCAAGTACACGAGGCAGCTGGGCGGCGACGACACCGCGCCGGGAAGATGTGGTCCTCGAGCGCTTCGTTCACCCGGTCGATGACTTCGGTGTTGGTCAGCTTGATGGTCGTCTCGCAGGTGGTGTTGAAGTCCTTCCAGAAGCGCTCGAGCAGCTTCTTCCAGTCCTCCTTGCCGTCAGAGACGACGTCGAGCTCCTGTTCGAGCGACGCGGTGTAGTCGTACTCCACATAGCGCTTGAAGAAGTTTTCGAGGAAGGCGGTGACGAGGCGGCCCTTATCCTCCGGGTGCAGGCGGCCCTTGTCCTTCCGCACGTACTCGCGGTCCTGGATCACAGAGATGATCGACGCGTAGGTGGAGGGGCGGCCGATGCCGAGCTCCTCCATCTTTTTCACCAGCGCGGCTTCGGAATAGCGCGGCGGCGGCTGGGTGAAGTGCTGCTCCGGCGCGATCCCGCCCTTTTTGAGCGGGTCGCGGGCGGCCAGCGCCGGCAGGCGGCCGTCATCCTCGTCGTCGTCGCGGTCCTGGGCGGCCTTTTCGTCCCGGCTCTCCTGGTAGAGCTTCAGGAAGCCGTCGAACTTGACGACCTGGCCGGTGGCGCGGAGCCCGACCTTTTCGTCCGGCGAGCGGATCTCGACCGTGGTGCGCTCGAGCCGGGCGCTCTCCATCTGGCTCGCGATGGCGCGCTTCCAGATCAGGTCGTAGAGCTTCAGATCCTCGCCGGAGACGTCCTTGAGCGATTTCGGCGCCGCCGACATCACCGTCGGGCGGATGCACTCGTGGGCTTCCTGGGCGTTCTTCTGCTTGGATTTGTACATCCGCGGACTGGCGGGGACGTAGTTCGGGCCGAACTGGTCCTTGATGGCGTCGCGCGCGGCCATCACCGCCTCGGGCGCCATGTCGACGCCGTCGGTCCGCATATAGGTGATGTGGCCCGCCTCGTAGAGCTTCTGGGCGCTCCGCATGGTCTGGGCGGGGCTCATGCCGATCTTGCGGCTGGCCTCCTGCTGCAGGGTCGAGGTGGTGAAGGGCGGGGCCGGGTTGCGGCTCGTCGGCTTGGCCTCGACGGACTGGACGGCGAAGTCGCGGGCCTCGATCGCGGCGACGGCCGCGTCGGCCGCGCCCTTCTCGCCGAGCGTGAACTTCTCGATCTTTTCACCGTTCAGGAGCGAGAGGCGGGCCGCAAACGTATCGCCCGAGGGCGCGGCGAACTGGACCGTGACCGACCAGTACTCGCGGGGTTTGAACTTCTCGATCTCCATCTCGCGCTCGACCACCAGGCGAAGCGCGACCGACTGCACGCGGCCGGCGGATTTCGAACCGGGAAGTTTCCGCCACAGCACCGGCGAGAGGGTGAAGCCGACCAAGTAATCGAGAGCGCGGCGCGCCAGATAGGCGTCAACCAGCGGTTGATCGATCTGACGCGGGTTCTTCATCGCCTCGGTCACCGCCGATTTGGTGATGGCGTTGAAGACCACTCGCTCGACCTCGGCGGATTTTTTCAACGCCCGCCGTTTCCGAAGCGCCTCGAGCAGGTGCCAGGAAATCGCCTCGCCCTCGCGGTCGGGGTCGGTGGCCAAGATCAGCTTGTCGTCGGCCTTCACCGCCTCGGCGATCGCCCGGACATGTTTGGCCGATTTGCTGTCGACCTCCCATTCCATGGCGAAGTCTTCGTCCGGTTTGACGGAGCCGTCTTTTGGGGGGAGGTCGCGGACATGGCCGTAAGATGCGAGTACTGTGTAGCCTTTGCCTAAATACTTATTGATCGTCTTGGCTTTTGCGGGAGACTCGACGACGACGACTGCCATGAGACCTGCTTTTTCCCCACGGTTTCGGACAGGGCCGGGACCATGGGGGCGGCGACTGACGCTGTCAACGGGCCTTCCCTGGGCGCGCACGCGCGCGTGGGCCGCGCGCGGGGGCGCACCGGGACGCGCACCGGGACGCGCACTGGGGCGCGCACGGGGGCCGCGATTTCGCCTTGGCGTCGCCACAGAGGGTCAACCGGATTTTTAGGACGATCGGCGATGCTGGCGGCTGTCGTTTTCAGGCGGAGCCGCCCGTGAAGTTGAGTGGATCAGAGCAATCGACGGATGGGCCGTCGGGCCGCGCCAAGGGCGGATGGGCTCCGGGCCGCGTGGCTTTGATCGCGGCGGCCGTCGGCGCGTCCGTCGCCTTCGCCGCCGCCGCGCCGCTGCTGTTCGACTGGTCTCCCATCGGCTTCGTGGCGGCCGGGGCGGCGGCGGTCGGCCTCGCGGCGGCGTTCGTTCTGGCCGCGACCGGAGACAAGGGGGCTGCGGCTTCTGCGCGCGAGCGCCGCGGCGCGGCGCCGGGCCAAGCCAAGGCTGAGCCGGCCCCACCGGCTTCCGTCGCCTCACAGGCTCACGCGACCATCGAGGCGGCGCTCGAGGCGCGCTTGAGCACGGGTGGTCCGTTCCTGTTGGCGCACCTGGAGGCTGCGGGCGCGCCGAGCGCTTTGCTGAAGCGCGCTTGGACGCGGGCGGTCGGCGCGCTCGGGCCCGAGGACGCGTTGCTGGCGCTCGACGACGACCGGTTCGCGGCGATCCTCTCGCTCCGAGCCCCGTTCGGCGCCGGGGGGGCGCTGCGCACGCGGCTCGAGGCGCTCGGCCAGCGGTTGAGCGAACCCTTCGAGATCGACGGCCGGCCGCATCGGCTCGGGCTGCGGGTCGGTCTCGCCTTCGGTCCTCGGCATGGGGGCGAGGCCGGGCTCCTGCTGCAACGCGCGGCGCTGGCGGCGCGGTCGATCGACCGGAGCGTGGACGCGCCACTGGTGGCGGCGCGGATCTATCACCGCTCGATGGATCGCCGCCGGATCGCGCGGGCGGCTTTCGACGCGGAGGTCCATCGCGGCTTTCTCGAGGGGCTGATCGACGTCGCGTTCGAGCCGGAGACGGATTTCGAGACGGGCCGCACCACGCTTCGGCGCGCCCGGCTGGTCTGGAGGGGATCGCGTCGGTTGATCGAGGCGCTGGCGGAGCGCGCGGGCTGCGACGCGGAGGATCTGCGCGCCGCGCTGGCGCGGAGCGGGCTTTCGGCCGCGGCGACCGACTTTGCGCTGGCGGCCGCGGCGGCGGCGCAGCGGCTCGGCGCGCGCGAGGAGCGGGCGGCCGTGTCGATCTCACCCGCGGAGCTGGCCTCGCCCGGCTTTCTGGAGCGCCTGACGGCGCGTGCGGCGGAGACCCGGCTGGATCTGGCGCGGCTCGATCTGGAGATCGCGGGCGGGGAATGGTGGATCGACGCGGACGGGCTCGGGCAGGAGCGCGTCGCGATCGTCGCAGCGCTGAAGCGGGCCGGGACGCGGCTCACGCTCGACGGCTTCGGGCTCGGCCGGGTGCGGCCGGCGGACCTGGCCCAGGCCCAGATCGATCGGGTGCGGATCCCAGCGGATTGGAGCCGCGCCGTCGAGACCTGCCCGGAGCGGCGGTCTCTGGCGGACGGCGTGCTGCGGTTCGCGGAGAGCCTGCGGATCGAGGCGGTCGCAGGCGGCGTCGAGACCGAGCGGCAGGCCGCCTATTTCAAGCGCCGCCGTTGCGTCGCGGCCTCGGGGCCGCTCTACGGGGCGCCGGCGCCGTTGTTGGCGGACGCCGAGACTGCGCAGACGCCGGCGCTGCCGAGGCCCGAGGCGTCGGACATCGACGCGGCCTGAACCGCGCCGCCGTCAGATCCCCTCGGGGGATCGCGCCAGCAGCCCGCCGGGACGGCGCTCGATCCGACCGGCGAGCTCCAGCTCCAGAAGCGCGCTCGACGTCCCGCCCGCGGCGCTTGCGGCGGCGCTTCTG
>JBCBRF010000261.1:0-3880 GCA_039819865.1 Pseudomonadota bacterium | reverse complement strand
CGCGCGCCGCTTTGTCGATCAGACGCTCGAGCATGTAGATCGATTCGGGCCTGCCCGCGCCGCGATAGGCGTCGACGGGCGTCGTGTTCGTGAACACGCCCTTCACGCCGATGAAGATGGTCTGGAAGTCGTAGACGCCCGGCATGACCTTCGAGGCCGCGCCGGTCGGGATGAAGGGGGCGAAGGGCGACAGATAGGCGCCCATGCCGGCCAGGGTCTGAACTTTCAGCGCCGTGATCCGGTGATCGGCGTCGAAGGCCGCCTCGGCGACGGTCAGGTGATCGCGGCCCATGGCGTCCGACAGAAAGCCCTCGGAGCGGTCCGCGATCCACTTGACCGGGCGGCCGAGAGCGCGGGCGGCGTAGGCGATCGAGACCTGCTCGGGGTAGGAGTAGCCCTTGGTGCCGAAGCCGCCGCCGACGTCGCCGGTGGTGATGCGGACCTGCTCGGGCTCGAGGCCGAGCGCTTTCGAGACCGTCCGCTTGGCGTCCCAGACGCCTTGGGTGTTCGATTCCATGGTCAGCTTGCCGGCGGCGTCGTCCCAGCGAGCCAGCACGCCGCGGGTCTCCATCGGATTCGAGACCACGCGATTGTTGACCAGCTCGATCCGTACGACACGGGCCGCCGCGGCGAGCGCGGCGTCGGCGGCGGCTTCGTCGCCCAGGCCCCAGTCGAAGCAGAGATTGCCCGGGGCCGCCTCATGGATCTGGGGCGCGCCGTCGCCGAGCGCGGCCGGCATCTCGACCACGGCGTCGAGATCGTCGAATTCGAACTCGATCGCCTCGGCCGCGTCGCGCGCGATGGCGAGGGTCTCGGCGACGACGAGCGCCACCGCCTCGCCGACATAGCGGACGCGGTCCGCCGCCAGCACCGGGCGCGGGGGCTTCGCCGAGGGCGAGCCGTCGCGGTTGTTGAAGCCGGGCGCGGGCATCGGCGCGACGCCGTCGGCCTCTAGATCGGCGGCGGTATAGACCGCCAGGACCCCCGGCAGCGCGCGGGCGGCGTCGACGTTCAGCGTCGCGATCCGCGCATGGGCGACGGGGCTCCGCAGATAATAGGCGCGGGCCTGGCCGGCCCAGGCGAGATCGTCGACATACGCGCCCGCGCCGGTCAGAAGGCGCGTGTCCTCGACGCGCTTGACCGGCTGGCTGACCCCGAACTTGCTCATGATTTCGCTCCGTCGGCCTGAGATGTTTGGCGCCGCCCTGGGTCGCTGATCTGACTTGGCGGCGAGTTGCGCGGTGAAGTCGGCGGTGAAGGGTAGGCCGTCAGACTCTGTGGACGAGCGGCGTCTCGTCCCATCAGTCCCGCCGCGACAGCCACTGCGACGCCCGCTCGAAAAACGCGTCCGGACGTTCGGCGTGCAGCCAATGCCCCGCGTCCGGCATGGCGTCGACCGCGGCGTGGGGGAACTGACGGGCGATCTCGGCGCGGCCGTCCTCCGCCACGAAATCCGAGGCGCCGCCGTGGTAGAACAGCGCGGGACCCGCGAACCGTCTCTCCGCCAGCGCGTCGGGCCAGTCCATCAGTCGCGGCAGGCTGTCGGCGAGGACGCTGAGATTGATCCGCCAGCGCGGCACGCCTTCGCTAAACACCAGGTTCTGCAGGACGAACGCCCTCAGGCTCGGCTCCGGAATGGCGTCGGCCATCAGAGCGTCCGCGTCCGAGCGCCGGCGGATCGCCGAAAGCGGCAACGCGCGCATGGCGGCGACGATCGGTTCGTGGCCGTGGTCCCGGTAGCGCACCGGGGCCATGTCGGCGACCAGCAGGCCAGAAACGACGCCCGGCGATTTCAGCGCGGTCGCCATCGCGGCCTTGCCGCCCATCGAATGGCCGAGGATCAGGGCGTGGCCGTCCGTATGGGTCTCGATCGCGGCGCGCAGGTCTTCGGCCATCGCCGGATAGGTCATGTCGCCGGACCAGGGGCTGCCGCCATGATTGCGCATGTCGACGGTGATCACCGGGCGCGGCTTGGACGGGTCCTTGGCGAAGCGCCGGGCGAGCGAGGCCCAGTTGCGGCCCGAGCCGAACAGGCCGTGGGCGATGACGAGCGGCGTCGCCTCGGTCGGCTCGTCGGGTTCGTAGCGCTCCACGGCGAGCTTCACCGGGGTCGCGGAAAGAGGCATGGTCGGCTCCGGTCGATCGGGGCGTCGCTGATCGTGAATTCCGGTGGAATCCGTCGCGCATCTCGGCCGGCTGGGCCAGAGGAAATTCACTTCACCGTCAGCGCGCGGCTATCGAACCCCGCTGGAGGCTTCGCCAAGCGACTTCGAGAGGTCGATTGCGTCGGGGCTTGGGAGCCCCGCCGTCTTGACGCTTCCGGTGAAGTCCGTGTCCATGACGAAAATCGCCGCCGCAGCCAGTTCTCGAAACACCTCTTGGATCGACGCCACGCTGACAAACGCGTCTGGCAACTCCCCTGCGACGCCGATCACCTCGTCTCCGGAACTTGTTAGCTGATTGGACTGGAACACAAGGCTCTGATCGCTTCCGTAATACAGCCCGAAGCCTGCGAAGAAGAACATGAAGAGCCGGTTGTTGTTCGGTCTGCGCGCTATCGGCACAAGGCCGGCTGGACGCACGAGGTTTTTGGGGTCGAGCGCGTCCGCGGCACGCATTTCAAGCGTCAGTTTCTCGACCGCCCTTACGAAGTCCCGCTTCGTCGGGTTCTCTAGAGCAACCGTGTCAAAGCCTCGCTCGCTTAGGAAACTGGCCCAGGCCCGCGCATCGTTGACTGCGTTTCTTAGCTCAACGATCGGACGGTAGTCGTCGACGCCGACCACCAAAGCGGTCTTTCGCCGGCTCTCAGGTTGGATGTTGAGGTAGATCTCGCCGTTCAAGTCGGTGGTCACATAAGGTCGCTGTCGCCCGCCGACCGTTCTGTAGATCTCGTCGCGCGCCGCTCGAATGCCCGCCATCACCGTGGCGTCCTCGTCGGCGAGGGCCCGCACCAGGGCTGCCGTGTAGGGCGAGTTCGCCGTGTCAGCTGCGCCGTCCATCGCGAACTGTCCCGGCGACGCCGCGTAAGCGACGAGCTGGCCTTGGATGTCGGTGCGGAGAGCCTCCTTCAAGATCCGCTCGCGTTCTTGCCGTGCGGCGCGCGCTTGCTCCTCACGCACCCGCCGCTCGGCGTCGACGCCCCAATAGGCGAGGCCCGCCGCCGCGACCGTCAAGCCGCCGGAGGTCGCGAGACCGAGGGCGGTGCGGCGGGACAGCTTCTGCGCCGCGTCCTCGCGCGCGGCGAGAGCTTCGGCGCGCTCCGCCTGGGCGGTCTCGATCGCCTGAAGGCGCGCGCGCTCTTCGCTCGCCAGCGCTTCCGCGGCGGATTCGCTCGCCTTGATGTAGTCAAGATGGAGCTCCGTCGGGGCCGGCGCGTCCTTCGGGCGGGAAGCGGCCCAGCGCTTCGCGGCATCGATGTCCGGCCCGAGCAGCATGCGGTTCTCGGCGCGCCGGGCGGCGTCCCACTCCATGGCGCGCGCCAGAAGGCGGGTGTGCTCGCGGAGCCAGTCGACATCCGTGTTAAGCGCCCGCGCGAGCTGGCGGAGGCCGTGGACGAAGGAGCGGGGGCGATCGGCGTCGTCGGGATCGAAGCGGACATAGTTGAGCGCGGCGAGTTCGGGCGGCGCGGGCAGGTCGCCCAGGCGGCGGACCAGGACCGGCAGGATCCGCTTCGAGAGCCGCACCGCCTCCGAAACCTCCCAGCGGCAGGTGTCCGAGGTCACGGCGTCGGGCGAGAGCAGGAAAACCACCGTGTCGGCGTCAGCGATCAGCGCGCCGAGGCGTTTCCGCCAATCCTCGCCCTCGATGATCGACTCGCGGTCGATCGACACCTCGAAGCCCGCGAAATCGAGGCCGTCGACCAGCTCGTCGGCGAACTGGG
>JBCBRF010000260.1:282-3887 GCA_039819865.1 Pseudomonadota bacterium | reverse complement strand
GGCGTTGCGGGTCTCCAGCGAGGCCTTCTCGATCAGCGCCCGGGCCTCCCGCAGTTCGGGCCCCGGCTCGACCGCCCCGCCGCCCGGCGCGTCGATCTTGGTCGGCCCCACATCCGACAATCCGGGCAGTCGACGTACCCAATCCAACCGCGCCTCGCGGTCCAGGCTCTCGAACCACGCGGTGAAGATCGCAAGATCCGGGAGGCCCGCGAACAGCCCCGCCCGTTCGTCGAGCGGCAGGCGCGCGAGGTTGCGCCGCGCGTCGAGCGCCGTGCGCCCTTGTTCGCCAAGAAGCGCCACGCCCAACGCGCGCCGCTCCTCTTCGGTCAGCGCCTGCGCGCGGGCCGTGATCTCATCGACGCCGCCGCCGGGGCTCGCCAACGCCGCCGCGCGGGCCGCGGCGAGCTGGTCTTCCATCCGCTCCAGATCCGCCTGAAGCCGGATGTTGGAGGCGTCCAGGTCCTCGACCTCTTCGAGCAGTTCGGAGTAGCGCAGCGCCTCCGCCGCCCGCGCCGCCTCGATCTGCTGCGACGCCAGCCATCCGACGCCCCCGATCCCGATCAGGAGCGCCAGCGTCGTCCAAACGCAGCGCCAACAGAAGCGAAGCCTGAAGCGGCTGGGCGGCTGCGCATCGGCGAACGCCTCTTGGATTTGCTCGCCCGGCCTCGCGCCGCCAGATATGTCGCGGTCCGCCATCGCGGGTCCTCCGTTGTCTCGAGGCGCGAGATCTCGCGCCCTGGAACTCCGGCCGGTTTATCCGGGGCGGCGAACCCTGGCCAGCCCGTCGCGCCCCCCGAAAAAGCCCGCGAGGCTGAGATTGAGGGTTAATGGAGGCCATCGGTCAATTGACCCACCGCGCGGAGTGATGTAGGAATTTATTCATGATGCAAAAAGTGGGTCGGGACAGGGGAGGGGCGCGCAAAGGTCGGCCGGGCGCCGATCCGGCGTCGGGCGTCCTCCCCCAGACCGCGACGTCGCCGCAGCTTGGGGAGGAGGCCGACGCCTCGGCGCTGGTGCGCGCGGCGCGCGCGCTTTACCGCGCCCTGAGCGACAAACTGCGCGACGCGCTCCTCGCGCCCGGCGCTTCCGCGGCGGAGTTGGTTCGAACGCATGCCAAAACGCTGCTCGCGCTCATCGAAGCCGACGCTCGCCTCTCCGACCGCGGCGCCGCTGATGGCTCCGGCGTCCTTGATCTCAGCGCGGCCAGGCGCGAGATCGATCGCCGCCTGGATCGCCTCGCATCCAAAGGCGCTCCGAGAGCGCTGGCTGGCGAGCCTCTCGCCGAACGCGATCGCCGCCTTGCCTTACCTTTGGGAGGTGTGGGCGCGCACAGAACATCAGCGCCCGCCCTCGCATGAGGACTGGCTCACCTGGGTCGTCTTGGGCGGCCGCGGCGCGGGCAAGACCCGCACCGGCGCCGAGTGGGTCCGTCTCCAGGTCGAGGGGGCGAGACCGGAGGACCCCGGCCTCTGCGCCCGGATCGCCCTGGTGGCCGAGACCGCCGATCAAGCGCGCGACGTCATGGTGCTCGGCGAGAGCGGGCTCCTCGCCGTCGCGCCGCCGGATCGCCGACCTGAGTTCCAGGTCTCGCGTCGCCGGCTCGTCTGGCCAAACGGCGCGGAGGCGCAGCTGTTCTCCGCCTCGGACCCCGAATCGCTCCGCGGCCCGCAATTCGACGCCGCCTGGTCGGACGAGCTCGCCAAATGGCGGCGCGCTCGCGAAGCCTGGGACATGCTGCAGTTCGCGCTCCGGCTCGGAGAGCGCCCACGACAGATCGTCACCACCACGCCGCGCCGTAATCCTGTTCTGTTCGAGATCCTCGACGACGCCCGCACGGTCTCGACCTCGGCGCCGACCCGCGCAAACCGCGCCAATCTCGCCGAAAGCTTCCTCGAGGCGGTCGAGCGTCGCTACGGCGGCTCCACGCTCGGCCGCCAGGAGCTGGAGGGCGCGCTTCTGCGGGATCTCGAAGGCGGGCTCTGGAGCCGTGAGACCCTGGACGCGCACCGGCGCAGCAGTCCGCCGCCGCTCGGGCGCGTCGTGGTCGCCGTCGACCCGCCGGCCGCCTCCCACAAGGGCGCCGACGCCTGCGGGATCGTCGTCGCCGGGCTCGTCGCGGAGGGAGGCGGCGAGTGGTTCGGAGAGGGCGACGAGGCCGCGGACCGCCGGGCCGTGATCCTTGCGGACCTCTCCGTGGAGGGCGCGACGCCCGCCGCCTGGGCCGCGCGCGCCGTCGGCGCCTACGCCCAGTTCGGCGCCGACCGCATCGTGGCGGAGGTGAACCAGGGCGGCGAGATGGTCGAGACGGTGATCCGCCAGATCGATCCGAACGTCGCCTATCGCGCCGTTCGCGCCACCCGTGGCAAGCGCCTCCGCGCCGAACCCGTCGCCGCGCTCTATGAGCAGGGCCGCGTCGCCCATGTCGGGCGCTTCGACCGGCTCGAAGACCAGATGTGCGCCTTCTCCCGCGACGGCGCCCGCCCGCTCCGCGCCGCCGACGGTCGGAGCCCCGATCGCGTCGACGCCCTCGTCTGGGCGCTCACCGACCTGATGTTGCGCGCCGAGACCGCGCCGCAAGTCCGAGGGCTCTGACCCTCGTCACCGCACCTGGCGCGCACACGCCGCGCTCTGACCGAGATGCTCATGTCCTTGATTGATCGCCTCTTCGGGCGGCGCGCGGCTCCGCCCGAGACCGCGTCGCAGCCGATCGCGCCTTTGTTCGCGCTTCACGCCGCCGGCCAGCCCGTCTGGACCCCGCGCGATCTCGGCGCGCTGATCGCGGCCGGCTACGCTCGCAACGTCATCGCCTTTCGCGCGGTCCGGATGATCGCCGAAAGCGCCGCCGCCGCCCCGATTCTGGTGGAGCGCGACGGCGTCCGTCTCGCTCGTCACCCGCTGCTTGCGCTTCTGGCGCGCCCGAACGGCGCTCAGTCGGGGCCCGAGTTTTTCGAGGCGCTCTACGGCCATCTGCTGACCGCCGGCGACGCCTATGTCCAGCTCGCGACCACGTCCGACGGGCGGCCGACCTCGCTCCATCTGCTCCGTCCCGACCGCATCCGGGTCGTCCCCGACGAGACCGGGCGCGCCGAGGCTTTCCTCTATACGGTCGAGGGCCGCAGCCGCCGCTTTTCGGCCCGCGCGCCCCGCCCGGGCGCGCCGCCGCCCGTGCTCCAGCTCTCGTCTCTCAGCCCCGCGGACGACCATTACGGCCTCTCGCCGCTCGCCGTCGCCGCGCGCGCCATCGACGTGCACAACGCCGCCGCCGCTTGGTCCAAAGCCCTGCTCGACAACGCCGCCCGGCCCTCGGGCGCGGTGATCTACAAGGGCGCCGACGGCCAGGGTCGTCTTTCCGAGCCGCAATATCGCCGTCTCGTCGAGGAGTTGGAGAGCCACCACACCGGGGCCCGCAACGCCGGGCGTCCGATGCTGCTCGAAGGCGGGCTCGATTGGAAGCCGATGGGCTTTTCGCCGGCCGATATGGAGTTCCAGAAGACCAAAGACAGCGCCGCGCGCGAGATCGCGCTCGCGTTCGGCGTCCCGCCCATGCTGCTCGGCGTAGCCGTCGAAACGCCCCTCCTCGACAAGGCGGGCGCGGCGCTCGGGAT
>JBCBRF010000260.1:0-272 GCA_039819865.1 Pseudomonadota bacterium | reverse complement strand
CGCCAGACGCTCGCGCCCTTGATCGTCAAGACCGCTGCGGCGCTCTCCGCCTGGCTCGAAGCCGCCTACGCGGACCGCCCGATCATCGCGCCCGATCTCGACGCGCTGCCCGGGCTCGCCGCGGAACGCGAAGCCCGCTGGCGCCGCATCGCCGACGCCGACTTCCTCAGCGCCGATGAAAAGCGCGTCGCGCTCGGGCTGCCTCCCGCCGCCGAAAGGGCTGGATCATGAGCGGGCCGGACGACCTCCTCCGGGCGCTGGCCGAGCGGATC
>JBCBRF010000259.1:0-3997 GCA_039819865.1 Pseudomonadota bacterium | reverse complement strand
GCAGGTTGGGGTCCCCCGGCTCGCTCAGTGCGTCGTATCGTGCGACACGGTGTACTGGCCGTCCTGATGGTCGCCGAACAGCGTCGGAACCTCCGGATGCTCGACCGGCTCGCCGCTCTGATCCGGCAACAGGTTTTGCTCCGAGACATACGCCACGTAGTAGCTCGTCTCGTTCTCAGCGAGCAGATGGTAGAATGGTTGCTCTTTGTGCGGGCGCACGTCTTCCGGGATCGCCTCCCACCACTCTTCGGTGTTGGAAAACACTGGGTCGACGTCGAAAATGACGCCACGGAACGGATAGATTCGGTGTTTAACCACCTGGCCAAGTCGAAATTTGGCGATTGGCAACATCTGCGTAGGCCCCTTGCCCCGTGTTCTGAAGGAACGCCATCCGAGAACCGGTTCACTCGTCGCGTAGCTGCGGCGCCCGACGCTGTCTAGGACCCCGGTTGTCGCGAATTTGAAACTGAAGGCTAATCCGCCTCCTAATCGACTGAATGGCCACAGTCCGCCGGAGCTTCATGATGATCGCGCAGATCCTCCTTATCTTGGAGATCATCGCTCCAGTCTTCTTCATTGCGAGCGTGGGATACCTCTGGGCCCGAATTGGGGCGCCGTTCGATATTGGTTTCGTCACGCGCCTCGCGATGAACGTTGCGGGTCCGTGTCTACTGTTCTCCACCTTGGTCGAGGTCGAAATCGATCCGCGGGCGTTCGAGGCGCTCGCGGGCGCCTCTTTGGCCGCTTACGCCGTCATGGGCGCGCTCTCTCTCGCCGCGCTAAAGGCGGCGCGGATGAACAAGCAAGCCTATTGGGCGCCGGTCACTTTCGGCAACACCGGCAATCTCGGCCTTCCGATCGCATTGTTCGCCTTCGGCGAGCAGGGCCTGGCCCTTGCGCTCATCGTGTTCGCCGTCACCGCCTGTCTGACCTTCACCGTCGGCGTCTGGATGGTCTCGGGCAAGGCCTCTCCGTTCGACGCGCTGAAACAGCCGATCTTCTACGGCGCCGCCATCGGCGCGGCGTTCGCCTATCAGGGCTGGGGGGCCCCGGAAGTGGTGTTGGCCGCCACGGGACTGATGGGTCAGATCACTATCCCTTTGATGCTGCTCACCCTGGGCGTCTCCGTGGCGCGGCTCAGCTTCGGCGATGTCGGCCGAGCCGCCGCGGTGTCTGTCGCGAAGGCTCTGATCGGCGCCGTGGCGGCGCTGATCGCGATCCAGATCTTCGCCCTTCCCCCGACCGCGGCGGGCGTTTTGGCGATCCAGTGCATGATGCCCGTGGCCGTCACCTCGTACCTGCTGTCCGAGCGCTACCGGACCGAGCCCCAGGCGATCGCCGGGCTGGTGGTCGTCTCCACCCTTCTGGCGCTGCTCACGGCGCCCCTCACCTTGGCGGCGGTGCTCCCCGGCCCTGACGGCGTGGCGGCCATCGCCGCCGCCCCGCGAATCGCCCCCGGGCCCGAGACCTGGTCCGCCTTGTGGGGAAGTCTGACCGCCGCAATCCGGTCCCAATAAGCCTCAGACTTCGGCGCTAACGAAACCATCACCAGATTCGGAGATAAGCTTTCGGCATGTCTGTGCGCGCCTCCCTCCCCGTCTGGATCAGCCTGCTCGTCGCGACGTTCGTGCTGAGCGCCTGCGCCTCCGCAGGTCCGCCGCGCGCGCAGGGCGACGTCTGCGAGATCTTCTATCAGCGCCCCGCCTGGCGCGAGGCCACGGAGCGCAGCGCTAAGAAATGGGGCGCGCCGATCTCCGTGCAGATGGCGATCATGAAGCAGGAATCCTCATTCCGCGCCGACGCCCGTCCGCCGCGGAAATACCTGCTCGGCATGGTGCCTTGGGGCCGGGTTTCCTCCGCCTACGGCTACAGCCAGGCGCTCGACGGCACCTGGGCCTGGTACAAGAAGGACACCGGCCGCTGGATCGCCAGCCGCTCGGATTTCGACGACGCAGCCGATTTCGTCGGCTGGTACATGTCGAAATCGCGCGAGATGCTGGGCCTGTCGATGGGCGACGCGGTCAGCCAGTACCTCGCCTACCACGAGGGCCAAGGCGGCTACCGGCGCGGCACCTATCGCAAGAAGCGCTGGCTGATCGGCGTCGCCCGCAAGGTGGGAGCGACCGCCTCCGCCTACCGCAGCCAGCTGTCGCGCTGCGGCGGCGATTTTTGAACGCTGGGCGGAGCTTTGGGCCAGAAAATCCGGTCTTTTGTTCCAGTTTGGAAACGTTCACGCTGGTAAAGCGCGACTTTTTCGCCCATGCTCGCTTGACGCATTCTGTCGCAGGCGCAGGTCAGGGGTTATGGATCGCTTCTCGGAAATGGACATGTTCGTGCGCGTCGTCGAGGCCGGCGGCTTCACGGAGGCCGCGCGACGCGCAGGCGTTTCAAAATCCGCCGTGTCCAAGCAGATCGCCGCGCTCGAGCAGCGTCTCGGCGCGCGTCTTCTGAACCGCACCACGCGTCGGGTGAGTCCCACGGAGATCGGCCTCGCCTATTACGACCGGGTGTCGCGCGTGCTGTCCGAAGCCGAAGAGGCGGACGCCATCGCCGCCTCGCTGCAGGGCGCGCCCCGCGGCGAGCTGCGCGTCTCCGCCCCGCAGAGCTTCGGCGTCCATCGGCTCGGCCCCGCCGTGGCCGATTTCCTGAAGCAGCACGACGAGGTGCGTGTCCACATGTCCCTCGACGATCGCTTCGTCGAGCTGATCGCCGAGGGTTTCGACCTCGCGATCCGAGTGGGCGCGCTGGAAGACAGTTCGCTGAAGGCGAAAAAAATCGGCGAGGCGCGGATGGCGCTGCTCGCATCGCCCGACTACCTGAAGCGCGTCGGAGAGCCCGAGCGCATCGAGGATCTGAACGACCACGCGCTGCTGCATTACAGCTATCTCGCCTCGGGCCGCAGCTGGAAGCTGGTCGCCCCGGGCGGAGCCGAGCGCACCGTGCGCGCGGCCGGTCCCTTGACGGTCAACAACGGCGACGCGCTGCTGGCCGCCGCCGAGCGCGGCATCGGCGTCGCGCTGGTGCCGGACTTCATCTACGAGGCGAGCGTCGCGGCGGGCCGCACCCGCATCGTCCTGCCCTCGGCGACGCCGGAGCCGCTCGGGATCTGGGCTGTGACCCCGCCGGGCCGCTTCACCCAGCCGAAGGTGCGCGCTTTCGTCGATTTCCTGGTCGCCGCCTTCCGCGAGGAGCGTCGCGAGGCTCTAGCGGCTACCGCTGCGGAGTGATCGGAACGACTTTTTCCTCCCGCTCGACCGACGTTGAGATCCGATCTTTTAGTAATTCAACCCTCTCCTGCAGGCGGGCAATTTCTTTCGCATTGTCACGCGAATCGGTAGACGAATGCCAAGAGTTATAAAGAGCGCCAAACGCCGACAGCGCAAAGAAGGCCATCGAAAAATAGATAGCAACCACAGGGACGAAGGTTCCCAATGCAGCATTTCGGATTTCCTGCGTATGGTTTGCCATATTCAAAAAAGACTCCCCAACATGGGACGTGTATTCCTTTGCCCTATCAAAAGAATATTGATGATAATGCCTCTTCCGATCATCCTCTGACGACACATTTAGTGTGGCATCCACAAACCGAGGCTGTCCTTGCGATTCTGGATGCTCAAAAAAAACCAGCCGAGCGAAGGGCTCGCCGGGCTTAAGAAGGTACGGTGAGCTAGAAAAATTTACAACTAAGCTCGATAATGGACCTATGTACGACGCATCAACCACACCAGTATTTAGAGCTAGAACTCCTTTGCGGCTCATCTCGTTTTTCAGAAAATGGAGCGCCGTAACCTGACTCGGAAGCGCCACTGTTTCACGAGAAATTATCAAAGCCATTCCCTGGGGCGGAAGTCGAAATGGTTCTTCTGAGAATGCGTCAGTATCGGTAGCCTGAAAAAAAAACGTCTCAAAAACTTTTGCTTGGGTGAGAAAATGCTACCAACGGTCAAGTCATAAGTCGCAGAAGAGTACTGTTTTTCCTCGCCATCAAAAATTAAAC
>JBCBRF010000258.1:0-4008 GCA_039819865.1 Pseudomonadota bacterium | reverse complement strand
CACGCGCTGGCGCTCGCCAAACTCTGCGCCTTCATGGCGCCGGAGGGGGTGCGGTTCGATCTGTTGACCCGGGGCGCGCCGCATCTGCCGCCGCCGCTGAACGCCGCGCTCGCCGACGACATCGCGTTCGAGGAGGCGCGGGAGACGCTGGCGAATTGGTCGCTGGCGCGGATCGGGCGGGTGACGCTCGACGTGCCGGAGATGCTGTGCCGCGACGCCGGGATCGCCCAAACCGCGCCGGGCTTCGGAGTGCACCGATTGCAGCAGCGGGTGACGCGGGAGTGGCTGGAGCAGGGCGCGGCGTGGCGCGCGGCCGCTGAAGCGGTGGCGGAGATGCTGGGCGGGGTGTTTCCAAGCACGGCCAACACTGGCAAAGCGTCCGCACATCCAGAAAGCTGGCCCCTCTGCGCCCTGCTGACGCCGCAGACCGCCGCGCTGGCGGCGGCGACTGCGCGAGAGGGGGCGGAGCGGTTGCCGGTCCGCGCTTTCGACACAGCGCTGAATCAAGCCGGAGTCTATCTCTATGCGCGCGGAGATCGGCCCGGCGCCCTGCGGCTGTTAGAGCGCAGCGTGGCGGTGAAGGCGCTCACGGTTGGCGCGGCGCATCCGGAGATGGCGACCGCGCTCTCCAACCTCGCGGGCCGCTATGTCGATCTCGGCCGCTGGCCCGCGGCCGCCGAGGCCTTTGACCGGGCGCTGGCGATCGACAGCGCGCTGTTCCCGCCCAGCGCCCCGACCCTCGCCATCCGCCATTCCAGTCGCGGCGAACTGGAGTGGAAACAGCGCGCCGCCGCCGCCGCCTCGGCGCGAAATCTCCGCGCGGCGGCGATCGACCGGCGGGCCGGGAATGCGCGACAGGAGGCGATCTCTCTCAACAATCTCGGCGCGGTGGTCGGTGATTGGGCGGCGGCGAGCGGCGACGCCGGTCTGCGCTGGCGCGAGGCCGGGTGTGGGGCGGCGGCGCTGGCGGCGACCCGCGCCGCCGAGGGCGACGCCCATCCGTCGACGGCGATCCGCTGCCACAATCTCGCGGTGTGGTTCTGGACGATGGGCGACGCGGGCGCGGCGGCGGGGTTGGCGGAGCGGGCGGTGGCGACGATGTTTGTGTTGGGCATGTCGGAGCATCCAAGCACGTTGAGGCGCTCAGATGAGCTTGCCACAATTTACGACGCGCTCGACCACCCCGAGAAAGCCGCCCGCCTTCGGGCAGTGGATGTCTCCGATCTCGACCCCGTCGTCGACCAAATCCAGGCCGATCACGCCCATTGGCGGCAAACCGGCGAACCGGTCCCGCTCGATCTTCCCGGCCTCGACCGGCCGGAGATCCAGCAAGGCTACGAGGACGTCTCCGCCCTGATCGACGCCGAAATCCAACAGGTCGAGGCCGACGCCGTCGCCTGGCGCAAGGCGCGGGGCTTGAAACCGGACGGGTCCGAGGACGCCGCCTGGCGTGAACGGGCGATCGCCGACCCGTCGATCGTTCCGGACACGCCGGTCTGGTCGCCGGATCGGTTGGCCGAGGCGCTCGAGAACAAATGGATCAAGGGCTTGCCCGACCCCGATCCGACGCCCGAGGGCCCAAAGCCGCGGCGGCCTGGGGTTCTGGGACGGTTGAAAGACCTGTGGAAGGCCGGATGACCGCGCCGGGCGCGCAGGGTATCCTCGGCCCATGACCGCGCCCCCGAGCCATCCCCCCGCCCGCCGCCGCGGCGGCCGGGCCGCCCGCCTCGCCGAGGGCGGCCGCGCCGCCGGCGATCCGGGCGTCCTGTCGGACTCGGATCTGGCCGAGCGCCAGGTCGAGCTCCGCAAGGGCTCGGGCGAGACGCTGGTGATCGCCTGCGGCGCGCTGGCCCGAGAGATCCTGGCGCTGATCGAGGCGAACGGGCTCTCGGGGCTCGACGTGACCTGCCTGCCCGCGCTCCTCCACAACCGTCCCGAGCAGATCCCGGAACGGGTCAGGGCCACGATCCGCGGGGCCCGGGCGGCGGGGTATCGGCGCGTGCTGATCGGCTACGGCGATTGCGGGACAGGCGGGGGGCTCGACCGGGTCTGCGCCGAGGAAGGGGTCGAGCGGCTGCCGGGGGCGCATTGCTACGCCTTCTTCTCCGGCGTCGCCGCGTTCGAGGGCCGCGAGGAGATCGACGCGTTCTATCTGACGGATTTCTTGGTCCGGCAGTTCGACGTGCTGGTCTGGCGGGGGATGGGGCTCGACCGCGATCCGAGCCTCCGCGCGGTCTATTTCAAGCACTATGCGCGGGTGGTGTATCTGGCGCAGCTCGAGGATCCGGCGCTCGATCGGGCGGCGCGGGCGGCCGCCGAGCGGCTGGGGCTCGCCTATGAGAAGCGGTCCGTCGGCTATGGCGATCTGGCCCCGGCGCTGGTCGCCGCGGCGCGCTAGGTCTCGGGAGCGCGCGCCGGGCTTTGGCCGGACGCGCCCGATCCTGGGTGCAGGCCTTTCGTTCGGGCCTTCAGCTCAGGCGTTGTCGGACTTCACCAGGCGCAGATGACCGCGGGCGCGGGGGCTCGGGGTCTCGACCGGGGTGCGCGGGCCGTTGTCCTGAAGCGCCGCCAGGCCGCCTTCGATCGCGCGAAGCTGCGCGGTCTTCGGCTTCGCCGAATAGCCGAAGCGGTTGTGCTGGTTGAGGAGCGAGATCGCCTCGCGGAGCGCGGGGCCCTCCATGTCGCGGCCCGAAGCCTCCGCGGCCTCCTGGCTCGCGATCTTGTAGACCGAGACATTGTCGATCCAGTGGTGGATCGGGGCGTGACCGCCGAACTCGCGCTCGTAGCCGCCCATGTAATAGCCGCAGCCGAGGATCCGGGTGAGCTCGCCGGTGTCGCTGCGCAGCGGCAGGAACAGGAACTCGGCGTCGAACAGATAGCCGGCGCGGGTCTCGACGGTGCAGGCGATGTGGCCGATGCAGGGCTCCTCGCAGACCTGCTGGAGCAGGTTGCGGGCGCGGATCCGGCAGTCGCCCTGCCAAAGCGACAGCGCGCTCATGCCGCGCAGCTCGAGGCCGAAATTCTCGCAGAGCTTGGTGCCGGCGAGGCGAAAGCGGATGTTGTCGTCGCCGAGGCGCTCCAGGATGAAGGTGCTCTCCAGCAGACTCGAGATCGCGCGCGGGTCGACCTCGCAGCGATAGGGCGCGGCGCGGCCCGATCGCAGATCGTCCCAGTAGCGATACAGTGCGCGGGTATTGTCGTGTTTCATCCCTGGTCCCACCCCGGTTGCTCATCTCCCTTGAAGCGAGAGCGTCTCGGCGAGCGCTCCGGCCTCCTCTCGGTGCGACCAGGTCCGCAACAGTCGTGCCACCCATAACGGTTTTTGCGCGGAGAGGACAGAGGGGCTGATTCGCTGGGCGACGATCGAATGCGGTCAAGGGGCGTCGGGAAGGGCCGACCATGGCCCGGGGTGGCGGTCGGCGCGGCGACGGGCTAGGGCATGAGGGGCCGGCTGGGGCCGGCGCCGAAAGAGTGGGTCGAGAATGCAGAGCATGACGGGCTTCGGCGCGGCCGAAGGCGGCGACGGCCGGGCGAGTTGGCGCTGGGATCTGCGCAGCGTGAACGGCAAGGGCCTCGATGTGCGCCTGCGCACGCCGTCGGGTTGGGAAAAGGCGGAGGCGGAATGGCGGGCTCTGGTCGGGGCGCGGTTCGCGCGCGGCTCGATCACCTTGTCGCTCAGCGTCCAGGAGGGGGGCGAGAAGGCGGCGCTGTCGCTGAACGGCTCGGCGCTCCAGGCGGCGGTCGCCGCGGCCGCCGAGGCCGAAGCCGCGCTCGCCGCCGCCGGATTGCAGAGCGCCGGGGTCCGGGTCGACGGGCTGCTCGCGCTCCGGGGCGTGCTGTCGACGGACGGGCCCGAAAGCGCGCCGCTCGCCGAAACCGCGACCGCCGAGGTGACCGCCACGCTGGCCGCGGCGCTCGACGCGCTCGCCACGGCGCGGGATGCGGAGGGCGCGCGCCTGGCCGCCACCCTTACGGCGCTGCTCGACGAGATCGAACGGCTGACCGAGC
>JBCBRF010000257.1:0-4189 GCA_039819865.1 Pseudomonadota bacterium | reverse complement strand
CTCGAGCCCTTGACCGCCCCGCCCCCGCGCGGCGCCAAGCCGGGGCGACGGCCGGCTCCGGGGAAGAGCGCTCTCGATGGGCGCGCGCGCGGACGGCCGGGAGAGGCTCGGGCGGCCAAGGGAGAGGCGGCGGCGCGGCGCCTTGGATCCGGCGCATACAGGCCGTAGCCGAGCCCCATCCTTCTGTGGTTTAGAGCCGGCGGGAAGGCCGAGCGGCAGGCGCGCGCGGGAAGGGCGCGCGGGAAGGGCGCGCAGGAGGGGCGCGCCGCCCAACCCGCCAGCTCGGGCGCGAAGCATTTGGCGCGGCTCCTGGAGAAGCCCCTGGCGGGCTCCGGGGGAGGCTCTTGGGGGGATGCTCTTGGGAGGGAAGCTCTTGGGAGGAAAGCTCTTGGGTCGGGCGCTCTTGGGTCGGGCGCTCTTGGGGAGGAAGGCTTTGAGCTCAGCGCCGGAACCGGTCCGCCACGGCGTCCCTGCGAGGACGCGCCGCCTTTCGCTGCTCCTCGCGCTCGCCCTGACGCCGCTCCCCGCCGCCGCGCAAACCCCCGCCGAAAACGCCCCGCTCCGCTATGAAGACGCCGTGTCCGACCGCGCCCTCCAGCGGTCCATCCGCTACGCCGAGGAAGGCGAACCGCTTGATCTCGACGCCGCGCCGCGTCTGGAGCGGGAGGACCGCGACCGCAGCCTCGATCCGGATCTGGAAACCGCCCGCCCCGTGCTGATCGTCGTCGCCGGCGCCCTCCTCGCGTTCATCCTGGCCGCCGCGATCCGCCATGGCGCGGGCGCGAGCGGCGTGTTCTCCCGCGGGCCGGCCGAGGCCCGCCGCCGTCGGCCCGAGCAAGCCCCCGAGATCGCCGAGGACGAGGCCGTACGCGCCGCCGCGGCCAGACCGCTCGACGAGCTCCGCGCCATGGCGGACCGACGCCTCGCGGTCTCGGCGCTGGTCACCCGGGCGCTCCGCGCCGCCGTCCGCGCCAACGACATGCGCCTCGGCCGCAGCCAAACCGCCCGCGACGTCCTCCGCGCGACGCCCAGAGGCTGGCCCCATTACGACGCGCTCTCGCGCCTGGTCCGCCAGGCCGAGACGGTCGTGTTCGGCGGCCGCGCCATGAGCGATCCGGAGTTCGACGCCTGCCTCGATCTCGCCCGGCCGATCCTCGCGGCCGAGAGCCCGGGACGCCGGACATGACCGGCCGCGCCTCGACCCCTGGAACCGCCGGCGCGGGAACGAGCCGGGCGCCGCTCGCGATCGTGCTCGGCGGCGTCGTCCTCGCCGCGCTCCTAGCCGCCTGGCTCGGCTGGAGCTCCGGCGTCCGACTCGACCGCTCCGCGGCGGGCTTCGAGGGCCTCGTCCAATGGCTCCGCGCCAACGAGACCGAGGCCCGGATGTTCCGCGGCGGCGCCGCCCTCACCCGAGAGCAGGTCGGCCTCCGCGTCCTGCCGCTCCACGACGTGGATCTCATGCGCGACGCGGCGACGCCGGAGACCAAGCGCGACGCGCTGCTCGCCGAGACCGAACGCGACGTCGACGCCTTTACGGTGGAGCTGAAGACCGCGCTTCTGCCGACCCTCGTCGTGCTGCCGAAATGGCGCGCCGGGATCCGCAGCCTGGCGGTCGCGCACCCAGACCTGTTGGCGAGCGAGGACGCGGTCGCCCGCGTCGCCGGCCAGTTGCTCGGAGAGGCCCGCCCGGCGCTCGTCCGACGCGCTGGCTGGTCCGAGATCGCCTGGAGCGCCGCCCGCCGCCCCGCTGCGCCGGATCTCCGCGGCGATCTCCGGGCCTATCATCTCCAGACCCTGCGCGGCTCGGGCTGCGCCCCGCTTCTCGAGGTCGACGACGCTCTTCTGCTCGGCCGCTGCGGCGAAGGCGACCGCGCCTTCTGGCTGCTGACCGACCCCGACCTGTTGAACAATCACGGGCTCTCGAATGGCGAGAACGCGCGCCTGGCGCTCGAGGCGCTCGAGACCCTGGCCGAGGACGGCCCCATCCTGGTCGACGCGACGGACCGCGTCTGGGCCTCGCGCGGTCGAAGCGCGCCGCCCCGCGAGCGGACTTGGGCGGATCTGGCGCGCTTCCTGGAGCCGCCGTTCACGATCCTGCTGACCGCCTTCGGCCTTCTGTCCGCGCTCGCCGTCTGGCGCGCCTGGGTGCGCGACCGCGCGCCGATCCCGCCGGAGGCCGATGGCGTGGCGGGCGCGCGCCGTGCGGCGATCGACGCCAAGGCGCGGCTTTTGCGCCTCTCGGGCCACGATGCGGAACTGACCCGCGCCTATGTCGCCGACCGGCTCCAGGCGCTCGCGGCCGAGGCCCTCGGCCCGCACCGCGCGCACGGCGCGGCCGGCGTGGCGCAGCTTCGCCGCGCGCTCGGCCGCCGCTCCAGCGCCCTCGCGCTCGAGCTTGACGAATTCGCCCGGCCCGACCTGCCCGCGCGCGACGCGCCGCCGTCGCAGCTGCTGGCCCATCTCGACCGCTTCGACCGCTTCGCCGAACGCGTCCGCGACGCGCTCGCTCTTTCGCTTTCCCCGACGCCGTCTCAGGATCCCGACCGATGACCGACGACCCGCAAGCGCCGGCGCCCAGCGCCGGACCGAGCACCCAATCCGAGAGCGCCGGCGCGCCCGCCGCCATGTCGCTTGAGGCGTTGCAGGACTTGGCCGGCGCCGTCCGCGCCGAGATCGCCAAGACCGTCCACGGCCAGGACGAGGCGATCGAGTTCCTGTTGATCTGCCTCTTCGCGCGCGGCCACGCCCTGCTCGAAGGCCCCCCGGGCACCGCCAAGACGCTGCTCGCCCAAAGCCTCTCGGGCGCGCTCAACCTGGACTTCGGGCGCATCCAGTTCACCCCGGACCTGATGCCGGGCGACGTGCTGGGGGCCAACATCTTCGATTTCGGCGCCAACGCCTTTCGCCTGACCAAGGGCCCGATCTTCACCGAGGTCCTGCTGGCCGACGAGATCAACCGCGCCCCGCCCAAGACCCAGGCCGCGCTTCTCCAGGCCATGCAGGAGCGCGTCGCCACCATCGACGGCCTCGACCACCAGCTCGGCGACGGCTTCTTCGTGGTCGCCACTCAGAACCCGATCGAGCACCAGGGCACCTACCCGCTGCCGGAGGCCCAGCTCGACCGCTTCCTGTTCAAGATCGAGCTCGACTTTCCGGACGAGGCCGCGGAGATGGAGATCCTCTCCCGCCACGCCGCCCAACCGCTCGGTCACGCCGCGCGCACCAAGGCGATCGATCCGGTGCTGAGCCGCGAGCAGATCCTGTCGGCCCGCCGCCTGATCGACGGCATCCGGCTCGAGGACAGCATCCTCGGCTACGCCCTCGCGCTGGTGCGGGCGACGCGGTCGGACCCGGAGCTGGTCTACGGCGCCTCGACCCGCGCGGCGGACGCGCTGTGCGGCGCGGTGCGGGCGTCGGCGGCGCTCGACGGCCGCGACTTCGCGCTGCCCGACGATGTGAAGCGCCTCTACCGCCCCGCGATGCGCCACCGGATCGGGCTCGGCCCCTCGGCGGAGATCGAGGGCCGGAGCCCCGACGACGTGTTGTCGAACATCCTGAACCAGGTGGAGGCCCCGCGGTGATGACCGGCGGCCGCGCGCGGTTGATCCTGGCCGCGCTCTTGACCGTGCTGTCCGGCGCCGGCGCGGCGCTGTTCCTGGCGGGCGGCGACACGGTGGGCGCGTTGCTCTCCGGCGCCGTGTGCGGGGCGGCGGGCTTGGATCTCCGACGCCAGCGCCGGGCCCGGCGCGCCGCAGAAGAGGCGGCAGGAGAGGCTTCGGGAGAGACTACAGGAGAGGCGGCGGAAGTCGTGAAGCCCTCCCTAACCGGCTCCGACGACGGCGACGCTGCGCCCGGGCCGGTTTGGCGGCTGATCCAGATCCGGCCGACCCGCCGCCTGCTCGGCCTGGGCCTGTTCGCCTTCGCCCTGACCGTCCTGATCGCGCTCCAGGACGGCGGAACGCCCGGCCTGATCTGGATCCTTTGGGGCCCGCTGATCGGCCTCGCCGCAATCGACGCCGGCCTCAGCCGGACCGGCCCTCTCCGCGCCGAGCTCGACGGCGCGCGAGAGCTCTTCGCCGGAGAGACGGAACGCGCCCGTCTCAGCCTCCGCCGCCCGGCCGCGCCGCCTTCACCCGCCTCCGCGCCGCGACCGCGGACCTCGCTTATCGCAGCGTCGAGAGCAACCACA
>JBCBRF010000256.1:0-4242 GCA_039819865.1 Pseudomonadota bacterium | reverse complement strand
GCAGCGTCAGCGTCTCAATCGAAAGCTCGAGCCCCATTACGCGGCCTCCCGCACAGCGCTGACGCTGCTGATGTTCGGCAGCCTGCTCGTCCTGCTGATGGCCGGCCTGCCGCTCGCCTTCGTGACCGGCGGTCTGGCCTGCGTGTTCCTGTTCCTGATCGGCGACAGCTGGCAGATCCTCAACATCGTGCCGAGCCGAATTTTCCCGCTGATGACGGACTATCAGCTCTCGGCCATCCCGCTGTTCATCTTCATGGCGGCGATGTTGGAGCGGGCGGGCATCATCAACGAGATGTTCGACGTCATCTACAAACTGCTCGGCGGCATCCGGGGCGGCTTGGCCTCCGCGACCATCATCGCCTCGACCATCCTGGCGGCGATGGTGGGCGTGATCGGCGCCGCGGTCGTGACGATGGGCATCATCGCGCTGCCGGCGATGCTCCGCCGGCAATACGACACCAAGATCGCGATGGGCTCGATCATGGCGGGCGGCACGCTCGGCATCCTGATCCCGCCCTCGATCCTCGCGATCATCTACGCGGTCGTCGCCGAGCAGTCGGTGGGCGAGCTGTTCATCGGCGCGGTGATCCCGGGTCTGATGCTGTCGACCATGTACGTCATGTACGTGACGGTGATGTGCTACATCGACCCGAAGAAAGGGCCGGCGATTCCCGTCGAGGAGCGCGTCGACTTCCAGGAGAAGCTCCGCCTGCTCGGCAACATGGCCGCCCCGATCGCGCTGATCGCGGTGGTGTTGGGCGTGATCTTCTCAGGCGCCGCCACGCCCGTGGAGGCCGCCGGCATCGGCACCTTCGGCAGCTTCATCGTCGCCGCGATGCATGGCCAGCTCGCCTGGACGACCGTCCGCGGCGCCTGCCTGACCACGCTGAAAGCGTCGGCGATGGTCATTTGGATCATGTTCGGCGCGACGATCTTCGTGGGCCTCTACGTGCTCGAGGGCGGCCAGCAATTCGTGACCGACGCGCTCGAGGGTTCGGGCCTAGGCCCTTGGGGCATCCTGATTCTGATGCAGATCATCCTGGTCTTTCTGGGCATGTTCCTCGACTGGGTCGGGATCCTGCTGCTCTGCGTCCCGATCTTCGTGCCGATCATCAAGGGCCTGGGCGCGCACTTCTTTGGGCTCGACAGCCCGGACGACCTCGCGCTCTGGTTCGGCGTGCTCTACCTCGTGAACATGCAGATGAGCTTCCTGAGCCCGCCCTTCGGCTACGCGCTGTTCTATCTGCGCGGCGTGGCCCCGGCCGAGATTCCGATGGCGGACATCTTCAAGTCCGCGCTTCCGTTCCTCGCGCTGCAGATCCTCGGTCTGACATTCTGCATGCTGTTCCCAGAACTCATCATCTGGTTGCCGAGGCAAGTCTACGGCTAGAGACGTCGGAGCCCGGCGCCGAAGAGTGCGCCGGGCGCCGAAATCGTCGCCTTCAAGCCCACGGACGCCGGCAAGGACAAGATCAAGGACTTCGAGATCGGCGTCGACCTGATCAACCTTCAGGCCTTTGGCCTTGGCGATTTCGAGACCGATGTGAGCATCGCCTACGCCGGTGGCCGCGCCATCGTGACCATCCCTTCCGCGCCCACGGTCACGATCCGCATCGACGACATCGAGGAGGATGGTCTCTCCGCCGCCGATGTCGATCTCGTGACCCCGCTCTGACGGGCCGCGCCGGTCGAGGTCCCCGCGAAGCGTGCTCAGTACCGCACCCAGAGCGACAGCGTCGCGCTGTTCCCGCGCGTGACGTTGCGACTGGAGACCTCGGTGATCCCGCCCGCCACCACGGTGAAACCGTCGAAGACTTCGTACCCCACCCCGGCGCCGAGCTTGACCAGATCATAATCTCCGCGATCCCCGCCCCCCACGGCGGTCGTCGAAAACAGCTGGCCGAGCGCCAGGAGACGCGGGGCGGCCCGCGGCCGCGCGCCGATCGTCGCGTCGAGGCGAATCTGGTCCCGCGCGTCATGGTTCCGCACTCTGAGTGCGCCTTCTGCGGACATCCATCCGATCGCTTGGCCATAGGCCCAGCCGCGGCCCAGCAACGCCCGCGTCTCCACTTCGTGCGCCCCATCCTCGAGCTCCAACCCGTCGATCTCGGGCGCCGCGCCGGGCATGGCGTAGCCGATCTGAACCGAGCCGACATAAGGCCCCTCGTCCCAGAGCCTGGTGCGGAGCCAAAGCTCCCGCGACGCTTCGCCGGCGTTCCGAGCGTTCGCCCCGTCAGTGTCGAGCAGCACCGCGCGGCTTTCGGATTTGAGCCCGATGGTCGCCCAATCGAGCAGTCCGCGCTCGAGGGTGAGGCTGGCGGCGCCGGAATAGCGCTCTCCCGAAGCCGGCTGTCCCGCCGCGTCGAACCGCGCCGGAGCCCGCCGCGCCTCGAGCGACAGATAGCTCGCCGTCTCGCCCGCCCCGAGCGTCCAGGGCCCGGCGCGCGCGCCATCCCCAACGAAGCCGATGGCGGCGACCGCGACGAGACCGATCAGCGGCCAAAGCGCCGCTTGCGCGGTCCGCATGAACCCCTTCCCCGAAAACCTTCTCGAAGGCCCCTTCCCAGAAGCCGTTAACAATGACGCGGGGTCGGGCCGCGAAACGCAAGCGGGAACCGTCACTCCGCGGCGCCGGGACGCCGCGGAGGTTTCAGGATCGCACCAGTTTTCGAAAAATCAGAGCGTTAGAGGCGGCAATCGGCTCTCGATCGCCGCCCGATGCGGCTCGTAGCGGCTGGGCAGCTTCAGAGACCGGCCAAGCGACTCGCGCGGTTCGTCCCGTTCAAAGCCCGGCTCGTCGGTCGCCACTTCGAACAGCACGCCGCCCGGGGTGCGGAAATAGATCGCGTGAAAGTAGTCGCGATCGATCGACGGCGTCACCTGATGACCCGCCGCCTGGATCCGCTCCCGGAGCGCGGCCTGCGTCTCCCGGTTCGGGGTGCGGAAGGCGATGTGGTGCACGGTCCCGTACCCTGGCTCGCCGCGCCCGAGATCGGGCATGGCGTGCAGATCGATCACGCCCGCCGGCCCTTCGGCGGCGAACCGCGTGAGTTGGCCCCCGGCGAACGCCGTCGTCCCAACCTCCTGGTAGCCGAACAGCTCGGTGAGGATCGCCGCGGTGCTCTCGGTCTCGCGGAGCGCCAGGGTCGCGCCATGGAAGCCCCGGACCGCGACGGTTTCGTCGATCTCCTCGGTGCTCCAGGGCGCCCGCGCATCTTCCTGCGCCGGGACGACCAACGCGATCGGCAGGCCATCGGGATCGACGGCGATCAGGCGCTCCTCATCGAACACGGTCTCCCGCGCCAGCACCGTCGCGCCATGCGCCGGCAGCCGCGCCGCCCAGAAATCGAGTGCGCCGGCCGGGACCGAGAACTGCGTGAGCGCGACCTCGCCCGACCCGATCCGCCCGGGTTGCGCCCCGGGGAACGGAAAGAAGGTGAGCGCGGTGCCCGGGCTGCCGACCTCGTCGCCGTAATAGAGGTGATAGGCCGACGGGTCGTCGAAGTTCACGGTCCTCTTCACGAACCGAAGCCCGAGGCCCTTGACGTAGAAATCGAGATTGCGCTGCGCATCGCCCGCGATCGCGGTGACGTGGTGCAGACCGAGCAGCGGCTTGACGGCGTCGCTCATGAGAGATCCTCCATGCTGCGCCGCCCCGTGTGGACGGCGACTGTCTTGGAGGGAGAAATGGGCGCGGCGGCTGCGGTCGTCAGCGCGCGTTCGGCGCTCAAACCGTTTCTCGATCGTCGACGGTCAGCGCCGCGATCGCGGCCGCGAGCACGGCGTCCGGCGCGCCCTCGGCTGAGACGATCCGCCATCCCGCCTCCTCCGGCGCGGTCGCGCTCTGCGCCGCGGCGATCGCTGGCCCGGCGTCTGACGGATCGGTCGCGCCCGACGCATCCGACCGCGTCGCCCGCTCTTCCGCGCGCCCTTCCGCCCGTGCGACCCGCAATATGTCCGGCGCCGCGAGCCAGAGCCCGTCGAACCGCGCATGCGACTGCGCCGCCGCCCGCGTCACGGCCGCCCGCCAGTCCGGTCCGAGGAACGTGGCGTCCACGATCACGGAGATCCCGGCCCGGAGCGCGCGGCCCGTATCCCGCGCCATCCGAACGAGCACTTGCTGCGACACCGCCTCGTCATAAGCCTCCGCCGGCGCCGTCGTCTCTGGCGCTGCCCCTGTTCGTCTCGCTCCGCGCGGCGATCCGGGCGATGACCAGCCTCCTCGGCGACGAGCCGGACGCG
>JBCBRF010000255.1:0-4281 GCA_039819865.1 Pseudomonadota bacterium | reverse complement strand
TATGAAACGGTCGCCAAGATCGCGGTCTCGGGCCCGTTCGAAGAGGCGACGCTCAAGGCTTTCGCCCGGCGGATGCGGGACGACCTGATCGACGCGGGAATCGATCAGGTCGACTTGGTCGGCGCGCGGGACACGCAGTATCTCGTCGAGATCGGCGCGACAGACTTGCGGCGGCTCGATCTCACGGTCGCGGACGTGGCGCGGGCGATCGGCGACAATTCCGAAGACCTGCCGTCGGGCTCGCTCGACGGAACGCTCGAGCGTCAGGTGCGCACGCTCGGCGATCGGGAGACGCCGCTGACGCTGGGCGCGGTCGAGGTGAAGACGCTGCCCTCGGGCGAGCGCATCCTGGTCCGCGACCTGGCGCTGGTCACCGCGACGCCGGACGATCAAGGGGTCCGCGGCCTCCGGGAAGGGCAACCCGCGGTCGAGCTCAGCGTGAAGCGCGCCGTCGGCGCGGATACGCTCAAGATGGCCGAGACCATGCGGATCGCGCTTGCGGAGGCGCGGCGCGACATTCCGAATTCCGTCGATATCGCGGTCTACCAGATCACCGCCGACCGGGTGGCGGAGCGGATCGGCCTGCTGGTCAAGAACGGTCTCGGCGGGCTGATCCTGGTGGCGTTGATTCTCTACGTCTTTCTCGACGGCCGGATCGCGTTCTGGGTGATGGCGGGCGTGCCGATTTCGCTGCTGGCCGCGCTCGGGTTCATGTTCGCCAGCGGGCAGACGCTCAACATGATCTCGCTGTTCGCGCTGATCATGACGCTCGGGATCATCGTGGACGACGCCATCGTGGTCGGAGAACACACGGCGACGCGCCTGGAGATGGGCGACGATCCGGAGGAGGCCGCGATCAACGGGGCGACGCGGATGATGTCGCCGGTGACCGCCTCGATCCTGACCACGGCGGCGGCGTTCGCGCCGATCCTGCTGATCCAAGACGTGATCGGGCAGATCATGGGGGCGCTGCCCCTCGTCGCGATCGCCGTTCTGGTCGCGAGCATCATCGAGTGCTTCCTGGTGCTGCCGGGGCACCTGGCGCATGCGCTCGGCGCGCGGCGGCGGCGGGGCCTCTCGATCCTGCGGGCGGGCGCGCTGGCGGCCGCGGCCTCGGGCTTGCTGGCGGCGCTCGCCTATTCGGAAGGGTTCGCCGACGGGGTCGGGCTTGGCGCGCTCCACGGTCCGCTCTCGGCGCTGGCCGGATCGCTCGACCTGCTGTTCCCGGTGGCGCTCGGCGCCGCCAGCCTGGCCCTGTTCATCGCAATCGAGCGGCGGGCGGGGCGCGCCGACGGCGAGAGCCGGTTCCGCCGCGGCTTCGATCGCGGGTTCGACCGGTTCCGAATGAGGGTGATCCGGCCGCTCGCGACGATCTCGGTGCGGGCGCCCTACGCCACCGTCGCCTTCAGCGTCGCGACTTTCATTCTCGGCGTCGGACTGCTGATCGGCGGACGCGTGCCGTTCGTGTTCTTCCCCTCGCCGGAGGCGGAAAACATCAACGCCAACATCGTGTTCCAGGCCGGGTTGCCGGAGGCGGACGCGCTGGCGGCGCTGGCGCGGATCGAGCGGGCGTTGCGGAAGGCGGAGGCCGAGCTCGGCGCTCCGACCGGGGAGAGGCTCGTGAAAGCCAGCTTCACCACCCTCGGGCAGGGGTCCGGCGGCGGCGGCGCGATCGGCGGCGGCGGGTCGCGCGGGGACAACCTCGCCGTGATCGCCGTCGAATTGACCTCCTCCGAGGCGCGCACCGTGCGCACGCCGACGGTCGTGAGGGCCTGGCGAGACGCCGTCCCGGCGATCCCCGGGGTGCTCGAACTCGCGATCTCCGAGGCGCGCGGCGGTCCGCCGGGGCGGGACCTCGACGTGCGGATCTCGGGGCCGGATCCGACGCGGCTGAAGGCGGCGGCGCAGGAGATGGTGCGGATCGTCTCGGGCTATCCCGGCGTCTCCGGCGTGGAGGACGATCTGCCATACGGCAAACCCGAGCTCGGCATCCGGCTGACGCCCCGGGGCTCCACCCTAGGGTTCACGGCGGACAGCCTCGGGCAGCAGATCCGAGACGCGATCGACGGCCGCGTGGCGCGTCGGATCGCCACCCAGGACGAGGAGATCGAGGTTCGGGTCGCGCAGCGGATCGAAGGCGGCGTCGGCGCGCTCCGGCAACTCGAGGTGCGAAGCCCGAGCGGCGTGTTCGTGCCGCTCGGCGAGGTTGCGGAACTGGTGGAGCGCCAGGGCTTTTCGATCATCCAACGCCGCGACGGAGCGACGACGGTGGCGGTGACGGCGGATATCGACCCGAGCGTCACCTCGACCGGACAGGTGATCGCCGCCCTCCGGTCTGGGCCGGAGGCCGCGCTGCGGGATGAGTTCGGGGTCGCAGTCAGCTATTCGGGCCGGGCCGAGGAGCAGGCTAAGGCGTTCGGCGATCTGGGAATCGGCACGGCGGCCGCGCTCGGCGCGATCTACATCATCATCGCCTGGCAGATGGCGAGTTACTGGCGGCCGCTGGCCGTGATGGCGATCATCCCGTTCGGCCTGGTCGGCGCGCTCTACGGACACGCGCTGATGGGCATCCCGCTGACGATCCTGAGCTTCATCGGGCTGCTCGGCTTGTCCGGCATTCTGGTGAACGATTCCATCATTTTGGTGTCGCGGTTCGGGGAGCGGCGGGAGACCGGGGAGGATTTCGAGACGGCGGCGATCGGGGCGAGCGTCGACCGTTTTCGCGCCGTGCTGCTGACCTCGGTCTCGACAATACTGGGGCTCACGCCGCTGCTGTTCGAGACCAGCCTGCAGGCGCAGTTCCTGTTGCCGATGGCGGTGACCATCGTCTTCGGCCTCGGGATGGCGACGTTCTACGTGCTGTTCCTCGTGCCCGCGTTGCTGACCATCGGTCGCGACGCGCAAAGAGCGCTCGAACCGCTGGCCCGGCCGATCGGCGCCGAAGAGCCGTAACGACGGGAGCGCGCTTCTGCGGCGGCCGCCGCCGCAGCGACAGAATTCCGCCTGCCGCTTCGGCTCGGGGCCAGTTAGTTTTCTTGCGCGTCGCTGGGGGCGGCGTCGAACGCCGATAGGTCGAACGACAGAAAAGGGGGCGATAATGACGGTGCCGCTCGAACCGCTGCTTGCGCTGATCGGAGGCGCGCTGATCCTCTACAACGAAAAGGGCCTGCGCTACGTCGCCGGCGGCTATCTGCTCTGGATCGCGTTCAAGGGCCTTGCGCCGATCGTGCGGACGCAACTCGGGATCTGAGGGCGCGCCGCCAAGGCTTGGGCGCGTCAGGAGCCGGCCTGCGGACCGGGGCCGACAGGGTCCGGGTCGATCCGGGACGGCGCGCGCATCGCGGCGTTCACGTCCGGCGCGCGGAGTTCCGGCGCGTCGAATTCGGCGACGACCGGGTTCGGGAAGATGTCCTTGTTCGCGCCCGTGACCCCATCGACGACGAGGCCGCCGATCCCGCCGAGCAGCAGATTGCCGGCATGGGCGCCCACGCCTTCCTTCGAATAGTCCGAAACCGCGCTGACGCGCCTCACCGAGCCGTCGGGCGCGGTGAAAACGGCCTCGAAGCTGCGGTCTCTCGGCACCTCGAGGGTGCAGGGCGTAACGCAGCTGAAGCCGTGGGAGGTGACCATGCGGGCCTCGGGAACGCCGTCGGCGACGAAGCGGACGGCGTCGTCGCCGCCCCGGGTGATGGTCGCGCACCCCGAGACCGCCCCGGAGACCGCCACGCCCGCCAGCGCGGCGACAACGAAAAATTTCATGACCTGCCCCTCTCCCATTGAAATTCCCACGCCGCCCAATATCGACGGCAAGTCTTTTGAAAGTCTTTCAATTATCGATTAGCGGCTTTTTAACCATTAAGACTGCCACTATTCATAAGCTGTTCTACTCGGAGCCGGGGCGCAGGCGCAGACGCCATGATCCCCAAGAGCGCCAGGGGCGGACCTGAGGCGGGCGGGTCTGGGGCGGGCGAGCCTGGGGCGGGCCGCGCGACACCGTGGCGCCGGCGCCAAAGACCGCGACATGTGCGCAGAGCGGCGCGTTCAGGCAGGATCGCGCACGCGTTATCGGTTAAGCAGCGTCCCGCGGTCGGCGCGCGCCGGATCGGCGTCCGCTCGGCCGCCCTACAACAAGGGGAGTTTCACCAATGCCCACCGATGTTTACGGCATCCCGCTGCTGCCGCTTCTCGCCCTGATCGGCGGCCTGATCGGCCTCGTGAAGAAGGACTTTCTCGAGACCATCATGGCGCTGTTTCTGATCGTCTTCGGCCTGCTCGGCATCC
>JBCBRF010000254.1:0-4392 GCA_039819865.1 Pseudomonadota bacterium | reverse complement strand
TTTGCTATCGCGGAAGCGAGCTCAGAGACCGGTGAGACTTAAGTCGCGGCCACCCCATCCGGTACCAGTCCGAGCGAACGACGATCCAAGGCGGCGTGGTCCCCTGACCTGCCACCACGGACGCAGGACGCGAAATGGGTCGCGAGGAAGCCCTCTAACCATTCCCCCATCACCGTATCGTGCGCCTTCATCAGCGCGTCTTGCGTTGTTCGAGGCTGGCTACCAGGCCGACGGTAGTAGTGCTCATGCTGCGCCTGCCAGCGACGAAATCCAGTCGGACGTTGCTCGGCATGGAACTGAAACCCCACCACCCGCTCGCCGAAACGGAAGGCTTGGTTCGGGAACGCTGCGCTCTCCGCGAGCCGCTCCCCTGCCTCGGGGATCTCGAAGCCGTGATAATGCGATTGCGCCACATAGAGCGACGAGGGAAACATCGCCGTGCCCGCATCGGTTGGTGTGACTTCATAATAGCCGAACTCATGGGTGCCATCCGGCGCTGGGCCGACCCGCGCGCCTAGATGTTGTGCAATCAACTGCGCTCCTAGGCAGATCCCCAGCATGGGCGTACCCGCGACAAGGCATCGGTCGATCCATGCCTGCTCGTCGGACAGGAACGGATATCGCGCACTCTCAGTCGCGGGAAACAGCCCGCCAAACAGGACCGTCGCGGCGAATTCGTCGGGCGATGCGTGGATCCGTTCGCCACGGTATGGGCGCACCGTTTCAATCACCGACCCTTGGGCGGTAAACCACGTTTCCACCCGGTCGTCCGTTGGATCGTCATCGTGGCGGATCAACAGAACATGCGGATGCATGGGACCTCCGGGGCGGCAGCAATGATGGCAATAGTGGGGCGTGTCGCCCAGGGCCCTGTCCCGCCTAGGCGCGACATCACCTGCCGCTTTTAGCCCTTGTCGATTTCAGAAGTGGATGACAGTCCGTCAAAGGACGATGTCAGGCATCGACGGTGGGCGTCGGTAAGCCAAACGCGCTCGCGTCGAGGCCAAAGCACAAGGTGCCCAAACCTCTCGACGAATATGAGAAAGGGCTTTCGCTCACCTGGAACGCCTGCGGAGGGACTGGCTTCCACGCCCAAAGTCGTTTGGCATCGCGATGGCCAACAGTCGCGTGACGACTGCTTGTCGCCGTCAAGCGGTCATCCGAAGACCGCTCGCAAACCGCTGCTGTTGACCCTGGCTGTGTGAAAACGCGAGATGCGGTATGATAGCCTCGAACTGGATCGAGGTCTTGTATGAAGCGTTTTGTCGAGGGTGTGGCTCGCGATCAGTCGACGATGTTCCCGGAGCATTTGGACGATTGGATCGCCGAGGATAATCCCGTTCGGGCGGTCGATGTGTTCGTCGACGGACTGGATCTCTTCGAGATGGGCTTCGCCGGCGTCGATCCGAAAATGACGGGACGTCCCGCCTATCACCCGGCGGTTCTGCTGAAACTCTACATCTACGGCTACCTGAATAGCATTCAGTCGAGCCGTCGACTGGAGCGCGAGGCGGGGCGGAACGTTGAGGCGATGTGGCTCACCGGACGGCTCGCGCCGGATCACAAGACTATCGCCGACTTCCGTCGCGATAATGGGCCCGCGATCCGCAAGACCTGTGCGCGGTTCGTCGATCTTTGCCGCCAGGTCGGTCTCTTGAAGAAGGCGAGTGTCGCCATTGACGGCAGTAAGTTCAAGGCGGTCAACAACCGCGACCGCAACGTCACCGCCGCCAAAATGCAGCGGCGCTTAAAGCAGATCGACGAAAGCGTCGCGCGCTATCTCCAGCAACTCGACAGCGCCGACCGCCAGGACCCGACCGACGCGATCGCGATGCGCAAGACGCGGCTCAATGAGAAGCTGGCAAAGCTCCGGGAAGAGATGGAGCGCCTGAAGGCCCTGGAGAAGCAACGCTTAGAGAGCGAGGACGGCCAGATCTCGCTCACCGATCCGGATGCGCGCTCGATGGCGACGAGCGGCCGCGGGTCCGGTGTGGTCGGCTATAATGTGCAGGCCGCGGTCGATACGGAAAACCATCTCATCGTCGCCCATGACGTGGTGACGACCGGCTCGGATCGGGAGCAACTCTCGCGGATGTCAAAGGCGGCGAAAACGGCGCTTCGGGTCGAAAAGATCGATGTGGTCGCCGACCGCGGGTACTTCAGCGGCGAAGAAATCCGGGCCAGTCATGAAGCGGGCGCGATCGTGACGGTGCCGAAGGTGCAAACGTCTGGCTCCAGCGCCGCTGGTCGGTTCGCGAAGGCCGACTTTCGCTATCTCCCAGAAGACGATGTCTCCATCTGCCCCGCCAACCAACGCCTGATCCGCCGCACGAAGAGCGTCGAGAACGGCATGACGCTCCACAAGTATTTGACGGTGGCGTGCCAGCGCTGCCCAATAAAGGATCAGTGTACGACCGCCAAGGAGCGGCGCATCTCACGGTGGGAGCACGAGCATTTGGTCGACGCCGTGCAGCAGCGGCTCGACGAGAACCCGAATGCGATGCGCCAACGCCGCGAAACCGTCGAGCATCCGTTCGGCACGATCAAAGCCCGGATGGGCGCGACCCACTTCCTGATGAAACGACTGAAGAACGTGAAAACGGAGACGGCGCTGAGCGTGCTCGCCTACAATCTGACCCGTGCGATGAACATCCTCGGCGTCGACAAACTCACTGCGGCGATGCGGGCGTGAGAGGCGACGTCCCGACGAACGCGCTCAATACGCCGCCAGTATCCGCTCACCAGCCCACAATAGCCGCCTCAGGAGCCTAAACAGCGCCAAAGTCCTCGCAAATCGTCGAACTGACGTGACCCCCGCAAACTCCTCCACTTGAAGCTAGGATCCGGCCTTGAAGAGAGGACCGGACATGAAGCGATCGAGATTCAGCGAAGAGCAGGTGATTGCGATCCTGAAGGAGCACGAGGCGGGCGTCGCGACCGCTGAGCTCTGCCGGAAGCACGGGATCAGTACGGCGACCTTCTACGCCTGGCGCAAGAAGTACGGCGGGATGGACGTCTCCGACGCGAGGAAGCTGAAGGCGTTGGAGGACGAGAACGCCCGGCTGAAGCGACTGCTCGCCGACGCCATGCTCGACAATGCAGGTCTGAAGGATCTGCTCTCGCGAAAATGGTGACGCCCGCCGCCAGGCGCGAAGCGGTCGCTCATCTTGCGGAGGCCCACGAGATGAGCGAGCGGCGGGCGTGTCGCGTGATCGGCGTTGATCGGTCGAGCATACGGTATCGGTCGACGCGCCCGGACGACGGCGATCTGCGCCAGCGGCTGAGAGAGCTGGCCGAGGCGCGCCGACGGTTCGGCTATCGACGGCTGCATGTGCTGTTGAGACGCGAGGGCGTCGCTGTGAACCGCAAGCGCGTTCAGCGGCTCTACCGTGAGGAGAGGCTCCAGGTGCGCCGTCGTGGCGGCCGCAAGCGGGCGTTGGGCGTCCGAGCGCCGATGGCGGTTCCAGACCGGCCGAACGCCCGCCTCCTCTCGGCGTTCGCGCGGCGAACGCCTGCCGGGCAACGGGTCGCTGGACTTCGTGCATGACCAGATGACGGACGGCAGGCGCTTTCGCATCCTCGGGGTCGTCGACGACTGCACGCGCGAATGCCTGGCGCTGGTTCCGGATACGTCGATCAGTGGCCAGCGCGTCGCGCGCGAGCTGGATGCAATCGTGGCGAGACGCGGTGTTCCGACGGCGATCGTCTCTGACAACGGAACCGAGCTGCCTCGAACGCGATCCTGGCCTGGAGCGACGAGCGCAGTATCACCTGGGAGTATATCCAGCCCGGAAAGCCAGTTCAGAACGCCTTCGCCGAGAGCTTCAATGGCCGATTGCGCGACGAGCTGCTGAACCAGACGCTGTTCCGCTCGATCCGACACGCCCGCGAGGTGCTGACGGCGTGGCGGGCCGATTACAATCGGGAACGCCCCCACTCGAGCCTCGGATGGCTCACCCCGACCGAATACGCCGCTCAGATCGAACAGCGCGGCACCGTTGACGGCCCCGGAGATCAGGGGCCGAATGACCGCCGGATTCCAGTTCTGGCTGGATGAGATTCGGGGGTCACGTCATCGGGTTGGCCGGACGTAATCGTGGCCAGCGTCATGGCCGGACTATTCCTCTGGTCGTCCTTCCAGATCGCCCGCGGCGAAATCGACAAGACGGAGTTCGACGAACGGCGCAGGGTGCTCGAAGAATGAGATCTCACCATCCCGATCCGGATGAACCGGTTCTTTAGTAGTGCTGCCCGACGAATTCGCCAGAGTGGGTTTGCACGCGTGGTCGTTCGCTGCGAAGGGCCGAAAAGGAAAACCGACTCGAAGCGGATACTCTTCTTGAGATTGCAAAGGACGCCTATTGGTTCAGCTCCTGCTGTGGCCTGCCGCAG
>JBCBRF010000253.1:0-4424 GCA_039819865.1 Pseudomonadota bacterium | reverse complement strand
GATAGGGAGAAGACGCGATGTTCAACGCATCCATGACGTTTGATCTCGGCGAGGAGGTGAACGCGCTCCGGGAGACCGTGCATCGCTGGGCGCAGGAGCGGGTGAAGCCGCTGGCGGCGGAGATCGACCGAACGAACCGCTTTCCCGAGGAGCTCTGGGCGGAGATGGGCGCGCTCGGGCTGCTCGGGATCACGGCGCCGGAGGCGGATGGCGGCGCGGGCATGGGCTACCTCGCCCATGTGGTCGCGGTCGAGGAGATCGCGCGGGCGAGCGCGTCGGTCTCGCTCAGCTATGGCGCGCATTCGAACCTTTGCGTGAACCAAATCAATTTGAACGGGACGCCCGAGCAGAAGGCGCGCTATCTGCCGGCGCTGATTTCCGGCGAGAGCGTCGGCGCGCTCGCGATGTCCGAGGCGGGCGCGGGGTCGGACGTCGTCGGCATGAAGCTGCGCGCGGAGAAGCGGAACGACCGCTTCGTGCTGAACGGGACCAAGTACTGGATCACCAATGGCGGCGAGGCCAACACGCTCGTGGTCTACGCCAAGACCGATCCGGAGGCGGGTTCGAAGGGGATCACGGCATTCCTGATCGAGAAATCGACGCCCGGTTTCAGCCAGTCGCCGCATTTCGACAAGCTCGGCATGCGCGGCTCGAACACGGTCGAGCTGGTGTTCGAGGATGTCGAGGTTCCTTACGAGAACATCCTCGGCGAGGAGGGCAAGGGCGTCCGCGTACTGATGTCGGGGCTCGATTATGAGCGGGTCGTGCTGGCGGGGATCGGGACCGGTATCATGGCGGCCTGCCTCGACGAGATCATGCCGTACATGGTCGAGCGGAAGCAGTTCGGGCAGCCGATCGGCAGTTTCCAGCTGATGCAGGGCAAGATCGCCGACATGTACACGAAGCTGAACTCGGCGCGGGCCTATGTGTACGAGGTGGCGAAGGCCTGCGACCGGGGCGAGGTGACCCGGCAGGACGCGGCCGCCTGCGTGCTCTACTCGTCCGAGGAGGCGATGGTGGTCGCGCATCAGGCGGTGCAGGCGATGGGCGGCGCGGGCTTCATGAACGAGACGCCGGTCTCGCGCCTGTTCCGGGACGCCAAGCTGATGGAGATCGGGGCCGGCACGTCGGAGATCCGCCGCATGCTGATCGGCCGCGAGCTGATGGGGGCGATGGCCTGATGGCCGTGCTCAACTCGACCCTCTCGCCGCGCTCCGAGGCGTTCGCGGCCAACCGCGCGGCGCATGAGGCGGCGATGGCTCCGGTGCGGGCGGCGGTCGAGGCGGCGCTCGCGGGCGGCGGCGCGGCGGCGCGGGAGCGGCATGTCTCGCGCGGGAAGATCCTGCCGCGGGAGCGGGTGTCGCGCCTGCTCGATCCGGGCTCGCCGTTTCTCGAGGTCGGGATGTTCGCCGCGCATGACATGTATGACGGCGCGAGCCCGTCGGCGGGGGCGGTCGCGGGCGTCGGACGGGTGTCGGGCCGCGAGGTCGTGGTCGTCTGCAACGACGCGACCGTGAAGGGCGGCACCTATTACCCGATGACCGTGAAGAAGCATCTGCGCGCCCAGGAGATCGCGGAGCAGAACCATCTCCCTTGCGTCTATCTGGTCGATAGCGGCGGCGCGAACCTGCCGAACCAGGACGAGGTGTTCCCCGACCGCGATCATTTCGGCCGCATCTTCTTCAACCAGGCCAACATGTCGGCGAAGGGCATCGCCCAGATCGCCGTAGTCATGGGCTCCTGCACCGCCGGAGGCGCGTATGTGCCTGCGATGTCGGACGTCGCGATCATCGTGAAGAACCAGGGCACGATCTTTCTGGCGGGGCCGCCGCTGGTGAAGGCGGCGACGGGCGAGGTGGTGAGCGCGGAGGACCTGGGGGGCGGGGATGTCCACACCCGGCTCTCCGGCGTCGCCGATTATCTGGCGGAGAACGACGCGCATGCGCTGGCGCTCGCCCGGCGCGCGGTCGCGGCGCTCAACCGGCCGAAGCCGGAGCGGGTGGAGCGTCAGCCGATCGAGGCGCCGCTCTATGATCCCGACGAGATCCTGGGCGTCGTGCCGGCCGATCTGCGCACGCCCTACGATATCCGCGAGGTGATCACGCGGGTGGTCGACGGCTCGCGCTTCGACGAGTTCAAAGCGCGCTACGGGACGACGCTGATCTGCGGTTTCGCCCATGTGATGGGGCTGCCGATCGGGATCATCGGCAACAACGGGGTGCTGTTCTCCGAGTCCGCGCTCAAGGGCGCGCATTTCGTCGAGCTCTGCAGTCAGCGCGGGATCCCGCTGGTGTTTTTGCAGAACATCACGGGCTTCATGGTGGGTCAGCGCTATGAGAGCGGGGGCATCGCCAAAGACGGGGCGAAGCTGGTGACCGCGGTCGCGACCTCGAAGGTCCCGAAGATCACGGTGCTGGTCGGCGGCTCCTTCGGCGCGGGCAATTACGGCATGTGCGGGCGGGCCTATTCTCCGCGCTTCCTCTGGACCTGGCCGAACAGCCGGATCTCGGTGATGGGGGGCGAGCAGGCGGCGGGCGTGCTGGCGACGGTGCGGCGCGAAGCGATCGAGCGGAAGGGCGGCGCCTGGTCGGCCGGGGAGGAGGCCGACTTCAAGCGACCCACCATCGAGATGTTCGAGCGGCAGAGCCACCCGCTCTACGCCTCGGCCAGGCTCTGGGACGATGGGATCATCGATCCGCGGAAGACGCGAGAGGTGCTCGCGCTGTCGCTGTCCGCGGCGCTGAACGCGCCGATCGAAGACACGCGCTTCGGCGTGTTCCGGATGTGAGGGCGGCCGATGTTCAGCAAGATCCTGATCGCGAACCGGGGTGAGATCGCCTGCCGCGTGATCGCGACGGCGCGGCGGCTCGGGGTGGCGACGGTCGCGGTCTATTCGGACGCGGACGCGCGCGCTCTCCATGTGGCGGTGGCGGACGAGGCGGTGCGGATCGGCCCGGCCCCCGTCGCCGAAAGCTATCTGCAGGGCGCGCGGATCATCGAGGCGGCGCAGGCGACGGGCGCGGAGGCGATCCATCCGGGCTACGGGTTCCTGTCGGAGAACCCGGGTTTCGTCGAAGCGGTCGAGGCGGCGGGCCTCGTCTTCATCGGGCCGCCCGCGTCGGCGATCCGGGCGATGGGCCTGAAGGACGCCGCCAAAGCGCTCATGGTCGAGGCGGGCGTGCCCGTGGTCCCGGGCTATCACGGCGCGCGGCAGGATCCGGCGTTCCTCGCGGGGGAGGCGGACGCGATCGGCTATCCGGTCCTGATCAAGGCGCGCGCGGGCGGCGGCGGCAAGGGCATGCGGCTGGTCGAGCAGGCGGAGGCGTTCGAGGCCGCGCTCGAGGGCGCGCAGCGCGAGGCGCAGGCGAGCTTCGGCGATCCGGCCTGTCTGATCGAGAAATACGTCACCCGGCCCCGCCATATCGAGATCCAGGTGTTCGGCGACGCGCACGGAAACGTCGTTCATCTGTTCGAGCGCGACTGCTCGCTGCAGCGCCGCCACCAGAAGGTGATCGAAGAGGCGCCCGCGCCCGACATGCCGGAGGCGGTGCGCGCGGCGATGGGCCGGGCTGCGGTCGAGGCGGCGACGGCGATCGGCTATCAGGGCGCCGGGACGGTCGAGTTCATCGTCGACGGCTCCGGCCCGCTCCGCCAGGACGGCTTCTGGTTCATGGAGATGAACACGCGGCTCCAGGTCGAGCATCCGGTGACCGAGGCGATCACCGGGCTCGATCTGGTCGCGCTGCAGCTGCGGGTCGCGAGCGGGGAGCCTTTGCCGTTCACCCAAGACGATCTCGCGATCGACGGCTGGGCGTTCGAGGCGCGGCTCTATGCGGAGGATGTGCCGAAAGGGTTTCTGCCGGCGACCGGGCGGCTTGATCATCTGGCCTTTCCGGACGGCGTCGCGTTCGAGGCGGGGCCGGTCCGGATCGACAGCGGGGTGGTCGCGGGCGACGAGATCAGCCCGTGGTACGATCCGATGATCGCCAAGGTGATCACGCACGGGCCGACCCGGGGGGCGGCGCTCGGCCGGTTGAGGGCTGCGCTCGCGGGCTGCCAGGTCGTGGGCTCGGCGACCAATCTCGCTTTTCTCGGCGCGCTGGCGCGGCATGACGGGTTCGCGGCCGGAGAGGTCGACACCGGGCTGATCGCGCGGGATCTCGAGACGCTGGCCGCGACGCCGGCGCCGCCCGAGCACATGGCGGCGCTCGCCGCGATCGCGGGTCTCGGCCTGCTGCAGGGCGGGGGGGCGTCCGAGACGGGCGATGCGCCGGCCGACCCGTGGGAGGCGCTGATCGGCTGGCGGCACTGGACCGACGCCAAGCAGTATGTGGCGCTCGCCTCCGACGGAGAGCGTCGGGAGCGGCGGGTCACGGTGCTCGGCGGCGGTCGGTTCCTGGTCGATGGCGGGGCCGCGCCGGTCG
>JBCBRF010000252.1:0-4435 GCA_039819865.1 Pseudomonadota bacterium | reverse complement strand
TGCGCACCAATTTCATCGCCGCCTGGATGGCGGTGCTGGTCGCCGAAATGGTCGGCCTTCGCGATGGCCTCGGCGCAATCATTATGATGGGCCGGAATCTCTTCAACAACGAGTTGATCATGTTCGGCATGGTGATCATCGGCGTGACCGGCTTTCTCGTCGACAAGCTGCTCTCGATGATCGGAACGCGACTGTTGTGGTGGCGCACATGAGCGCGCTTCTTCGGCAACCGACGGCGCCGACCGGAGCCGCGCAGAGCGCGTCCGCCCCCAAGGCTGCGAACGGCCATGCAATCGCGCTGAAGGCCGACCGGGTCACGGTCAGCTATGCGACGCGGTCGGACGCCCCGTTTCGTCCGCTGGAAGACTTTTCGATCGAGATCGCCGAAGGCGAGATCACCTGCATCCTCGGCCCTTCGGGCTGCGGGAAGACCACCCTGCTGCGCAGTCTTGGCGGGTTCCTTCGTCCAGAACCGACCGGCGGCGTCGTCTACAGAGGGCGCTACCTGACAAAACCAACCTCAGATATTGTTCTGATTTTCCAGGAAAATAATCTTTACCCCTGGTTGACGGCGCGCGGCAATGTCCGCTTCGGCGCACGGTTTCAGAGCGGCGTCGGCGATCGACGCGCCAAAGTCGAAGACATGCTGAACAAGGTGGGTCTGCTGGAGGCGGCCGACCGTTATCCTCATCAGCTCTCCGGCGGCATGCGTCAGCGCGCGGCGATCGCGCGCGCATTGGTCAGCGATCCGCGCGTTCTGCTTCTCGACGAGCCGTTCAGCGCGCTCGACGTGAGCCTGAGACGGCGGATGCAGCAGCTTCTTCGGAAGATCTGGGAAGAGACGCGCAAGACCATGGTCATGGTCACCCACAATGTTGAAGAGGCGATCACAGTCGGACACCGGGTCGTGGTCCTCAAGGGCCCGCCCGCCGTGGTGACGATTGACCAGGACTGCCGCAGCAACAGTCTGAAAGACCGCTACGACCCGGAGTTTCTAAGGCTGCAGCGATCGCTCGAAAACGCGATCTATTAAAACGGGGATCGGCGATGAACGGCATACACGACATGGGCGGGCTCCACGGCTTCGGCGAAGTCGAGGTCGAGCCGAACGAGCCGGTCTTTCACGCGCGGTGGGAGGGCCGCGTCTACGCGATGACCCAGGTGATCGACACCACCGGGGTATGGAACCTCGACGAGCATCGCCATGAAATCGAATTGATGTCGACGCCGTCGTACTTGCTGGACGGGTATTACGGCCGATGGCTGTTCGCGATGGAAAGCATCCTGACCCGTAAGAACGTCATCGACCGCGCGGAGGTCGATCGCCGCGTGGCGAAGATCGAAAGTGGCGAAGCGCCCGGCTCGGTCACCGCGGCGATCAACGCCGCTTACGGATGAGGAGAAGATTCGCTGGGGCGCCTGGCGGCATGAGAAGGACGCCGAGATGAAGCCCCGCTTCAGCGTCGGCGACAGCGTGCGCGTGCGCAATCTTCACCCTGAAGGCCACACACGATTGACGAACTACGTCCGCGGCAAGGTCGGCGTCGTCTCGATCGTCAATGCGCAGGCCTGGGTGCTCCCGGATACCCGCGCCCACAACGCCGGGGAGAATGTCCAACCGGTCTACAATGTCGCGTTTTCAGCGTCGGAAGTCTGGGGGCCTCAGGCTGAGGAGAACGTCACGGTCAATGTCGACCTGATGGAGGATTATCTCGACCCAGCGGAGCGCGCCTGATGCCGCATGATCATTCTGACGACGACGAATTGAACAAACCCTGGCAGGCGGTGCGGACCGAGGCGATCGAGTCTCTTCTCGCCGAGATCGGCGTGATCGAGAGCGAACGCGTCGACGCGATCGTGCAGCACTATGAGGAGAATGTCGGCCCAAAGACCGGCGCGCGGGTGGTTGCGCGGGCCTGGAGCGATCCGGACTTTAAGGAGAGGCTGCTGCAGGACGGCCTGGCCGCTTGCGCCGAACTGGGCGTCGGCGGGCCAGAGACCGAGTACCTGCACGTCGTCGAGAACACGCCGGAGGTGCACAACGTCGTCGTCTGCACCCTTTGCTCCTGCTACCCGTGGCCAGTGCTTGGTCTGCCGCCCGCCTGGTACAAGTCGAGCGCGTATCGAACGCGGCTGGTTCGCGAGCCCCGTAAACTGCTCGCCGAGATGGGACTGGATCTGCCTCAGAGCGTGCGGATCCATGTCTGGGACAGCATTTCAGAGATTCGCTATCTTGTTCTGCCGCAGCGCCCGGCGGGGAGCGACGGCCTTGACGAGGCGGCCCTGGCGGACCTCGTCACCCGCGACTCCATGATCGGAGTCGCCACCCTGCCCCCCGTCGCGGAGGCGTCGGCATGACATTCCAATCGAGCATTACGACCGACAAGCCGCTGTGCGATCTGCGTTTCGATGAACCATGGGCGGCTCGACTGTTCGGCGTGACGATCGCGCTCTCAGAGGCCGGCGCATTTACGCTCAGCGATTTTCAAGCGGCGTTGATCGCCGCGGTGACCGAGCACGAAAAGACCGCGCCGATCGACAATGACGAAACCTACTACACCTGCTGGCTGCAGGCCCTCTCCGCTCTTTTGGGCGATGTGGGGCTGATGGGCCCGTCGGCGTTGTCGGCCTCCGAGAGGCACGTCGCGACGCGGCTCCTGGAGCTCCAGCATCACCGCCACGAGCAGCGCGTCGCCGGCGAAGCCCGGCGGATCGCGCCGCTGGTGGTGGCGTGAAACGGGTCTACGATGCGCTTATCCGAGTTCGATATTAAGCAATTGCGGACGTTTCTGGCAGTCGTCGAATGCGGCGGCTTCACCGCCGCAGAGAACGTGCTGAACATCAGCCAGTCGACGATCAGCACGACGATTTCACAGCTTGAAAGACGGCTGGGCTATCGCCTTTGCGAGCGCGGACGCGGCGGGTTTTCGCTTACGTCTAGAGGCGAAGAGCTGCACAAAAAATCGCTAAGCCTCGCCAAGGCCGTCGCCGATTTCGAGGAAGGCGCGCGGGGATTGAAAGGCGCGCTCTCGGGCCAGCTCAGCCTGGCGATGATCGACAATATCATCACCGATCCCCGCTGCCCGCTCCGCGGCGCCCTGGCGGCGCTGGAGCACGGGCCCCGAATTTCGATCGACATTTTGCCGCCATCGGAGGTCGAAAATGCGGTCGCGACCGGTCGCGCCGATGTCGGCCTGAGCATCATCGAGCAGCAATTGCCGACGCTCCGCTACGAGACGCTCTACAGCGAGACCGACCTTTTGTATTGCGGCGCCGACCATCCGCTTTTCAGCGTGACCGACAGGGCGAAGCTGCGACACGGCGTGAAGCGCGCCTCGAAAGTCGTGCGATCTTTTTTGAACCATAAGGACTTCTTCCTGGTCAGCGACCGGGAGGACACCATACGCGCGACGGTCACCAATCTTGAGGCGGCGGCGTTCCTGATCCTTGCGGGCTCTCACATCGGATTCATGCCGGAGCACTTCGCCGCGACATGGGTCGAACGCGGCGCGATGCGGCCGCTGCTGCCCGACGAGTTCAATCGGCGGTCCGAACTCGCCGTTATCACTTTGCCTAAGCGAAGACGGACACCGGTGGTGAGCCTGTTTCTGGAACGGCTGAGTTCTGAGCCGGGCGCCGCTCCCGTCGCCCCGCTCGTGACCGCCTGAGCGCATGTCGCGCCGCCGGATGCGCGCGCCGAATTCAGACCGCGAATGGATGCTGAATGACTAGATCCAGAAAGATCAAAGCCGCGCCGTATCATTGGCCGCATGATGGCGACCTTCGCCCTGAAGCGACCGCGCTGATCGTGATCGACATGCAATGCGATTTCTGCGCCCCCGGCGGCTATGTCGCGACCATGGGGTATGACATCTCGGCCGCTCGGGCGATCACGCCGCGGCTCGTCGATGTCGCGCGGCGCGTCCGCTCTTGGGGCGGTACGGTTGTGCTTACGCGTGAAGGCCATCGCGCCGACCTGGCGGACCTGTCGCCTTTCAAGCTCTGGAGATCGCAGAACGGCGGCGCCGCGATCGGCGCCGAAGGTCCGATGGGGAGGCTGCTGGTGCGCGGCGAGCCGGGCTGGGACTTCATTCCTGAACTTGCGCCGCAGCCTGGCGATATCGTGATCGATAAGTCCGGCTACAGCGCCTTCTACGCGACCGATCTCGAGCAGATTTTGCGCGCGCGCTCGATCCGAAAGCTGATCCTCGCAGGGGTGACCACCGACGTTTGCGTGCATTCCACTTTGAGAGACGCGATCGATCGCAGCTACGAATGTCTCGTTATCGGCGACGCATGCGCGGCGACGCTTCCGAACAACCACGAGGCGGCGCTAGCGACAATAAAGACTGAAGGCGGCGTCTTCGGCGCCGTCTCGGACAGCGCTGACATTTTGTTCGATGCGCCGCGGCCAAGCGAAGCCGCAGCCGAAGAG
>JBCBRF010000251.1:0-4436 GCA_039819865.1 Pseudomonadota bacterium | reverse complement strand
CACCGAGGTGAAAGCCGCTCTCAAAGCAGCGTCGGTGCGCGCCGAGAGCTTTACGGGAACGCTCTTGGCCGAGCCGTTCGCCGTCGAGACCCAGGCCGGCGACTATTACAAGGTCTACACGCCTTATTCGCGCACCGTGTTCGAGATGCTCGATCCGGGCGAGCCGCTTCCGGCGCCCGATCGCTGGCCTTCGCCGGAGAGCTGGCCCGAAAGCGCATCGATCGACGATCTCGGGCTCGAGCGCGAGATGCGGCGCGGCGCGGCGGTCGTCGCGGCGCATGCGGCGATCGGGGAGCGCGCGGCGCGCGAACGGCTGGACTGGTTTCTGGAGGAGGCCGTCGGCGCCTACGGCGATCAGCGCGATCGTATGGACAGGGACGGCACGTCGCGATTGGCGGCGCATTTTTCAACGGGCGAGCTGTCGCCGCGGTCGGCCTGGCGCGCCACGAAGATCGCGATGGAGCGCAATCCGCGCTGCGAGGCCGGGGCGCAGGTGTTTCTAAAAGAAATCGTCTGGCGAGAATTCGCTTGGCACTTGCTCTATCATACGCCGCACTTGGCGACGCGGAATTGGCGAGAGAAATGGGACGAATTCCCGTGGCGTGAGGATAATGACGACGCTGAACAGTGGCGAAGAGGGCGCACGGGCGTGCCAATCGTCGATGCGGCGATGCGGGAGCTTTACGTCACCGGCGTGATGCACAATCGGGCTCGTATGCTCTGCGCAAGTTATCTCACGAAGAACCTGTTGATCGACTGGCGCGTCGGCGAGGCCTGGTTTCGAGATTGTCTGGTCGATTGGGATCTCGCGTCGAACGCGATGGGCTGGCAGTGGGCGGCGGGATCAGGGCCGGACGCGGCCCCCTATTTCCGGATCTTCAATCCAGAGACCCAGGCGAAGAAATTCGACCCCAAGGGCGCCTATGTGGCGCGCTGGCTGCCGGAATACGCCAACACGGAGATGGGCTCGGCGGCCCATCCGGACGGTCTCTCGTTTTTCGACGCGTGTCCGAAGAGCTGGGGGCTCTCTGCGGACGATTCCTACCCCGACCCGGCGCTCCCGCTCTCCGAAGGGCGGAAGCGGGCGCTCGAGGCGTTTGAAACCCTTCAAGAGTCCGCTTCGTAACTCGACGGCGCGGCAATCCCTTCCGTGAGGTTCTCGACGTGAAAATCGCTGTCATCGGCTCCGGCGTGTCCGGGCTCGGAGCCGCTCTCGCTTTGTCTGAGCGCCACGAGGTGTTGCTGTTCGAAAAGGATCAGCGCTTCGGCGGGCACGCGAATACGGTCGAGATCGACTATGACGGGGTCGCAACGCCGGTCGACACCGGGTTCATCGTCTTCAACACCCACAACTACCCGAACCTCTCGGCGATGTTCGAGGCGCTGGGCGTGGCGACCGAGGACAGCGATATGACGTTCGCCGTCTCCGCAGACGGCGGGCGGCTGGAGTATGCGTGCGACGGGCTCGATAAGGTGTTCGCGCAGCGCTGGCGGGCGCTCGATCCGAAGTTCCTGCGGACGTTCCTCGAGATCCTGCGGTTCCATCGGCAGGCGCGCGGCGCGCTCGCGGCGGGCGAGATGGACGGCCTGTCGCTCGGCGAATGGCTCGATCGCTCCGGATACGGCCGGCATTTCCGCGAGAAGTTCCTGTTGCCGATGGGCGGCGCGATCTGGTCGACCTCGGTGCGGGACATGCTGGACTTCCCGGCGCAGGGCCTCGTGCAGTTCTTCGCCAATCATCATTTGCTCGAGGGCTTCGAGCGCAAGGTCACGTGGCGCACCGTGTCAGGCGGCTCGCGAGAGTATGTGAGCCGGGCGCTGAAAAAGCTCGGGCCGCGGGCGCAGGCGGGCGTCGGCGCGGTGGAGGTCCGGCGGATCGCGACCGGGCAGGTTCGGGTGCGGTTCGACGACGGTTCGGACGACGTATTCGATCAGGTCGTGCTCGCCTGCCATTCCGATCAGGCGCTGCGTCTGCTGGCGGACCCTGACCCGATGGAGCGCTCGCTGCTCGCATCGGTGCGCTACTCCGACAATGTCGCCGTGCTGCATCGCGACCGCGCGCTGATGCCGCGCCGGGAGAAGGTTTGGTCGAGCTGGTGCTTCATGTCCGAGCAGGGCGCCGATGCGCGGCCGCCGGCGGTGAGCTACTGGATGAACAAGCTGCAGAACATCGATCGTTCTCGGCCGCTGTTCGTCACGCTCAACCCGCATAAGGAGATCGATCCGGCGCTCGAGTTCGGCCGCTGGTCTTACGCCCATCCGCTGTTCGATCAGGCGGCGTTCGACGCTCAGGGCCGCTTCGATCTTGCGCAAGGCCGTCGCGGCGTATGGTTCGCGGGGGCGTGGCTCGGCTGGGGCTTCCACGAGGACGGGCTGCGCAGCGGATTGCGGGTCGCGGATGCGCTCGGGGCGCGGCCGGACTGGGCGGTCGATCTCGGCGCGCCGCTGCGCCCGTCGATTGCGATCGCGGCGGAGTGACGATGGCGTTGGCGGAGCGCATAGAACCCGAGGCGGACGCCGCGACCGGTCTCACGCCGTTCGCGCCGCGGCTGTTCGTGGGGCATGTGATGCATCTGAGGCTGCGCCCGAAGCGTCATCAGTTCCGCTACAGCGTGTTCTGCCTCTGGGCCGATCTCGACCGCATGGAGACGGAGCTCTCGGGACTGCGGCTGCTGGCCCGGCGGGGCTGGGGGGTGTTCGGCCTGCACGCCGCGGATCACGGTCCGCGCTCGGGAGCCGCGCTGCGCCCCTGGGTCGACGCTCGGCTTGCGGAGGCGGGGCTCGCGCCCGCCGCGCGGGTGATGCTGCTCGCCTTTCCCCGGGTGCTCGGCTTCGTGTTCAATCCGTTATCCGTCTACTACTGCTACGACGCCTCGGACCGGCTTTTCGCACTGGTCTACGAGGTGAAAAACACCTTCGGCGACCAGCACGCCTATGCGGCGGGGGTCGAGACGGACGGGGCGGAGCACCAGGCCGACAAGCGGTTCTTCGTCTCGCCCTTCATCGATATGGCGAAGCGCTACCACTTCACCGCGCCGCCGCCGGGCGAGCGCCTGGCGCTCCGGATCAAGGAGCGGGACGGCGCGGGCGACTATCTGATCGCGACCTGGAACGGCGCGGCGGAGCCGCTGACCGACGCGAACCTCGCGCGGCGCTTCTTCAGCCATCCGATGATGACCCTGAAGGTGATCCTCGGGATCCACTGGGAGGCCGCGCGCCTGGCGCTGAAAGGGGTGCGGTTTCTGGGGCATCCGGGCGCCGACGGGGTGTTGTCGCCCGCAGAGCGCGGCGCTCCCGTCTCGGAGGCGCGGCATCTTGTCGGTGGCGAGGCGCGCGGGCAGGTTCAGATTTAAGGGCGGCGTGGGCGTCCGCGGCCGCTGCGGCCGCTTCAAAGCGTTGATCGATAGGGAGTTTGGCCATGGCCGCAATGACCATGGAGAACGCGTCCGAGGAGCGGCGCGAGACCATCTTCACCAGCCTCGATGGGCAGCGCGACCTGCCGCCGTGGTTCGCGGCGGTCTACAAGATCGTCGACCGCCTCGAGATCGGCGCGATGGAGTTCGAGCTGCCCGACGGCCGGACCTTTCGCATCGAAGGACCGCAGGCCGGTCCCGAGGGCCGCATCAAGGTGCATGACGAGCGTCTTTTCGGGCGCATGATCCGGCACGGGATCATGGGCTTCGCCGAGGCTTATCTCGACGGCTGGGTCAGCTCGGACAGCCTGCAGGAGTTTCTCGACGTCGCGATCCTGAACAACGAGGCGGTGGCGCGCGGCTTTCCCGGCCGCAAGATGCTGCTCGCTCTCAACCGGATGCGGCACTGGCTGAACCGGAACACCCGGCGGCAGGCGCGGAAGAACATCGAGGCGCATTACGATCTGGGGAACGATTTCTACGCGCTCTGGCTCGACCCCTCGATGACCTACTCGTCCGCGAAGTTCGAGCAGGCGGGCGAGACGCTCGAGGAGGCGCAGCGCAACAAATACCGCTCGATCTGCGACCGGATGGCGCTGAAGCAGGGCGACCATGTGCTGGAGATCGGCTGCGGCTGGGGCGGTTTCGCGGAGTACGCCGCGCGTGAGCGCGGGGCGCGGGTCACGGGGCTGACGCTATCGCCCTCGCAGCTCGAATACGCCCAGGCGCGGATGCAGCGGGCCGGGGTGAACGATCGGGTCGAGCTGGTGCTTCGCGACTATCGCGACGAACGCGGCTCCTATGACGGGATCGCGTCGATCGAGATGTTCGAAGCGGTGGGCGAGAAGTACTGGCCCTCTTACTTCCAGACGGTGCATGACCGGTTGCGGCCAGGGGGCACGGCGTCGCTTCAGATCATCACCATCCGCGACGAGTTGTTCAATCGCTATCGATCCGGCGTGGATTTCATCCAGAAGTACGTGTTTCCGGGTGGGATGCTGCCCAGCCCGTCCCGGCTGCGCG
>JBCBRF010000250.1:0-4444 GCA_039819865.1 Pseudomonadota bacterium | reverse complement strand
GCGCAGCGCGCGACATGGCGGATCGAGCAATCGGCGGCCACCACCGTCGCGGTGGCGAGGCAGCCGCTCGGCAATCGGACGGTCGGGCCCTGAGCCTGCGCCGGAGCGACCGCTGCGGACAGGGCCGCGAGACCGAGCGCGAGGGCCGCGGACGCCCGTGTCGAGCGCGACCGGAGCGACAACCCCGATCGGGGGCCACGAGATGCGCCGCGCCGGTTCACGAGCGCCCCTCCGGCCCGGGGCCGTCCGCCGCCGCGCTCGCCTCCGGGTTCTCCGCCTCCGGGTTTTCCGTATCCGGGTTCTCGGCATCCGAGTCGAGCGCCCCGGCGGCGCGGAAACCGCTGGCGATCACATACATCTCCGCGCTGTCCTTGCGGCTCGCGGGCGGTTTTAGATGCGCGACCTTCGCGAAATCGCGCTTCAGATCGTTGAGGAGTCCGCCTTCCGCGCCGCCTTGAAGGACCTTGGCGACGAAAACGCCGCCCGGCGTCAGGACTTGGGCCGCAAAATGCGCCGCGGTCTCGCACAGCGCGACGATGCGCAGATGGTCGGTCTGCTTATGGCCGGTCGCGGGCGCCGCCATGTCCGACAGCACCACGTCCGCCGTCCCGTCGATCGCCGCCCGCACCCGCTCCTCCGCGTCGTCGGCGAGGAAATCGAGCTGCATGAGCTCGGCGCCGGCGATCGGCTCCATCTCGAGAATGTCGACGCCGACGACTTTGCCCTGCGCGCGGCCGGGGTCGCCAAGCGCGTTCGCCCGCTCGACCGCGACCTGGGTCCAGCCTCCGGGCGCGGCGCCCAGATCGAGGACCCTGAGGCCCGGCTTCAAGAAACACAGCCGATCGTCGAGCTCCAGGAGCTTATAGGCCGCCCGGGATCGACGCCCCTCGCGTTGGGCGAGCGCCACGTACGGATCGTTGAGCTGGCGCTGCAGCCAAAGGGTGGAGGAGAGCTTGCGCCCCTTCGCGGTCTTCACGCGGGTCTTCAGCGAGCGCCCGCCGCCTCGTCCGCCGCGCCGGTCGGCCATAATCTCTGTCTCCGATCCAAGCGAGCGCCCGGCGCGCCGGCGCCGAGATCGCTCCGAAGAGGGTGTTCGGGTCCCGCCCCCGACGGCGTCGCGCGGACCTGAGGGCCCGTCGATCACCGAACCGGCGTACGGTCTTTGGCCGGCGCGGGATCGAGCGTGCGCCCCGCCTCGCCGGCCGGCGCGGGATCGAGCGCGGCGCCGGCCTCCGCGCGCGAACCTTTCGTGGTCGAGGGATCCGCCTGAACTGGTTCGCCTCGACGCCCGCTGGGCTCCGCGCGGCCCCGCCGCTGGCCGTCCTGGATCAAGCCGTAGAGCATGCCCTCGCGCAGCCCCCGATCGGCGACCCGAAGCCGCCGCGTCGGCCAGATCCGCAGGATCGCCCGCAGGATCGCCGCGCCCGACATCAGGTTCGTGCAGCGATCCTCGCCGACGCAGGGGATCGCGGCGCGCTCATAGGCGTTCATCTCGACAAGGCTTTCGATCACTTTATCGACCGCCTGTGTCGAGATCCAGAGCCCGTCCACCGCCCGGCGCGAGTAGCGCTCGAGCTCCAGATGCACGCCCGCAAGCGTCGTGATCGTGCCGGATGTGCCGAGCATCTGCAGCTTCGACAACAGCTCTCGCGTCGGCGCGCAGCCGCCGACCGCGAACGGCGCGATCAGTTCGGAGACATGAGCGTACATCGCCTCGAACTTCTCGCCGTCGTCGATGATGTAGTCGTACTTCTCCATCAGCGTGACCACCCCGACCGGCAGCGAGACCCAGTCGGTGATATGCTGCGCCGCGGCGCGGGCCCTGTCGGAGCGGGACGCGCCATGCGCCAACGCCATCAACAGCGCCTTGCGCTTGGCGGAACTCGTGCGGGACAAGTCGATCCAGATCAGCTCGGTGGAGCCGCCGCCGATGTCGAACACCAGAAGCTGCTCCGCGCTCGGATCGACCAGGGGCGCGCAGCCGGCGACGGCGAGGCGCGCCTCCTCCTCGGTCCGGATGACGTCGAGCGAGAGGCCGGTCTCCGCGCGCACGCGGTCGAGAAAGGCGCGCTGATTGGCGGCCCGGCGGCAGGCTTCGGTCGCGATGGCGCGGAACCGGTGGACCCGATGGCGCTTAAGACGGTCGGCGCAGATCGAGAGCGCCGCGACCGCGCGGTCGATGGCGGCCTCGGACAGCCGGCCGGTCTCCGACAACCCCTCGCCGAGCCGAACCACCCGGCTGAAGGCGTCGATCACCTGAAAGCCCTCGCCCTGCGGCCGCGCGACCAAAAGACGGCAGTTGTTGGTTCCGAGATCGAGCGCCGCGAGCGCCCCTGGACGCCCGCGCGGCCCGCGTCGCCGCCCGCCGTCGCGCCGCGGCCCGTCGCGTCGCGCGCGCTCCTCGGCCCCGCCCTCCTTCGCCGGACCGCTTGGGTTCGATCCGTCGCCGCGGGCGGCGGCGCTGGCGGAGCCCGGCCCGACGGCGTCGCGTGCGGAGGGGCGCGCGGAGGGGACCGCGGAGGGACGCGCGCTTTCCGCGGCGGCCCGCGTTTCGGCGGCGGGGAGCGCCATCGGCTGATCGCCGTCGCTGGACACCGTTTCGCCACCCTGTTGCAAATTGGCTTCGACGAAATCGTAACAGACGCGCTCGCAGGCGCAAGCTCAGAGGCCCTCGCGCAAGGCTCGAGGGCGGGCGGCGATTCGGGTGGCGGGGCGGGCTCGCGCGTGGGGTGCGCCGCCGACCGAGCGCCCCCGAGCCCCCCCTTCGCACGTTCCCCTTCGCACGCGCCGGCCGGCCTGAGCGACCAGTCCAAAAGCGCGCGAGAGCGTCGCGGCCCGCGCGTCTTCCGCTCCAACCCGCAACCGGCTATGGACGTCGGCCGGACGCCACGCGCCGCACGCCGCCCAGGAGCTCGCAACATGGCAGCGAAAATCCCCGCCACCGTCGTCACCGGGTTCCTCGGCGCCGGCAAGACCACCCTGATCCGGGGCCTCCTGGCGAACGCCCGGGGCCGGCGGATCGCGCTGATCGTGAACGAGTTCGGCGATCTCGGCGTCGACGGCGAGATCCTGAAGGGCTGCGGCGACGAGGCCTGCGCGGACGAGGATGTCGTGGAGCTTTCGAACGGCTGCATCTGCTGCACGGTCGCCGACGATTTCCTGCCGACCATGCGGATGCTGCTCGATCGCCCGGAGCCGCCCGAGCATATCGTGATCGAGACCTCGGGGCTCGCGCTGCCGCAGCCCTTGGTGCGCGCCTTCAACTGGCCGGAGATCCGGACCCGCGTCACCGTCGACGGGGTGGTGACGCTGGTCGACGGCGCGGCGGTCTCCGAAGGGCGGTTCGCGACCAACGAGGCGGCGGTGGAGCGGCTCCGGGCGTCGGATGCGGCGCTCGAGCATGAAACCCCGCTGTCCGAGCTGTTCGAGGACCAACTCGCCTGCGCCGACCTGATCGTCGTGAACAAGACCGACCTGATCGACGAGGCCCAGGCGGCGGCGTTGAAGAGCGACCTTGAGGCGCGGAGCCGGCCGGGAGTCTCGGTGCTGCTCGCCGCGCGAGGCGAGGTCGACGCCGCCGCGCTGCTCGGGCTCGGCGTCGGCTCGGAGGCGGATCTGGACGCGCGGGCGGAGGTCCACCATCGCCACCATCACGACGACCACCACCATCACGACGATCACCACCATGAGGATGAGCACGATCATCATCATGATCACGGCCAAGATCACGGCCATGACGCGTTCGAGAGCTTCGGCGTCGAGCGCGGCGAGATCGCGGACCCGGCCGCCTTCGAGGAGACCGTCGTCGCCACCCTCCGGGCCCACGGCGTTCTGCGCCTGAAGGGCTTCGCGGCGGTCGAGGGCAAGCCGATGCGCCTGACCATCCAGGCGGTCGGCCCGCGGGTCGAGAGCTATTACGACCGCCCATTGCGCGCCGACGAACCGCGCGTCGCGCGCTTGGTGGTGATCGGCGAGGCCGGCCTCGACCGCGACGCGATCGCCGCGGCGCTCGGCGCGACCGTAAATGGCTGAACTCTTGGGGCGAGGCGACGGCGCGATTCCGGTGGGAGAACCCGTTTTGCGGGAGGGATCCGCGGCCGCTCGGGCCATCGAGGCCCTCCCGTCCGCTCTGGGCGAAAGGAGTGCGGCCGCTCGGGCCGTCGAGGCCCTCCCGTCCGCCTGGACCCCGCCCCGCTCCGCAACGCGCCGGGGAATGGTGGGCGATGAGACCGCTCCGACTCTCCTCCTAGAGAGCGCCTCCCTCGACCGATCCGTCCTCGCCCGTCCTGCGTCGCCGAGGCCCGGACGCGCCGCAAGCCCGCCGATTCGCAAGCGAACCGGCGCCGGCGAGCCGGTTGCAGGCTTGCCCCGCGCCCGATCCCCGGCGCCGGCGTCCAGGCGAGGACGGCTCCGCCGAGAGAGGCTTCCGCGAAGGGGCGCCGAG
>JBCBRF010000249.1:0-4539 GCA_039819865.1 Pseudomonadota bacterium | reverse complement strand
GGACAATCTCCGCAAAGGCCGCGAAGGCGCCCTGCCCCGGCTCGGTCGGGGTCTGCGCCATGGCCCCGCCATGCTGGCCGGACGGCGCGTGACCATGCGCCTCCGCATGCGCATGGCCCTGACCGTGTGCGGTCTCAGCCCGTCCCGTCGCCGGCGTAAGCGCCAGGGAGAGGAGAAGGAGCGCCCAAATGGCGCGGTTTTGGCGCGTTTCCTGACGCGTGGAGATGGGGAGAGGGGTCATGCGGTCTTTCTGTTCATCGCGCGCGACCTCAGCGCCGCGCTTCATCCTGGGCCGTCAACGCCTCCTGGCGCGCTTGGATTGGTTCGGGCCATTGCGATTTGATCCAGGCGAGGACGTCGCGCAGCTCATCCTCCGAATAGGCCTCGCCGAAGCCCGGCATGTCGCTCTCGTAGCCGCCGCCCACCACCGCGGCCGTCCCGCGGGCGGTGATCTCGAGCAGCACGGAATCCGGATGATGCCAAGTGTGGCCGCTCTCGTCATGGGGCGGCGCCGGCAGGCGGCCGTTCGGCTTGCGGGTCCGCCAGTCGGGCTCGCCCTCGAGCGCGGCGCCGTGACAGGAGGCGCAGGCCTCCGCGTAGATCGCCTCGCCGCGGGCCAGATCCGGGGCGTAGGCGGCCGCGCCGCCAAGACCGAACCAACGCCCGCCGACCAGCAGCGCTCCGCCCAGGGCGAGGGCCCCGAGGGCTGCGAGACCGCGCTTTTTCATGACCGTCGTTCCTTCAGGTTCAGCGCCCGCAGGCGGAGCGCGTTGCCGATCACCGAGACCGAGGACAGGCTCATGGCGGCCGCCGCCACCATCGGCGACAACAGCAGGCCGAAGACCGGATAAAGCGCGCCCGCCGCGATCGGCACGCCGGCGGCGTTGTAGACGAAGGCGAACACGAGGTTCTGGCGAATGTTGCGCATGGTCGCCTCGGCCAGGGTCCGGGCGCGGAGCAGCGCGGCGAGATCGCCCTCGACCAGCGTGACGCCGGCGCTCTCGACCGCGACGTCGGCGCCGGCGCCCATCGCGATCCCCACATCCGCCGCGGCGAGCGCGGGCGCGTCGTTCACGCCGTCGCCCGCCATCGCGACGGTGCGCCCCTGCGCCTTCAGCTCCGCCACCAGAGCCGCCTTGTTCTCCGGCGAGACCTCGGCGCGGACCTCGTCGACGCCGAGTTCGCGGGCCACGGCGTCCGCGGTGCGGCGGCTGTCGCCGGTGGCCATCACGATCCTCAGGCCTGCGGCCTGAAGGTCCCGGACAGCCTTCGCCGCGGTCGGCTTGATCGGGTCGGAAACCGCCAGAACGGCGACGAGCGCGCCATCCGCGGCCAGGAGCATGGCGGTGCGGCCCTGCTCCTGAAGTGCGGCGATGCGTTCTTCGACGGGGCCCGCGTCAATCCCGAGATCCGCCATCAGGGCGGCGTTCCCGAGCGCGACGGTCCGGCCGTCGACGCGGCCTCGCACCCCCTGGCCCACGACCGCCTCGAAATCGGTCGCGTCGAGCCGGGGCGCACCGCGCTCCTCGGCGCCCGCGACGACCGCCGCCGCCAAAGGGTGCTCGGAGCCGCGCTCGAGCGCGGCGGCGAGCGCTAGGACCCGATCCTCCGGGAGCGCGCCGAGCGGTTCGACGGTCGTCAGGGTCGGGCGGCCTTCGGTCAGCGTGCCCGTCTTGTCGAGGATCAGCGCGTCGACCTTGGCGAGACGCTCCAGCGCCTCGGCGTCGCGGACCAGCACGCCCGCCTGGGCGCCGCGGCCCATCGCGACCATGATCGACATCGGCGTGGCGAGGCCGAGCGCGCAGGGGCAAGCGATGATGAGCACGCTGACGGCGGCGACGACCGCATAGCTGAGCGCCGGGACGGGGCCGAACGCCAGCCAGGCGAGAAAAGCGATCGCGGCGACCGCGATCACCGTCGGCACGAACCAGCCGGCCACGCGGTCGGCGACGCTCTGGATCGGGGCCCGCGATCGCTGGGCCTGGGAGACCATCGCGACGATGCGCGAGAGCATGGTGTCGGCGCCCACCGCCTCGGCCCGCATGACAAGCCCGCCGCTCTTGTTGATCGCGCCGCCGGTCAGGCGGTCGCCCTGTTCTTTCTCGACCGGGATCGGCTCTCCGGTCAGGAGGCTTTCATCCACGCTGGAGCGGCCCTCCAGCACGACGCCGTCGACCGGGACCGCCTCGCCCGGGCGGATGCGGAGCCGGTCGCCGACCCGAACCGCGTCGAGCGGGACATCCTGCTCGACGCCCGCCTCGCCGATCCGTCGGGCGGTCTTGGGAGCGAGATCCATCAGCGCGCGGATGGCGTCGCCGGTGCGCTCGCGGGCGGTCAGCTCCATGACCTGACCGACCAGCACGAGGATCAGGATCACCGCGGCGGCCTCGAAATAGAGCGGCGGGCCGTCCTCGCCGCGGAGGCTGTGCGGGAAGAGACCGGGCAGCAGGAGCGAGACGAGGCTGAAGCCGAAGGCGGCGGCGACGCCGATGGCGATCAGCGTCCACATATTGAGATTGCCGGTCACGATCGACGACCAGCCGCGCTTGAAGAACGGCGCGCCGATCCAGACCACGACGGGGGTCGCGAGCAGGAATTGCAGCCAGCCGACCACGCCCGCGCCGAACCAGTCGTCCCAGGGCAGGCCGAGCATCCCGCCCATCTCGAGCATCGCGACCCCGAAGGCGAGCGGCGCGCCGATGATCAGGCGGCGTCGGAAATCGATCAGTTCGGGGTTCGGCCCGGCGTCGGCCGACGGCGTCATCGGTTCGAGCGCCATGCCGCAGATCGGGCAGTCGCCGGGGCCTTCCTGCACGATCTCGGGGTCCATCGGGCAGGTGTGGAGCGCGCCCTCGAGCGCGGGCGCCGGCGCCGGCGCCGGGCGGTCGCCGAAAAAGTCCTCGGGCGCGGCCTCGAACCGCTCCTGGCACCGGGCTGAGCAGAAGTAAAACCGCTCGCCCGCGTGCTTGGCCATGTGGCGAGCCGTGGCGCGCTCGACGGTCATGCCGCAGACGGGGTCGGTCGCAGTGCGATAGGCCTCCGGATCGGCGGCGAACTTGCGTCGACAGCCCTCGCAGCAAAAGTGGATGACGCGACCCGCGTGCTCGAGCGACGGCTTCCCGGCGGCGGGGTCGACGATCATGCCGCAGACCGGATCGCGCGCGACCTCGCCTGACGCCTCCTGGGTCTTTTCCTCGCTTTGGGCTAGGCTTTTTGCAGCTGCTGCGCTCGTGGACATCGAACCGGCCTCCTTCGACGCCTCTCTGTGGGGCTTCCAGCGGCGGGAAGGTCAAGGGCCGCGGGCGGCGCCGGCCGGGGAGAGACCGCGATGAATATCGGAGACGCCGCGCAGGAGACCGGGCTGCCGGCCAAGACGATCCGCTACTACGAGGAGATCGGGCTGGTGCGCCCGGCCCGCGGCGAGAACGGCTACCGAGATTTCGACGCGACGGATGTGCGGAAACTCGCCTTCCTCGGGCGCGCGCGGTCGCTCGGCTTCTCGATCGAGGACTGCCGCACGCTGCTCTCGCTCTACGAAGACCGCAGCCGCGCCAGCGCCGACGTGAAGCGCGTCGCGGCGGAGCATCTGGAGCGGATCTCGCGCAAGCTCGCGGAGCTGGAGGCGATGCGAGGCGCGCTCGAGCACCTGGTCGCGCGGTGCCATGGCGACGACCGGCCGGATTGTCCGATCATCGACGATCTGGCGGACGCCGCGCCTCAGCCGTTGAGGACCGGGCCCGTGAGCAAATCCATCAGATCGCCGAAATAGCCGGCGCTCCGGGCGGGCCGCGTCGGATCCGAGGTCACGACCACGGTGATCTCGGCCTCCGGGGCCGTCGCGATGATCTGGCCGCCATAGCCGCGGGCGATCGCGATCGGGCCCGCGCCCTGTTCCTCGATGAACCAGCCGTAGCCGTAGCCGAGCCCCGACCATTGCGACTGCGTCACGGGCGTCAGGCTCGCCTCGATCCAGTCCTTCGAGATCACCTGCGCGTCGCCCACCGCGCCGCCGCGGCGCACCAGTTCTCCGATCGCGAGCATGTCGCGCGGGCGGAGCGCCATGGCGTTGCCGCCCATGTAATAGCCCTGCGGATCGCGGAGCCAGGGCGGAAAGGCGACGCCGAGGGGCCGTCCCAGCCAGTTCTGGGCGAGCGTTCGGAGATCCTCGCCGGCCGCCTCCGCCAGGGCCGCGCCGAGCACGTGGAAGCTGCCGGTCGAGTACAGCATGCGCTCGCCCGGCTCCGCGACGAAAGGTCGGGAGAGCGCATCCGCCACCCAGTTCCGAGATGCGACCCAGCCGCCGTAATTCGCGCCGGAGGTCCGCTCGAGCCCGGCGCGCATCGTGACCAGATCCTCCATCGTCAGGTCGGGCACGCGCGGATCGGCGCTCTGCGGCACCAGCGACGGGGCGACCTCGGCCAGGGTCGCGCTCACGGAGGGGACGATCCGTCGATCGATCGCCGCGCCGAGCAAAAGCGCCACGATGGATTTGGAGACCGATTTCACCGCGGCCGGGCGTTCGAGGCTCGGCCCGCGGAC
>JBCBRF010000248.1:0-4552 GCA_039819865.1 Pseudomonadota bacterium | reverse complement strand
CGCCATCAGGCGCTCGGCGTCCTCGACGCGGCCCTCGCGGGTCGCTTTCTCCAATTCCTCGAGCAGCCGCTGCAGCTCGGACATGTCGAGGCGCTGGCCCTGTTGGCCGCCCTGCTGCGCCATGTTCGGGTCGCGGCGTCCGAGCTCCGCCAGGGCGCGCATGTAGTCGCGCATGGCTTCGCGCAGCTCGCGCATCAGTTCTGAGATCTCTTCCTGGCTCGCGCCGTTCTCGATCGCCTCGCGGAGGCGGCGTTGGGCGCGCGCGAGCCGCTTGGCGGCGTTGTCGAGGCCGCCATCCTCGAGCAGCTCCGCCGCGCGGTAGAGCTTCTCCATGATCTCGGGGCGCGCCTCGGCGACCGTGGCGAACGCGTCCTCGACCTCCGGATCGCCCTGCTGGTCCTCGCGGAGCGCATAGTCGAGCCGCGAGATCGCCGAGCGGATGAGCAGGAGCGGCGTCGCCATATCCTCGAAATAGGCGTCCGGGTTGCGGGTCACGGCGTTCAGGATGCGGTAGATCCGGGGCGCGCCGTAGCGGCTCCAGGCGAGATTCGCGCGCTGCTCGATCAAGGCCTTCGCCATCGGCTCCGAGAAGCGGCGGCCGGGCATCACGAGGCGCTTCGGCGCCGAGGCGGCGCGCTGGCCGGCGTCGTCCTCGGCGTGCAGCGTCAGCACCACGGGCAGGCCGACCCAAGGGTGCTCGGTCAGGTCTTCGCTGATCGTCTCGGTCAGTTCTTCGGCGGTCGGCTCGACCTCCGGGGGCAGATCGCGCGCGCTCAGCGGAATCGGAAGCTCCAGTTCGAACGCGTCCTGGGGTTCGGCCGCGGGATCGCGGTCCGCCTCGGGATCGAGCGCGATGGTCGCCCAGGCCCGGCTGACGCCATAATCGTCGTCGGCGCTGAAGCTGAACTCGAGAGCGCCGAAGGAGCCGCGTTTCGGATCCTCCTCGAAGCCGATCGTCGGGGCGGCGTCCGGGATCACCGACAAGGCGAGGTCGACGAAACGCTCGTCGCCCGCGTCCAGGGTGATCTGGAGATCCTGCTCGAGGATCAGCGACGCCACGTAGACGGCCGGCTCGGAGGCGTCCGCAGCCTCGGTCTCCGCCGTCGTCTCGGCGTCCGCGGGGGCGCCTTCGCGGGTCAGCGGGTTTTCGTCGGGCGCCGGGGTCAGCGTCAGGTCGGGGCGGGACGGCGCGTCGAACACGCGAAGGGTCACCTCGGTGCCGACCGGCAAGCCGCGCGCGCCGAGGCGCGCTTCGGCGGTGTCGAAATAGATCGGCGCGACGCCAGTGTAGGCCGGCGGGGTCGCCCACATCTCCACGCTCGGGCGGATCTCGGCGAGCGCGGAGGCCGCGGAGCGTTGGGGGGCGAAGGCGTCCGAAACCCGACCGCTTGTGGCGCCGAGCAGGAGCGCGGCGAGCAGGCCGAGCGCGGCGAAGAAGCGGAGTGCGTAGGGGTCGCGATCGCCGCCGACGCGGGTGTCGGGCGCTTCCGCCCGAGCGTCGCCCGCGCGGGCCAGAACCTGGGTCCGGTGCGCGCGCCAAAGCGTTTGGGATCCGGCGTCGCCGGCGCCGAGCGCGAGGGTTTCGTCGAAGCTCGCGACCGGACGGCCGGGGCGGCCGCGGTCGAGACGGGCCCTCGCCTCGGCCATCGAGGGCCAGCGAAACGTGCGGGCGGCGTACCAAAGCGCGCCGGCCAGCAGCAGCACGAAGGCGAGGGAGAGGATGGCGGCCCCGGTCTCGCCGACCCGCAGCCAAAGCCCCCCGATGCTCGCCGCGAAAAAGGCCAGGGCGACGGCGGCGGTCGGCCACAGCGCCGCGATCAGCCGTTCTAGCAGCAGAGCCAGTCGAGACAGCCCGGTGCGCCAGGCCAAACGACGCGACAACGACGCCTCGCGGTCGCTCAGCGCTTCCGACTCGGGCTCGGCTCGTCCGCCGGGCGCTCCGCTGGTCAACCGAACCTCGTCGAGGCGACGGGGCGGCTGAGGCTTGGGGCGTCGAGCGTCTGCCATGAGGGCGTCCTTCTATTCAGCCTTTGCAGCCGATCGTGCTTCGCAGCCGGTTCTGCGTCTCGGCGACTCTCGCCGCCCGGTCCGACCGGCCAGTGGTCCCGATTGCGCCGGTCCTCAAAGCCCCAGCCAGTCCTAAGGCTTTGCCAGTCCTAAGCCCCCGCCAGTCCTAAGCCCCCGCCAGTCCTAAGCCCCCGCCAGTCCTCGGGACCAAGCGTTAACGCGCGGTTCGCGATCGCCGCTCGACCTGATCAGCGCGCGATTCGCGCCGCTTCCCGAGGATAAGATCAGACCTGCAACCAATCTGGAATACGATCCCGCTTCAGCATTTCGTCATATGTGGGGCGCGCGCGGACGATCTCAAAGCGATCGCCGGAGACCAGAACCTCGGGGATCAGGGGGCGCGCATTGTATTCCGAGGCCATCACAGCGCCATAGGCGCCGGCGGATCGGAAGGCGATCAGATCGCCCGCCTCGAGGATCGGCAGATCGCGCGCCTTGGCGAAGGTGTCGGTGCTTTCGCAGACCGGCCCCACCACGTCGACGGGCTCGAGCGGGGCGCGGGGATCGGGCTCGGCGACCGGCTCAATGTCGTGCCAAGCTTGGTACATCGCGGGGCGAACCAGGTCGTTCATGGCGGCGTCGACGATCAGGAAGACTCGGCCTTCGCCCTGCTTGCGGTAGATCACGCTCGAGACCAGAACGCCCGCGTTGCCGGCGATCAGGCGGCCGGGCTCGACGACCAGCTCCGCGTCGAGATCGCCGACCGTTCGGCGGATCACCGCGCCATAGTCGAAGGGCAGAGGCGGGGCGGCGTTCGAGCGGCGATAGGGGATGCCGAGGCCGCCGCCCAGATCGATGCGGCGGATCAGGTGTCCGTCGGCCCGAAGCGCGCGGGTCAGCTCGGCGACGCGGGTGAAGGCGGCCTCATAGGGGCCAAGCTCGGTGATCTGGCTGCCGATATGGACGTCGACGCCGACGACCTCGATCCCGGGCAGCTCGGCCGCGCGGGCGTAGACCGCGGGCGCCTGGGCGAACGGGACGCCGAACTTGTTCTCCGACCTGCCGGTGGAGATCTGGGCCAGGGTCTTGGCGTCCACGTCCGGGTTCACCCGGATGGTGATCGGGGCGCGGCGGCCGAGGCTCTCGGCGACCTGGGAGAGCGCCTCGAGCTCCTCCGCGCTCTCGACGTTGAACTGGGACACGCCGGGGCCGTCGGGGCGACCGTCCGGGCCGATGGTGAGCGCCACGGCCATCTCGTCGCGGGTCTTGCCGACGCCGGCGAAGACGATCTTCTCAGGGGGGACGCCGGCGGCGAGGGCGCGACGCAGCTCGCCCTCGGATACGATGTCGGCTCCGACGCCCGCCTGCGCTAGGGTTGCGAGCACCGCGAGGTTTCCGTTCGCCTTGACCGCGTAGCAGATCAAGTGCGGCGCCGGGCTCAACGCCTCCCGCATCACGTCGACATGCCGGCGCAGCGTGGCGGTCGAATAGCAGTAGAACGGCGTCTTCACGACCGCGGCGATTTCCGAGAGGCTGACCTCTTCGGCATGTAAAGAGCCATCTTTGAAGGTGAAGTGATCCATAGCGTTACTTCGTATTAAGAAACATTGTCGCGGTCGTTCATTTTTTCGAAAATTTTATGAATTTTATCAGAGGAAGAAAAGCAGGATGGTCGCAATGCCTGTGGAAAATAGAGGGGCGTCGCCATGGAGGGAAGGGCTTCGACCATGCAAGCGCAGTCGGAGGCGCTCGACAGGTTGCTCGATCCGCGCGGTTCGCTTCGGGGCGATCTGCGCAGAGAACTGCGCGCGCATGAGCAGTTCGAGCTGAGGGACGGGCTTCCGCTCGGCGCCCGCTTGCTTCCGTTGCGCCCTTTGCTCGACGCCGGAGCGGCGCGCGTCGCGGACGAGATGGCGCATCGTCGTCTGGCGGTTCGGATCGAGACCGACCAGGACAAGAGCGCTTTCGTCGATCCGCCCGCGCTGTCGGCGGTCGTGGCGCATTTGCTGATCGAGACGGCGGCGGTCTCGCCGGAGGGGGAGACGCTTTACTTGGCCTGCCGCTGCGGCGGGCCCGGGGTCAGTATGATCCGGGTGTCGGACAGCGGCTGCGTCGCCGCGGCGCGGGCGGTCGAGCCGGCGGTCGAGATGGCGACCTGCCGTACGATCCTGAGCGCCGTCGGAGGCGGGCTGTCTCGGATCAAGCGGCCCGATGGCGGCGCGGTGCACTGGCTTTCGATCCCGGACGCGCGGGTCGAGAGCGGCGTCGAGGGCGACCGTGCGCCAGGGGCGGGCGCGGGCTGCGAAGCGGTCTCGGCGCAAGCGCGCGCCGACGCGCGCAAGCTCTAGAACGGCGCGGAGGGGGACGCGCTTGGAAAGCACAGACACGATAGGCGGGAGCCCCGAGATCGAACCGGCCGTCCTCGACGAGCCGGCGATCGCCGCGGCCGGCCCGAGCTCCAGCCCCAGCCCCAGCCCGAGGCGGGTAGCGACGCTCGGCGCGTCATGCTCTCTTGCGGCGCTGGCGCGGGACGCGGCCCGCGCGG
>JBCBRF010000247.1:0-4590 GCA_039819865.1 Pseudomonadota bacterium | reverse complement strand
CGTCTCGCCCTCCGCCGTCAGCCAGCAGATCCGCCTGCTCGAGAGCCAGTTCGGCGTGAAGCTGTTCCGGCGCGAGAAGCGCCGCCTGACGCTGACCCTGGACGGCGACCGGCTGTTCCAGACCACCACCCAGGTCTTCGCCGCCATCCGCAACGCCCGCCGGGCGATCGGGCGCCAGCACGACCAGCGCGGCCTGATTTTCCGCGTGAGCCCGAGCTTCGGCGTGCGCTGGCTCGGCCCCCGGATCGCGGGCTTCGCGGCCGAGCATCCCGACTGGGCGATCCGGATCGACGCGACCCCCGACTTCACCGATTTCGAGACCGAGATCGTCGATTTCGACCTACGCTACGGCCTGGGCGGGTGGGCCGGACTGACCGTGAAGCCGGTGATGCGCGACCTCGTGCTGCCGCTCTGCAGCCCGGAGTTCCTGGCGCGCCTCTCGCGGATCGAGGATCCCGTGGCGCGGCTGGGCGATGCGCCGTTGATCGACAGCGTGAAGACGCTCTGCCGCTGGGATCTCTGGCTCGCCACCAACCGGATCGAGCTGCCCGAGCCCGCCTATCCGTTCCGCTTCGACCGTTCCTCGATGTCGATCGAGATGGCCAAGCAGGGCGGCGGCGTCGCGCTCGACAGCGCGATGCTGTGCAAGCCCGAACTCGAGCGCGGCGAGCTGACGCCCTTCGCGCCCGAGATCCCGGCGGTCGAGTTCCCGGCCTACTGGTTCGTCTGTCCGCCGCGGCGCATGAACCGCCGGATCGTGGCCCGTTTCGCCGACTGGGTCGCCGCCGAGGCCTCGGTCCATGAGGCCGAAGTGCGCGCGATCCTGGAGCGGCTCGGTTGCGCGGTCCGCCCCGCCGCCGATCCGCAGTTGTTCGCGTGAAGACGCGTCAGAGCGCGATCAGGATAAGTGGGCCCCGTTATCCGTCCGATCGCGCGACAAACCAAAGTGAGCGCGATCAGGATAAGTGGGCCCCGGTTATCCGTCCGATCGCGCGACCAACAAGGAGAGCGCGATCAGGATAAGTGGGCCCCGGTTATCCGTCCGATCGCGCGGCAATGGGCAAGATCAGGCCATGATCGCGATCCGAAGCAAAGCGATCATGGTCTAGTGGATCAGCGATCCGCCGTTCACATCGACCTCGGTCCCGGTGCAGTAGGCCGACAGATCGGACGCCAGAAACAGCGCGCAGCCCGCGACGTCCGAGGCCTCGCCGGCGCGGCCCATGGGGATCCCCGCGAGCACCTGCGCCCGCATCTCCTCGGTCAGCTTGCCCGCGGTGATGTCGGTCGCGATGAAGCCCGGGCAGATCGCGTTCGAGCGCACATTGTCGGGCGCAAGCTCGCGCGCCATCGCCTTCGTGAGCCCCAGCACCCCGGCCTTCGCCGCCGAGTAATGCGGCCCGCCGAAGATCCCGCCGCCGCGCTGGGCGGAGACCGAGCTGAGATTGACGATCGAGCCCGACTTCTGCGCCCGCATCATCGGGACCACGGCCTGGCTCATGTAAAGCGTGCCGCGGAGCGACACGTCCGTCACCGCCTCGTAGTTCTCGGACGCGATGTCCATCAGCTTGAGCGGCTGGGTGATTCCGGCGTTGTTCACCAGGATGTCGATGCGGCCCCAGCGCGTGAACAGCGTTTCCGCCGCCGCCTCGCAGGACCCCTTGTCCGTCACGTCGCACGCGAGGCCGACATGATCGGGCCCGAGCGCGGCCGCCGTCGCCTCCGACTGCGCCGCGTCGAGATCCAGGATCGCCACCGTCGCCCCATGCTCGACGAACAGCGCCGCCGTCGCCCGCCCGAGCCCGCGCGGGCTCGCCGCGCCGGTGATGATCGCGAATTTTCCGTCCAGCAGCCCCATGGGCTCATCCTCCCTGCGGGGCCGCTTACAGCCAGCCCTTGATTTGTCGAACCACGCCGTCGGTCGAGATCCCGTACATCTCGTGAAGCGTCGGCAGCGCGCCGGCCTCTAGGAATTCGTCCGGCAGCCCGATCATGCGGAAGGTCGGCGTCACGTCGGCGGTCATCAGCGTCCGCGCCACCGCCTCGCCGAGCCCGCCATTGACCGAATGGTTCTCCGCCGTGACGACCAGCCGGCCCTTCGCCGCCTCCGCCGTGATCGTCTCGACGTCGAGCGGCTTGATGGTCGGGACATGGAGCACGGCGACGTCGATCTCGTCGGCCGCGAGCTTCTCCGCCGCGTCGAGCGCGCGCATGGTCATCAACCCGCTCGAGATCACCAGCACGTCGCCGCCGTCTCGGATCATCTGCGCCTTGCCGAGCTGAAAGCGGTAGTCGGGCTTATGCCGGGTCAGAACGCTCGGCACCTTGCCGCGAAGCAGCCGCGCATAGACCGGTCCCTCATGCGCCGCCATCGCCGGGACCATCCCCTCGATGTCGGAGGCGTCGCACGGATCGATCACCGCGATGTTCGGCAGCCCCCGGAAGATCGCCAGATCCTCGGTCGCCTGGTGGCTCGGCCCATAGCCTGTGGTCAGCCCCGGCAGCGCGCAGACGATCTTCACCGAGAGGTTCTCCTCCGCGATCGCCATGGCGATGAAGTCGTAGGCGCGGCGCGAGGCGAACACGGCGTAGGTGGTGGCGAACGGCAGAAAGCCTTCTCGGGCGAGCCCCGCCGCCGCCGACATCAGCACCTGTTCGGCCATGCCCATCTGGTAGAACCGCTCCGGCATCGCCGTCGCGAACACGTGGAGGTCGGTGTATTTCGACAGATCCGCGCTCAAGCCCACGATCCGCTCGTCGGTCTTGGCGAGATCCACCAGCGCATGACCGAAGGGCGCCGCGACGGTGTCGTAGCCCTCCGCCGCGAGCGACGCGATCATCGCCGAAGTCGCGACGCGCTCTCCGTCCGGTCCGAGCTGGACCCGGCGCTGCTCGTATTTCCGTTTCATGGAGGCGAGCGTCATTGCGGCTTCCCCTCTTCCAGCTTGTCGAGCGCCTTGGCCCACTCATCGGGCTCGACGCGGACGAAATGGGTGATCTCGCGCGACTCGAGAAAGTCGACGCCCTTGCACATCTTGGTGTTGCAGATGATGACGCGCGGCTTCGGCGCCTGGAGCGCCTTGGCGGCGTCGAACGCGGCGACCAGCGCCGCCATGTCGTTGCCGTCGACCTCCTGCGCGTGCCAGCCGAACGCCTCCCATTTCGGGGCCTCCGGCGCGACCGCCAGCGCATCTCGCGTCGGCCCGTCGGCCTGCTGGTTGTTGAAGTCGACGATGCAGATCAGATTGTCGAGCCGCCACTGGACGGCGGACATCACCGCCTCCCAAGTCGAGCCCTCGCCGAGCTCGCCGTCCGACATCAGGTTGTAGACGAAGGCGGGGTTCTTCTTCCGCTTCAGCCCGAGCGCCATGCCGACCGCGATGCCGAGCCCGTGCCCCAGCGAGCCGCCGGTGATCTCCATGCCGGGCGTGTAGCTCGCCATCCCGGACATCGGCATCCGGCTATCGTCCATCCCGTAGGTCTCGTACTCCTCCTCCGGCAGGATCCCGGCCTCCATCAGCGCCGCGTAGAGCGCGATGGCGTAGTGGCCGATCGACAAAAGGAAGCGGTCGCGCCCCTCCCATTCCGGGTCTTCGGGCTTGTGCCGGAGCGCGTGGAAGTACGAGACCGCGAGCACGTCGGCGACGCCGAGCGCCTGGCCGATATAGCCCTGTCCCTGAACCTCGCCCATCAGCAGCGCCTTGCGCCGGATGTTCCAGGCGCGCATCGCCAGCGACACGTTGGTGATCCCGCCGGAGCGGTCGGTCGCGTCCATCGAGCTCCTCCCATGCGTTGTGGTGTTTCAGGAGGGCTAGCACCCGCGCGCAGGGAAGAAACGTTCGAAATCTGCAAGACTTGTTTATCTGAGCTACAGGAAAATCGGAAAGTCCGGGGCCGTCGCCCCCTCTCGATCAGCGGTGGGCGGCGCGTCTCGATCCGCCCGCCCCAATGGCCTGCGCGCGCGGTTGTGAAGCTGGCGGCTCTCCGGTCGATCCCTGGCGGGCGCCCCTGTCGAATTTGACGCCTTAGTTCAATGTGTTCGACGCATTGAACCAGCGGCGAGAATCAGGGCGGCGCCTAGGCTCGAGCAGAAGGGGCGGATGATGGCGGATGGGACGGAGACGGCGGCGGCGAGGCGGGTGCGCTGCGGCCTCGTCGGCCGCGGGATCCAGCTTTCCCGGACGCCGCGCATGCACGAGGCGGAGGGCGCGCGCCAAGGCCTCGACCACCGCTATCGCCTGTTCGACATGGACGAGGCGACGCTGGCCGGGCGCGCGCTGTCGGAGGTCCTCGATCAGGCGGAGGCCGACGGCTTCGCGGGTCTCAACGTCACCTATCCCTACAAGATCGAGGTCGTCGGGCTGCTCGACGCGCTGTCCGACGACGCTCGCCGCGTGGGCGCGGTCAACACGGTCGTGTTCCGCGACGGCCGCCGCCTCGGCCACAACACAGATCTCTGGGGCTTTTCGGAGGGCTTCCGCCGCGGTCTCGCAGAGGTGCGGCGCGAGAAGGCGCTGCTGATCGGCGCGGGCGGAGCCGGGGTCGCGGTCGCAATGGCGCTTCTCGGGCTTGGGGTCGGACGTCTCTTCG
>JBCBRF010000246.1:0-4591 GCA_039819865.1 Pseudomonadota bacterium | reverse complement strand
CTGTCCGGCACGCCGTCCACGCGGGACTTGCGATAGCCGATTCCGATGGTGCCCCACATGTACGGCATCGTGTATTTCCGGCCCGGATCATGCGCGGGGTTCAGGAAATCCGGATCGATGTTCGCCTTGTTCGGGATCTTCGAATGATCGATCGGGCTCAACAGATCCGCGATGATCATGCGTTCGACGAAGTCGTTGGTCGGCACGATCAGATCGTAGCCCGGGTTGCCCTGCTTGAACTTCGCGAACAGCTCCTGGTTGTCAGCGAAGATGTCGTAGTTCACCTCGACGCCGGTCTCAGCGGTGAAATCTGCGATCGTGGTCTCGCCGATATAGGTGTCCCAGTTGTAGAAATTGACCGTGCCGCTGGCGGCCCGACCTTGGTTCGGCAGGCTCAGCGTTACGCCGATGGCGGCGGCGCCCTTAAGAAGCGTGCGGCGGTTCAGTGCGGAAAACGTCATCCTCTCACCCCTTTTGATCGGACTTTGACCAAGTTGCTGGTCTTCACGCTTGAACAGAATGCGATCGCCTGCAACACGTTTTGTGATGAGACGCTGGCGTAAGCCGTCCGCATAGCGATCATCCGACCGGCGCGGACGGGTCGGGCGCTTGACAGTTCCGGCGCTTTGCTCGAACCCTCAGAGAGTTCAGGCTGTGCGGCGTCGTTCATCCCGCCTCTCGAAGCGATCGACGCTTCGCTTCGGCCTTGCTTCGGAATGACAGAGATGACGCCTGACATCGGCAGCGCTGAGAACGAGGCGTGGCTCGACGCCCTCCCTCAGGCGTTCCGCGCCTATCTGGGCGGGCGACGTCTCGAAGAGGTCGAGTGCATCGTGCCGGACTTCGTCGGCATGTCGCGCGGCAAGGCGATGCCTTCCTATAAGTTCTCGCCCGAGGGCGCGATCTCGCTGCCGGTCTCGATCTTCTACCAGGCGGTGAACGGCGACGACGTCGACATGCCGATCGAGAACCAGTGGGCGGAGGCGGACATGGTGGTCCGGCCCGACATCGCCACCGCCTGCGCCGTGCCCTGGGCGGAGGATCCGACGCTCCAGGTGATCCACGACTGCCATACGCGGAGCGGCGCCCCGGTCGCCTACGCGCCACGCAACGTGCTGAAGCGCGTGCTGGCGCGCTATGCGGAGCGCGGCTGGCGGCCGGTGGTGGCGCCGGAGCTCGAGTTCTACCTCATCAAGCCGAACCCGAACCCGATCGATCTGGTCGAGCCGCCGGTCGGGCGGAGCGGTCGGATCGGCCCCGCGCGGCGGCCCTACTCTATGGTGGCGGTCGACGAATACGCCGCCGTGATCGACACGATCTACGACTTCGCGGAGAAGCAGGGCCTGCCTATCGACTCGCTGATCCAGGAGGACGGCGCGGGTCAGATGGAAATCAATCTCCCCCATGGCGACGCGTTGACGCTCGCCGACCAGGTGTTTCTGTTCAAGCGCACCATTCGCGAGGCCGCGCTTAAGAACGGAATCTTCGCGACCTTCATGGCGAAGCCGATGCGCGATCAGCCGGGCAGCGCGATGCATCTGCATCAAAGCGTGCTCGAGAGCGCCACGGGCCGGAACCTGTTTTCGGATCCGGACGGGGCGGCGTCGCCCCTCTTCCTGAACTTCGTTGGCGGGGCGCAGCTCTACATGATGGACGCGATGCCCCTGGTCGCGCCGTACGTGAATTCCTATCGCCGGTTCGAAGCCTTCAGCGGCGGCAGCGCGCCGACCAATCTCGCCTGGGGCAACGATAACCGCGCTACGGGCCTCCGCGCGCCGGTCGCGCGGCCCGAGAACCGGCGGATCGAGAACCGGGTGATCGGGATGGACTGCAATCCCTACATCGCCATTGCGACCAGTCTGGCGACGGGGCTGCTCGGGATCGAGAACGCGATCACGCCGGACGCGCCGGAGCTCGGCACGTCAGAGGACGGCGAGCGATCGCTGCCGCAAAGCTTCGACGTGGCTCTGACGCGCTTCGAGGAAGCTCATGAGCTTCGCGCGATGCTGGGCGACGATTTCTGTATGATGTTCGAGGCGATCAAGCGCCAGGAGCTTTGGGCTTTCCACCGCGAGATCTCGCCGTGGGAGCGCGAGCATCTGCTGCTGAACGTCTGACGCCCTAACACAGGACCTCCGCACTGTGACGCCCCTGATCACGAACCATGCGCCGACCGCCGAGCTGCAGGCGCTCGACGCCGCACATCATCTGCACCCGTTCACGGAAAACGGGGCGCTCGCAAAGAAAGGCGCCCGCATCATCACGCGGGGCGAGGGCGTGTGGCTGACGGATTCCGACGGCGAGCGGATCCTCGACGGGATGGCGGGCCTTTGGTGCGTCAATATCGGCTACGGCCGGCCGGAGCTGGCGGAGGTCGCGGCGCGGCAGATGCGCGAGCTCAGCTATTACAATCTGTTCTTTCAAACGAGCCACGCGCCGGCGATCGCGCTGGCGGCGCGGCTGGCGGCGCTCGCGCCCGGGGATCTCGACCATGTGTTCTTCGCTGGCTCGGGCTCGGAGGCGAATGACACCAACATCCGGCTGGTCCGCACCTATTGGGCGCTGCTCGGCAAGCCCGAAAAGAGCGTCTTCATCGCGCGGCGGAACGCCTATCACGGCTCGACGCTCGGGGGCGCGTCGCTCGGCGGGATGGCGGCGATGCATGGGCAGGGCGGCCTGCCGATCCCCGGCGTCCATCATATCGGCCAGCCCAACTGGTGGCTCGAGGGCGAGGACCTGACGCCCGAAGCGTTCGGGATCAAGCGCGCGAAAGAGCTGGAACAGGCGATCGCGGAGATCGGCGAGGATCGGGTCGCGGCCTTCATCGCCGAGCCGATCCAGGGGGCCGGCGGGGTGATCGTGCCGCCCGAGAGCTATTGGCCGGAGGTGCGGCGGATCTGCGACGCGCACGACATCCTGTTCATCGCCGACGAGGTGATCTGCGGGTTCGGCCGCACCGGGGCCTGGTTCGGCAGCCAGACTTACGAACTCCAGCCCGACATCATGACCATCGCCAAAGGTCTGTCCTCCGGCTATCTGCCGATCGGTGGATCGATCGTCTCCTCGCGCATCGCCGAGGTGATCGGACGCGACGAGTTCTTCCACGGCTACACCTATTCCGGTCATCCGGTGGCGGCGGCGGTGGCGCTCGAGAATCTGCGGATCCTCGAAGAGGAGAACATCGTCGATCATGTGCGGGACGTGGCGGGCCCGTACCTGCAGAGGAAGTGGGCCGGGCTGAGCGAGCATCCGCTGGTCGGCGAGGCGAAAATGGTCGGTCTGATGGGCTCTATCGCGCTGACGCCGGACAAGAGCCGCCGCGCGCCCTTCGCGGGCGAGGCGGGGGTCGCGGGCCTGCGCTGCCGGGAGCGGTGCTTCGCCAACAATGTGATCGTCCGACATGTCGGGGACCGGATGATCGTGGCGCCGCCGCTCATCATCACGCCCGCCGAAATCGACATCCTGATCGAGCGCCTCACCCGCTCGCTCGACGAGACCCATGCGCAGCTGAAGCGCGAGGGCCTGCTGGAAGCGGCCTGACCGGGCGGCCATGGACCTGTTGACCGCCAACGACCCCGCGGGCGAGCACGCCCCGTCCGCCTACGCCGCGGCGGCGGGGCCTCAGCCGCTTCGCCCAGCGGCCGAGGGCGCGATCCGGGCGGATGTCTGCGTGATCGGCGGCGGCTTCACCGGGCTTTCGGCGGCGCTTCATCTGGCGCGGCGCGGCTACCGGGTGGTGCTGCTCGAGGCCCAGCGCGCAGGCTTTGGCGCGTCGGGGCGGAACGGCGGTCAGATCGGCCAGGGGCAGCGGGTCGATCAGAGCGAACTCGAACGAATGCTCGGCCGCGAGCACGCGCACGCGCTCTGGCGGATCGCGACGCAAGCGGTCGATCTGGTGCGCGCCCTCGCCGCCGAGGCGCTCATCGCGACGCCTGTCCATGACGGGTTGATCTGCGCCGATCATCGCGCGCGCTTCGTCTCGGGCAGCCTTGCGGAGGCGCGCAAGCTTCGGGAAGAGTACGCCTACGACAAGATCGAGGGGCTCGACCGCGACGCGCTCCGGGCGCTGGTCGACAGCCCGGTCTTCCATGGCGGCACGCTCGATCTCGGCGCCGGGCATCTCGATCCGCTCCGCTTCGCGCTCGGCCTCGCGCGGGCGGCGGAGGCGGCGGGGGCGGAGATCTTCGAGCGCTCCCGGGTGGTCCGGCTCGACGCCGCGAGCCCCGCCAAAATCGCGACGGACAGGGCCGAGATCACGGCGGAGCATGTGGTCCTCGCCTGCAACGGCTATCTCGGCGATCTGGCCCCGGAGGTCGCGGCGCGGGTGATGCCGATCAACAATTTCATCGTGGCGACAGAACCCTTGCCCGCGGAGCGCCGCGAGCGGCTGATCCGGAACAACTATGCGGTCGCGGACTCGAAGTTCGTCGTGAACTATTTCCGGTTCTCGGAGGATGGGCGGCTGCTGTTCGGGGGCGCCGAGTCCTATGGCTATCGGTTCCCGAAGCGCTTCGCCGAGGCGGTGCGGCGCTCGATGCTTTGGGTCTATCCGCAACTTTCTGACGTGCGGATCGACTACGCCTGGGGCGGG
>JBCBRF010000245.1:0-4665 GCA_039819865.1 Pseudomonadota bacterium | reverse complement strand
GCAGTTCCTGAACTTCGCGACCTCGATCGCAGAGGTCGACGTGGCGGATCGGCTGCGGGCGGCCGAGAGCCTGACGGTCTCCTGGCCCGGCGAAGACGAGACGCTGCGGTTCGCGGCGACGAACTCCAACGCCGCGATCTCGCATCTGGCGCGGTTCTGCGGCAGCACGGGCTGAGACCGCAGTCGGCGAGATCAGGACGCGGCCGCGTCCATGATCTTGGCGAGCTTCACGTCCAACTCGCTCAGGCCGTTCACGTCGTGGGTGGTCAGCACGACCTCGACTTTCGAATAGACGTTGAACCATTCGGGATGGTGGTCGAGCTTCTCCGCCTCGATCGCGATCTGGCTCATCCAGCCGAAAGCCTGGGCGAAGCTCTTGAATTTGAAAGTCTTCTCGATGGCGTCGCGGTCGGCGCGCAGCGACCAGCCGGCGGCGGTGAGATCGGTCAGCGCCTCGGCGCGGGCGTCGTCGGTCAGAGCGGGCATGGTCTGATCTCCTGTCGGGTTTGCGCTAGCCGTCTTTCTTGAATGGGCTGTGTTCGGACAGCGCGTCGATCTCCTCCGCGATCGCCGCGCGCTCTTCGACGAGGTAGCGCGCGACCGCGTCTCGGAAGCTCGGGTTGGCGATCCAGTGAAGCGAATAGGTGGGCGTCGGCAGATAGCCGCGGGCGAGCTTGTGGGCGCCTTGGGCCCCCGCCTCGACCCGGCCGAGGCCGCGGGCGATGGCGATGTCGATCGCCTGATAATAGCAGGCCTCGAAATGCAGGCAGGGATGATCCTCGAGGCAGCCCCAATAGCGGCCGTAGAGCGCGTTGCGGCCGATGAAGTTCAGCGCGCCGGCGATCCAACGCCCCTCGCGCCGCGCCAACACGAGCGCGATGTCGTCGCGCAAGGTCTGATGAGCGATGTCGAAGAAGGCGCGGGTCAGATAGGGCCGCCCCCATTTGCGAGAGCCCGTGTCCTGGTAGAACCGCCAGAAGGCGTCCCAATGCGCGGGCTCGATCGCGTCGCCGATCAGCGTGACCAGCTCCACGCCGTTCGAGACGGCGGTCGCGCGCTCTTTCCTGACCTGCTTGCGCTTGCGCGAGGCGAGGCTGTCGAGGAAAGCGTCGAAATCGGCGTAGCCGTCGTTCAGCCAGTGAAACTGCTGGTCCTGGCGCTGCAACAGTCCAGCCGAGCCCAGGCGGTCGTACTCGCCCTTGGTGCAGAAGGTGATGTGGAGCGAGGAGAGCCCGTTCTCCGACGCGATCTGGCCGGCGCCCTGGATCAGCGCGAGCTCGATGGTCTCGCGCGGCAGCGGCGCGTCGGGCCGGGCGAGGAGCCGGCGGCCAGTGGCCGGGGTGAACGGCACGGAGCATTGCAGCTTCGGATAATACCGCCCGCCGGCGCGCATGAAGGCGTCGGCCCAGCCATAGTCGAAGACGTACTCGCCCTGGCTGTGGGTCTTCACGTACAGCGGCATCGCGCCGAGGGGGTCGCCGTCGGCGGTCTCCGCGAGCAGGTGGTGCGGCGCCCAGCCGGCCGCTTCGGTCGCGGAGCCGCTCGCCTCGAGCGCGTTTAGGAAACGGTGGGTGAGGAAGGGGTTCTCAGGCGGCCCGCCGTCTGACGCCTCCGGCGCGGCGCAGGCGTCCCAGACCGCCGCATCGATCTCGTCCAGGCCGCCGAGGACCCGGATGGCGATCGTGGTCTCGCGCTCGCTCGAACCGTCGTCTGGCATCGCGCCGCTCCCGCTGACCGTCGTGAACAATGATGTAGGGCGGGAGGCGGTTCCGGTCAGGGGCGGCGAGGGCGGCGCCGCACAGCGGATTCAGCCGCCGCTTGGGGGCCGGAAGCCTTCGAAGGTGATCTGGTCGGACAGCGGGCGAACGCGCGCCGCCAGGTCGGGCGCATCGATGGTCCAGCAGATCACCGAACGGCCTTCCGCGCGGAACGCCTGGATCTCCGGATGCGGCAACAGGGCGTGATCGCAGGACAGGAAAGAGAGGCGGTCGCGGAGCGGGGGCAGATGCGCGCACTCGGCCTCCTCCCCCAGGATCAGCCCGATCGGGCGCTCCGGGAAATCCTGCGCCAGATCGAAGCCGGCGCGGCCTTCTCGGTCGACGCCGAAGGCCGCGCTGGTCGGCGTGAAGCTCATCACGGCTGCGGGGCCCGGGTGGCGGTCCAGCGCCTCGCGGATCCGGCGCGCAAAGACCTCAAAGGCGGCGCGACGGTCCTCGGGCGGCTTGACCTCGCCGCTCGGGAGCGGGTCGATTTTGGCTTCGACGAAGATCGGCGCGCCCACCGCGACGATCTCCAGGATCTCCGCCAGGGTCGGGATCGTCTCGTTCGTCTCACGCAGTCGGATCCGGGTGAGATCGGACAGAGTCCGCGCGGCGACCGGGCCGCTCTCGCCGGTCAGGCGATCGAGCGTCGCGTCATGGCACACCACCGGCTCGCCCTCCAAAGAGGGTTGGATGTCGATCTCAACCGCATAGCCCGCCTCGACCGCCGCCCGGACGGCGGCGCGGGAGTTCTCGATCACCCCCTGGTCGGCGTCGTGCAGACCGCGATGGGCGATCGGACGCGCGAGCATCCGGTTCGGCAAGGGCGGGTTCGTCATGAGCAGCTTCGAGGCGGATCGCGTCACACGATCTCGAACACGCCCTCGACCTCGACGGAGACGTTCATGGGCAGAGAACTCGAGCCCACCGCGGCCCGGGCGTGGCGGCCGAGATCGCCGAACGCGGCGACCATCAGATCGGAGCAGCCGTTCACCACAGAGGGATGCTGGGCGAAGTCCGAGGCCGCGTTCACGAAGCCCGTCAGCTTCACCACCCGGCGGACCCGGTCCAGATCGCCCTCGCAGGCGGCCTTGAGCTGAGCGATCAGGTTGATCCCGCAGACCTTCGCGGCCGCCTGCCCCTCTTCGAGCGACACCTCGGACCCGAGCTTGCCGGTGAGAAGCTCCTCCGACGAGCGGGAGACCTGGCCTGAGATGAACACAAGGTTCCCGGTGCGGACGAAGGGCACGTAGTTGCCGGCGGGAGCGCCCGGATCGGGCAGCGTGATCCCGAGAGCGCTCAATCTCTGTTCAACCTGGCTGGTCATCGGGGGACCTCCTGCGTTCGGCCTGAAACGGGGCGCGCGGCGTGGGCGAAACGAGAAAGGGCGCGCCGCAGCGACGCGCCCCTTGTGTCTCGTTTGGTCGTCGCGCGTCCAGCGTCTCAGCCGTCGCGGGGGGCTGCGCTCACTCCTCGCGGAGCGAACGGTTGAAGCTGTCGGTCAGCGGGCGCAGGAGATAGCTCGCCGCGCTCCGGGCGCCGGTTTGGATGTGCACCTCCGCGGGCATGCCCGGCACCAGATCGGTGTCGATCGCGCTCGTCAGGCGGCCGAGTTGGTCTTCGGGAATGGCGACCTCGACAATGAAGTATGGCGCACGGGTGGCCTCGTCGTACTCGCGGTCGGCGGAGATCTTCGACACCCGACCCTCGATCTGCGGCGTGGTGCGCTGATTGAAGCCCGGGAAGATGATCACCGCGTCCTGCTGCGGATAGACCTGGTCGCGCGACGCGGTGTCGATCCGCGCCTCGACAATCAGTCTCTCGTCGATCGGCACCACATACATGATCGGGTTGGCGGGGGTGACGACGCCGCCCACCGTGTTCACCGCAAGCTCGTGGACCACGCCGTCGGACGGCGCGCGGATCTCCATGCGGTCGAGCGACTCGGCGAGGCTGGTGCGCCGCTCCTGCAACTCCGCGATCTGGGCGGCGACGTCGCGCAGCTCCGTGATCGCCTGCTCGCGGCGGTTCGACCGAAGCTCGAGCGCGCGGAGTTCAATCTCCGCGATCCGGCCGCGCAGCTGCGCCACCTCGCTCACTTGGGCGCCGCGCTGACCGGCCAACCGGGCCTCCTCACGCTCGAGAGCGACCACACGCGTCTTTTGAATCAGGCCTTTGCGCAGCAGGCTGCGGCTGTCGACGAGCTCCTCGCGAATCAGCTCGAGCTGACGGTCGAGCGCTTCGATCTGGGCTTGAGCGCCCTCGATCTGGTCCGCGGTCTGCACCACGCGGCCGCTGAGCTGACTGACCTGCTGGTTCAGCGTCTCCAGGCGCGCGCTGAACAGGATGCGCTGCGCTTCGAGCAGCTCGGCGCCGCGCGGACGGGCCTCCGCGCGCTGCAGCGTCTCGTGGTCCGGCGCGATCTCCGGTTTGTCGAGCGCCTCGGCGTCGAGGCGCGCGGCGCGCGCCATCAACTCGTCGAGCTGGCCGTCGATGATCGCGACGTTGGCGGCGATCGCGGTCTGGTCCAGGCGCATCAGCGGATCGCCCGCCTGAACGACGTCGCCGTTCTTGACCAGGATCTCGGAGACCACGCCGCCTTCGAGGTGCTGGACGGTCTTGCGCTTCGATTCGACGCGCAGCTCCGCGATCTGGGAGATCACGGCGCCGGAGATGTTCGCATTGGCGGACCAGACGCCGACGCCGAAGAGCAGGAAGGCGACGAGGAGCGCGAGGGCGGAGAGGAGCACGGCCTCGATGCCCTCGCTCGCCGCGGCGCCGGGCAGGAGGCGCGCGCCCGGCGCCCGCCGCGCGGGGGCGGGGGCGGGGGCGGGCATGCCGGTGGTTTCCGTCCCGCTCATCGCCGCGCCGGCGGCGTCGCCCGTCTCATGGCGGTGCCGGGCAC
>JBCBRF010000244.1:0-4778 GCA_039819865.1 Pseudomonadota bacterium | reverse complement strand
GGTCGACGCTCGAGAGCTGCCCGGGATCGCCGCCATCGGCGGCATGATCGCGCCAGCTCTGATCTTCGTCCTCGTGATCGGCGGCGACCCGACGCTGATCAACGGTTGGGCCATCCCCGCGGCGACGGACATCGCCTTCGCGCTCGGCGTGCTCGCGCTGCTCGGGCCGAAAGCCCCGCTCGCGCTCAAGGTCTTCCTGCTGGCGCTCGCGATCATCGACGATCTGGGCGCAATCCTGATCATCGCGCTCTTCTACACCTCGAAGCTGAGCGTCATGGCGCTCCTGGGCGGTTTCGCGGTTCTCGCCATCCTCGTCGCGCTGAACCTGCGCGGCGTGAAGCACGTGCCCCTCTACGTCATGCTGGGACTGCTGATGTGGGTGTTCGTGCTGAAATCGGGCGTCCACGCGACTCTTGCGGGCGTCGCGCTCGCGCTCACCATCCCGATCGTCGGCGACAAGGAGGAGTCGCCGCTCGAGAAGCTCGAGCATGGTTTGCACCCCTACGTGGCCTACGGGATCATGCCGATCTTCGCCTTCGCGAACGCCGGCGTGCCGCTCGCGGGTCTCGGGTTCGACGCGCTCGTGCAACCGTTGACGCTCGCGATCGCGCTGGGCCTCCTTTTCGGCAAGCCGATCGGGATCGTCGGCTCTGTCTGGCTCGCGCTAAAATCCGGTCTGGTGCGCCTCCCCGACGGCGTCGGCATGATCCAGCTTGTCGGCGTCTCAGCCCTCGCGGGGATCGGCTTCACCATGAGCCTGTTCATCGGCAATCTGGCCTTCGACGATCCGCAATACGCGGCGGGCGTGCGCCTTGGCGTCCTCGGCGGCTCGATCCTCTCGGCCACGCTCGGCTACCTGATCCTGTCGAACTCCAAGGTCCGCGCCGACCGTCAAGGGTCCGCGCCGGCCAGCGCCTGAGCAGGCTTAAAAACGCCTTGAAACCGCCGCCGCGCGTTAACCTCTCGGTAACGCGCGGCGCGCTACGCCGGGGTCAGCCAAGCAGCGGACCCAGGCGACGCGCCGACACCTTCGACGAGTTGACCGTCACCCCGAGCGTCTGATCGCCCCGCCCGTTGCCCCGGCCCGAAGGCGACGTCCGATCCAACCGAGCCAGTTGAGACGGATGCGCGCCTCGATGAGAACGCGTCGCTGCGGAGACGTCCCGGCGGCGCAGTTTTCATCCCCCGTGTCCCCGCATCCCCCGCGTCCCCGAACGCGCGGATCGCCTCCCAAACCAAGCGTCGCCATGCGGCCTGTGACTTGCGTCACCGCCTTTGCACGTTTCACGCTTCCGCGAGCGGTGGTTCGACCCTATGTCTGTAGGGAGAACATTTCCGGAAGCCGTCTGAAAGGCGAACCTGCGATGACGACGTTCTTTGTGATTCTTGGATTGGTCGTTGCGCTCGTCGCCCTTGGCGCGGTGCTCAGCAACTGGGAGCATGACGGCGGGCCCGGCGGCCGCGAGTGACCCTGGCCTGAAGACCGCCTACAGAGCGACCTTCTCGCGCCGCGCTCGCTGCGTGGCGCTTTTCAGCTGTCCGCACGCCGCAAAGATGTCTCGTCCCCGCGGCGTCCGCACCGGGCTTGCATAGCCCGCGCGATTGACGATTTCCGCGAACGCTTCGATCCGGTCCCAGTCCGAGCACTCGTAGGGCGCGCCGGGCCAGGGATTGAACGGGATCAGATTGATCTTCGCCGGGATCCCCGCGATCAGCTTCACCAGCCGTTTCGCATCCGCATCCGCATCGTTCACGCCCTTCAGCATCACGTGTTCGAACGTGATCCGCTCCGCATTCGACAGCCGCGGATAGTCTCGGCACGCCTGCAGCAGCGTCTTGAGATCCCATTTGCGGTTGATCGGCACCAGCTCGTCCCGGAGCCCGTTGGTGGTCGCATGGAGCGAGATCGCCAGCAGGCACCCGATCTCCTCGCCCGCCCGCGCCATCGCCGGCACGACGCCCGAGGTCGAGAGCGTGATCCGCCGACGCGACAGCGACAGCCCCTCCCCGTCCATCACGATCGCCAGCGCGTCGCGCACCGCCTCGAAATTATAGAGCGGCTCGCCCATCCCCATCATCACGACGTTCGACAAGAGCCGCCGCTCCGGCGGCCGCTCGCCCGGGCGCGGCCATTCGTCGAGATCGTCGCGGCAGACCAGCACCTGCCCCACGATCTCGGCCGCCGTGAGGTTCCGCACCAGCTTTTGCGTGCCGGTATGGCAAAAGGTGCAAGCCAGCGTGCAGCCCACCTGTGAGGACACGCAGAGCGTGCCCCGGTCCTCCTCGGGGATGTAGACCGCCTCGACCTCGTGCCCGCCGTCGAGTCGGAGCAGGTATTTTCGGGTCCCGTCGACCGACGCCTGGCGCTCCGAGATCTCCGGCCGACGGATCGCGAAACCCGAGGCCAGGTCCGCCCGGAACGCCTTCGAGAGGTTCGTCATCGCGTCGATCTCGCGAACGCCGCGCTGGTAGAGCCAGCTCCAGACCTGCGCGGCGCGCATCTTCGCCTGCCCTGGCTTCGCGCCGGCTTCGACCATCGCTTCCGCCAGCGCCTCGCGCGACAGCCCGATCAGATTGCGCTTCTCCGCCGTCTCCCGCCGCGGAATCGCGAGGGTCTCGGGCGTCACGGGAGCGCGCCCCCGGGGCGTTCTGGCGTCGGCGTCGGTCATTTGCAGTTCTGCCGCACGCTGGTGACCGCATCGGTGAAGCCGAGCAGCGAGAACTCGTCGACCACCTCCGTGCCCCGGATCGAGACCGCGGTCAGCGTCGCCATCGCGCCGGCCCGAAACGCTTGCACGATCGCGGCGTCATCCTCCGCGCCCCGCGACCAGACGGTTTCCTCGTCGCTGAACATCGTGAAGGTCTTCGAGCCGATCTTGAGCGTCGAGGTTTTCTTCGGATCGACCGGGTAGCCGACGTCGATGCTCACCTCGTTCACGGCCTTTTGATCGGGGAAGGTCGAGACCTTGAGCATCGCCCGGTCGCGGGTGATCGCGCTGGTGACGTCTTGCGAGCCGCTCGTCGCCTTTGTGTCGCTCGGCGTGGTCGCGGCGAAACATACCTTAGTAGGGCCGCCGCTCCGAATGAAAACGCTCCAATTCTTAAAGCGTTCTGTCCGCTTGACTTCTTGCGCCGCGACGGCGGTCGGCGTGGCCGCAGTCGACAGCGCCGCTCCCGCCAGGCACGTCGCCGCGAGGACTTGGCGTGCGAATGAAAAAGCCCGATTCATCAGGGATGCATTCCTTTCGCGAGATTGGATCTATACAGAATAGGCGTCAAGGTTGCCATTAAGGACTTTTCTTTTCGGAGGTTGCATACGCAGGATTACATTGCGATTGCGACGACTTTGCGCCTATGTTGGTTTCCGCGCCTCGGTCTTACGCGCATCAGGGGCGTCGATGAAAGACTGGACGTTAAGTGGCCATTTGGTCTCGAAATGAAAGCGACACGGCCCACTCCTTGTCGGGCGGCGAGGAAGAGCCTGATGGGCGAGAGACGCCGGCCTCCGGCGGCGGGCCTGAAAGGGTTTCCGGCGCCTCCCGCGCCGCGGCCGACTCCGCGTCTCGCTCCGCAGCGGAGTCGGCCGCGCCCGCCGCGACGCTGGAAGACGAGGCCCTGATCGTCCGCATCGCGCTGCGGCGCGACCGCATCGCTTTCTCGGAGCTGTTTCGCCGCTTCGGCCTGAAGGTCAAGGCTTTCATGATCCGGTCCGGGGCCGCGCCCGACGAGGCCGACGAGGCGGCGCAGGAAACCCTCCTCGCGGTCTGGAGGCGCGCCGAGACCTTCGACCCCGACCGCGCCTCCGCCGCGGCGTGGCTGTTCGCCATCGCCAGGAACAAGCGGGTCGACCTGCTCCGCCGCGGCGCCCGTCCGGAGCCCGACCCCGAGGATCCGCTCTTCAAGCAAGAGCCGACGCCGCCGGCCGACCACGCCCTCTCGGCCGAACGCCGCGACGCCGCCGTGCGCGACGCGCTCGCCGCGCTCAGCGCCGATCAGCGCGAGGTCGTGCTGCTCTCCTTCTACCAGGGCTGCGCGCATTCCGAGATCGCCGAACGTCTGGGCATCCCTCTCGGCACGGTGAAGTCGCGGCTCCGCCTCGCGTTCGGCAAGCTGCGCAACGCGCTCGGCGACGCCTTTCGCGACGAACTTGACGAGGATTGAGCCTCGGCTCGAAATCTTAGCGTCGGCTGACCGCCCCCCTCCGCTCGCAAGCTTCCGACAAGCTTCGTAACCTATTGCGCTCCAATAGGATCGTCAGCGCGCAAAACACATTGTTAGGGATTTGTTTGTAACCTTCGACGCAGAAGAACCTGCGTTTGGAGGGCGTTTTGCGCGGACTTCGTTTCATCATTCTCGCGGTCGCCGTCGCGGCCGGCGTCGGCGCGGTCGCCTTGGTGCGCTCCGAATTGGAGCGCGCGCGGCAGCCTGCGCCTGTCGTCCAGCGCGCCGAAGCGCCGAAGCCGCCTGAGCGCTCTCAGGTGCTCGTCGCCGCGCGCGAGCTGAAGATGGGCGAGCTGCTGCGCCCGGCGGACCTCCGCTGGCAGCCCTGGCCGAAGGATGCGATCTCCGAATTCTACGTGACGAAGGAGGCGCGCCCCCGCGCGATCGAGGAATCCGAAGGCGTGATCGTGCGCGCCGGCCTCGTCGCCGGCGAGCCGATCGCAGACGACAAGCTGATCCGGCTGAAGAAGCCGACGGTCATGGCGGCATTCCTGCGCCAGGGCTGCCAGCGGAGGTCCGCCGGGCGCAGCAGCTCGCCCATCTTCAGCTCGCGCGCG
>JBCBRF010000243.1:0-4804 GCA_039819865.1 Pseudomonadota bacterium | reverse complement strand
ATCATGCAAACGATTCAAGTCGTATAACGACCGAACCGCCCACATATCTCTTCAGATAATACCGTTCAAAGAGCGTCGCGCCGCCGGGCCGAAGCCGTCGTGGCCGGCGCGAGACACGTCGTATGATCGAAAGAGGCCGGGGCCGCAAGCAAAAAACACAGGGACGGCGGAAAAACTCGCCGTAGCGCCGGAGCGAAGCGCGCCTGCGGCCGTTGAGGTGGGATCGAGCGGTTTCGGCGCAAATTTGCGCCACGGCTCTCGCCGCTCGGAGGCCGGTCAGCGAACGGCGTCGATCACAGCGCTCATCACGGCCGCGTCCGGCATCGGCGCCACGAGATCGACGGTGCTCGGCAGCCGCGCCACGGCGATCGCGCCGGGGTCGTTCTGCACCCCGATCAGTCCGGTGCGGAAACCGTGCTCCGCCCAGGCGAGGTCGCGCACCTCCGGATCCTCGAGCGCCTCGACAAGGCGGGCGCAGCGATCGGTCAGCGAGATCAGCGGATGCGAGGCGAAGATCGTCGGCTCCGGGTAGATGACGCGGATCTTTTGCCGGATCAGATCGGCGTAGCTCGCATTCTCGACGAGGAACTCGACCAACTGGTTCTCGTAGCCCACGATGATCGGACGGGCGCCCATGCCCTGCTTCAGGAAATTCTCGAAGATGTCGCCCGACGACGCCTCCATGTGCCCCATGGCGTCGAAATAGGCGGTGATTTTGGGCAGGAGATTGGGGATGTCGGCCTTGGTCGGCGTCTCGCCGCCGTTGAACACGGTGGCGAGCAGGGCGGACCAAATGTTGCCGGAGTTCGACTTGGCGGGGTGGGTCGAGAACACCTTTACGGGGCCGTAGATCGACAGGCCGAGATCCTCGCGCCAGCGCGCGCTGCGGGCGATCAGGTCGCCCAGCTTCGCAATGTCGGCGGCGAGAAAGCCGTCCGGGCGCTGACGGACGACCCCCGCCCGGGTCAGCGCGTCGGCGACGTCGGACCAAGCGTAGAACACGATCGGCGAGTTGAAAATGTTCTGGTCGGACCGCACCGGCTTGCCGCTTTCGCGCGCCAGGGCCACGGCGATCTGGTTCGAGGGCCAGAGGCAGTCCATCGCGCTCGCATCGAGCGTCGTGACCATCTCGACCGACCCCGCCTTGCGCGCGTCGAGCGTGATCTTGTGGCGATCCTCGATGATGTCGGCGATCTTCGGGTTGGCGAGCAGCCGCGACTTCTCGCCGCCGTAGAAGATGGCGACCCGGATCTGCGATTTTCGCTCCGGCGCGGCGCGCTGGAGCGCCTCCCAATCGACCGCGACGGCGACGAGCGAGCCGATCACCACCAATGCAAGGAGGCCGAGACCCAGGATCGATCGGTTCATCGCGGCCCTCTCAGCGGCTCTGCAGTTGTCGGCTCAACACGTCGGTCTCGACGTCGAGCTTGTGGAAATCGTTTTCAAGGCAGGCCTGCTCGATCCGCTCGAGCGCGGGCACGAAGCCGCCGATGCGCGTCGAAAGCTGCGCGAGGCGATCGGCCTCCGACGGGCCGGCGCGGTTGGCGAGGTCGACATAGGCCTCGGAGGTCTCGACCAACCGGGGCAGGTCGTGGCGCAGGAAGCGCTTGGTGTGGCGCAGGTCCTTCGGATCGCGCGCATGGTGGCCGCGGATGCGCCGGAGGATCTCCGCCATCCGGGCGAACAGGCCGGCGTCGGAGGCGGGCGCGCGGGCGTCGGCGGCGCGCAGACGGTCGGCGGCGGTCTCGATGGCCTCGAGCGCGGCGCTCAGATCGGCCTCGGAGACGCCGTCGGCCAGGATCACCGCGTCGGGCGGCGGGGTGCGGCGAACGAGGAGCAGCAGCGCGACGTAGACGATCAGCGCGGCGCCGACGGCGACGGGCGCGATCAGGGAGAGGCCGAAGAAGGCGGCCAGAAAGGCCAGCGCCGCGGCGGCGCCGGCGAGCAATTGGCGCGCGGTTTCAGGGAGATGCATGAACGCCGCCCCCGTCCGCCGCCGTCTTGCGCGAGACCCGCGCGCTCAATTGTAACCCTTGGCGGCGCGGAGCGCCTTGGCGAGGCCGTCTCCCCCGCTCTTGGCGCGGAACAGCCGTCCGACGGTCAGGCTGGTCAGCTCCGTCAGCTGGGACTCGTTCGCCTGACCGAAGGCGACCGCGTGGATCGGCACGTCGCGGCCGAAAGGGGCGGATCGGAGCGCCTGGCGGAAGGCCTCGGCGTTCGCCGTGTCGCTGTCGCCGTCCGTCATGGCGACGATCGCGGGCAGGCGCTCGAACAAATCGCCGCGACGGTCGTAGACCGCCAATTGGTTCAGCGCGGCGATCAACGCGCCGTAGAGATCCGTGCCGCCGCCGGCCTCGAGCGCGTTGATCCGCGCCATGAGCTGGTCGAGATCGGCCTGCGCGTCGCCCTCGACGACCTGGACGTCCACCACGCGGTTGTTGAACACGACCACGGCGGTCACGTCGCGCGGGCTTGGCTGCAGCAGGTTCCGGGCGGCCTCCTGGTCGTCGAGCAACAGGCGCATGGCCGATTTCAGCTGGTCGATCGGATCGCCGTCCATCGAGCCGGAGACGTCCAGGACCCAGACCGTGAGAGAGGGCTTGCGCAGATCGGTCTGGTAGAGGGTCAGCGCGCGGCGGATCACCTCCTGCTTCGGGGTCGGGATCGGCGCGATGTCGCGCTCCAGATCGACGCCCCAATCCGGGTTCCAGACGGCGCGATCGGCGCGGGCGACGTCGAGACCGAGCAGACCGGCGCGGCGGCCGAGGGCGACGAGCTGGTCCTGGACCGCCGATGACAGAAGATGCGCCTGCAAGGCGAGGAACAGCTCCTCCTTGTCCGCATCCCCCTTGTCGACATAGCCGAGCGGGCTGTCGGCGACGGCGAGGCCGTTTGCGGGGTAGATGATCTGCAAGGGTTCGCGTCCGGCGGCGACGAAGGCCTGATTGGCCTCGATCGCGAGCGCCTCGTAATTCATCATCGCGTCGAACCGGTCCGGGTTTTCGACGAAGGCGTCTTTCAGCCAGCCCGAGGAGCCCGAAGAGCGATCGACGGAGCGCAGCAGGGCGCGCACGCCCTCGCGGACGTCGGGGCGCTCGAGCGTCTCGAGAGTCAAGACGTCGGGGTCGCCGGCCATCGCGTAGAGGAACCCGAAATAGGCGGAAGCGCCGGAATTCGACTGGGTCGCGGAGGTCATGGCGAGGCGGAAGGCGCCGCGCCCGGCGGCCTCCTGGATCTCCTGGATCGACAGATCGCGCCGGCCGATCCAGCCGAGATCGCGGGCGATCCCGCGCTTCAGCGCGAGCACGACGGGGGAGCGCAGGATCGACTCGGCGTGTTTGACCACGCGCTGGCGGTCGCCGAGCTCGATCCAGAGAGAGTGGGCCGGCCAGACCGCGTCGAAGGGCGCGGCCGCGCCGTCATCGAGCGCGCGGGAGATGTCGACGGAGCCCTGGTAGCGCATCTCGACGCGCCGGCCCTGGTCCCGCGCCCAAGCCTCGACGATCGGCTCCAGAGCTTTGTTTTCAGAGCCTGAGACGATCACGAGATCGGCGGCGCCCGATGGATCCGCGGGACCCGGCGCTCCGTCGTCGGAGCCGCCAAACAGATTGGCGAAGAAAACGCCCACGACCGCCAGAAGAATCACGACCGGCATCAGCTTGCCCAGGCCGCCTCCGGCGTTTCGATCGCTCATTTCGCCTCCCACAATCCAATATGTTGTAGCTTTGTTTCGTGTCAGAAATACGAACGGCCGGCGGTGCGCCGAATGGATCAAAGCGAGAAATCGGGCGCCGCGCAATCAAACGGCGCGGCTGGGCCGGCTGAAGGTGGGGGAGGCTCGGTGAACGAAGCGTTAAGCGACGGTCCGATCGCCGTCGGGCGGCGTGTCGAAGCGGTGTTTCCCAAGATGGCGGGCAAGATTCGACCGGGGGTGGTGGTGGCGATCGGCGCAGGGCCCGTGGGCGGGCGCACGGTGGCGGCGGTCCCGATGACGACCCGACGGACCAACCAGGCGGGCCGCTTCGCCGCGAGCCCGGATCCGGACGGCGGCTGGCGACGACGGAGCTGGCTGCTGATCCCGATGTGCGCGCTGTTTCCGGAGCGGCGGATCCTGGCGCTCCGCGCGCCGATGCCCGAGGAGGAGCGCGAGGCGGTTCTGGCCGGCATGGCGGCCTGGCATGGCGCAGACTGGGCGCGACGGGAGCGGGGGCTCCTGGGGCCGATCCAGACGCCGCGGGTGCTGGATCTCGGCGCGGTCAGCCGGGCGGACCGGCGGGCGCGGGCGCGGTCCTGGGGTGGGCCTGGGGGTGGGAGTGGGCCCGGGGGATGGTCTTGAAGTGAGGGGCGCGCGGGCGCGGGCGCGGTCAGATCCGCTCGCGCGCTCGGAGCGACGCCCAAGCCCGGAATGCGCCCCACCCCCAACCCCTCCTCGCCGGTGCGGGGAGGGGGGGATGCGGCGGCTGCGGGGGGCGTCGCCGGGGGCCGCCAAATCGCAGACGGAGAACGCGACACCGGCCGGCGACGGGCGCAGGCGTCGAACTGTCGCGCGAACGGCCGGAACGGCGGCCGCCCTCCCCGCCGGTGCGGGGAGGGGGGGGTGCGGCGACTGCGGAGGGGGCGTCGTCGGGGACCGCCAAATCGCAGACGGAGAACGCGGCACCGGCCGGCGACGGGCGCAGGCGTCGACCTGTCGCGCCAACGGCCGGAACGGCGGCTCCCCTCCCCGCAGATGCGGGGAGGGGTTGGGGGTGGGGACCCGGAGATGTCGGGCCGGCGGGATGTCGCGCCGGCCGGCGCGTCGCGG
>JBCBRF010000242.1:0-4820 GCA_039819865.1 Pseudomonadota bacterium | reverse complement strand
CGCCGAGACGGCGCGCGGCGTCGAGATCCACCTGGTTGGTCCCGACGGAGAAGCAACCGAGCGCGAGAAGGTGCGGGTGATCTATTTCGATCATGTCGACAAGCTCCCGCACGGCATGGCGCGCCCGGTCGCGAGCCTGGACGCGCTCTTGAGCGAGGCGGACGTCCTGACCCTCCATCTGCCCGCGACCGCCGAAACGCGCGGGATCATCGGCCCCGCCGAGATCGCCAAGATGAAGCCCGGCGCTTTTCTGCTGAACAACGCCCGCGGCTCGCTTGTCGACCTCGACGCGCTGGCGGACGCGCTCTGGAGCGGCCAGGTGGCGGGCGCGGCCGTCGACGTCTTCCCCGTCGAGCCGAAGAGCAAGGCGGAGCCCCTCGAGACCCCGCTTCGCGGCCTCGAGAACGTGATCCTCACGCCGCATATCGGCGGCGCGACGCAGGAGGCTCAGCAGCAGATCGGGCTGGAGGTCGCCCGCAAGCTCACCGCCTACATCGAGCATGGCTCGACCATCGGCGCCGTGAACCTGCCCCAGGCCCAATTGCCCGCGCCCGTCGGCGTGACGCGCTTCCTGCAGCTCGCGGCGAACCCGGCGAGCGCGCTTGAGCGAATGGCGGCGGCGTTCGCGCAGCGCGCCCTGCCGATCGTGGCGCAGCACTGCTTCGGCGACGCGGAGATCGGCTATGTCGTCGTCGACGTCGCCGGGGATCTTCCGCACGCGGAGGAGATCGAGCGGGAGCTGCGGGCGGCGCCGCACGCGATCCGCGTGCGCGCCCTTCGCCCGACGGCCGGCGTCGCAGCCCATCTCGACCCGATCCGGCTCGCCTCCTAAAACGCGCTCTGGTTCCGCGGATCGATTGCGCGGCGGAACCCGCCCCTTGGCGCGGCGCCGGACCGCATGTTCGGCGTCAACCCGCGGCGACCAGGGTCTCCGACAGCGCATGCGCTTCGATAAGGCTCGGCAGCTCCAGCTCCGGCGTGGGTTTGCCGAGCGCAAAGCCTTGCAGCGTGTCGCAACCGATCTCTCGGAGCAGCGTCGCCTGCCGCCGCGTCGCGACGCCCTCCGCGGTCACGCCGATGTTCAGCGTCCGTCCGATATCGACGATCGCCTGGATCAACTCGCGCTGACGGCCGGAGGAGCAGACGGGCTCGATCAGCTCCCGGTCGATCTTCAGCCGGTCGGGCGCGATCCGGATCAAAGCGATCATCGAGGCGCGCCCGCTGCCGAAATCATCGATCTCGAGCTCGAACCCGCGCTCCCGCAGCCCGTCCAGCGTCCATTTCAGATCGTCGTCCAGATGATCCAGGAAAATGGTCTCGACCAGCTCAAGCGCGAGCTTCGTCTCGGTCGCCGGCAGCTTGTCGAGGCTCGGCAGGAAATCCGGATCGCACAGCCGGCGATAGCTGAGATTCGCCGACAGTTTTGGAACGAAGAACCCTTTGCCCGCCATCCGATTGCAGGCCTCGATCGACTTTTCCAGGATCAGCCGATCGATGATGCCGAGTACGTTCAGGTCCTCGGCGACCTGAAGAAACGCGCCGGGCGGAAGCACCCCCCGCTCCGGATGGCGCCATCGCCCGAGCGCCTCGATCCCGCAGAACTCGATCGCTTTCGCGTCGAATTGCGGCTGGAAAACCGGAAAGAACTCGTCCCGCTCAAGCCCCTGAAGGATGTGGTCGGCGGTCCGCTTCGTCTCGAAGATCTCGGTCTGCATCGAGGAGGAAAACTGCTCGACCCGATTTCGCCCGTTCGCCTTGGCGCGGTAGAGCGCGAGATCCGCGTTCACCAGAAGCTCCGCCGGATCAAGCGTCGCGCTGTCGCCGACCGCGACGCCGACGCTCGCGCCGAAGCGGCACGGCCGGCCCTCATAGCTCACCGGCGCGCTCAGTTGGCGCACGATGTCTTGCGCCAGCGCGCTGGCGGTCTCGAAATCCGTCGGCGGCTGACACACGATGACGAACTCGTCGCCCCCGATCCGGGCGGTGAAGTCCTGCGCTCGCGCGCGGCTCGTCAGCGTCTCGGCGACATAGCGGAGCACATGGTCGCCCGCGGCGTGGCCCAGCGTGTCGTTGATCTGTTTGAAGCGGTCGAGATCGATGTGCAGAAGCGCGATCGGCTCGGCGCCATCCGCCTCCGACGCCAAGTGCGCGAAGTGATCGTCAAGATGCCGTCGGTTGGCGAGCCCGGTGAGCGAGTCGTACAGCGCTTCGTATTCCGCCTCCGCCTTCGCCGCCTCCAAAGCCGAAGCGTACTCCGCCAGACGGCGCTGATGCTGTTTCGAGGCCGTGACGTCGATTGCGACGATGACCTGGCCGCCGCGCGGCGCCGCGTTGGCGCGGGCCTCGAACACCCGCCCCTCCGGGGTCTCGACCTCGAAGCACTGCGACTCCGCCCCCCTGATCCGTTCGAGCAGCGCGCGCAGATCGTCGACCGCGCCTTCCTCGATCGGCTCGATCTCCGGCGTTGGCGAAGAGCGGCGGCATTGGACGAAGGCGTCGAAGAACGCGTCGAACTGCGCGTTGCGCTCGATCAGCTGAAAATCGGCGTCGAGCGCGGCGATGCCGGCCCCGGTGTTTTCGAGCGTCGTCTTCAGGAGCGCCGACTGCGCGGCCAGCGCGCGCAGCGCGTCCGCATGCGCGATCGCGTAGCGGACGGTCCGCTCGAGCGTGCCGACCGTAAGTTCGGACTTGTCGAGGAAATCCGCGGCGCCGGCCTCGGTCGCGGCGACGTCGATGTCGTGCTGCCCGACCCCGGTAAGCAGCACCAGGGGCGTCGAGATCTCTTTGGCCTTTGCGGCGCGCACGAATTCGAGCCCGGTATGCGCCCCGATCCGGTAATCGATGAACCCGATATCAAAGGAGTCGGCCCCTTCGATCAGCTTCTCCAGCGCGCCGTCATAGCGCTGCAGCCACGTGATTTCCACCGGATAGGGCAGCTCTTCAAGCAGCTCTTCGGTGATGAGGAAATCATCCTCATCATCTTCTACGACGAGAGCGCGGATCCGGCTGAGCATGACAATGATCGCTTACGCAGGACGGGTCGTGCATTCGGTCGGCAGCGAAACGATCTCCACCCAATACCGCCCGATCGTCTTGACCACATCGACCAGCCCATCGAACGTGACCGGCTTGGTCACGAACGAGCTGACGCCGAGACCGTAGGTGCGCACGATATCCTCCTCGGCCTTCGACGTGGTGAGCACCACGACCGGGATCCGACAGAGCTCGGGGTCTTCCTTGATCTTTGCCAGCGCCGTGCGCCCGTCCATCTTCGGCATGTTGAGGTCGAGCAGGATGAGACCTGGATAAGGCTCGCCTTTCAGGTGCTCGAAATCGCCCTCGCGCTTCAGATAGGCGAGCACCTCTTCGCCGTTCTCGACGAAGGCGATCGGATTGGTCAGCCGGTTTTCCTCGAAGGCCTCCTCGATCATCATGCGATCGTCGGCGTCGTCGTCCGCGATGAGGATCGTGATGGGTCTGCGTTCCATCAGTCGTCGCTCCCTGCCCTGGTGGCGTCCTGCGCGTGCCGCGTGGGAAGCCGTAAGATGAATGTCGCGCCGACGCCCTCGACCCCGTCCGCATCGATCTCGCCGCCGTGGCGTTCGACGATCTTTCGGCAAGTCGCCAGCCCGATACCGGTGCCTTCGTATTCGTTTCTACCGTGAAGGCGCTGAAAAATTGTGAAAATTTGCTCTTTGTATTTGTTGTCGAAGCCGATGCCGTTGTCGGCGACACGGATCTCAATCATTTCGGGCTGCGAGATTACAGGGTCGGCGGGCGTAATTGTTGACGAGATCTTGACCACCGGCTGAGTGTCCGGCTTTTGGAACTTCAACGCGTTGCTGATCAAGTTCTGCAGGAGCTGACGGATCTGCACCGGATCGGCGTCGATCGGCGGCAAGTCGCCCGCTTCGACCACGGCGTTGTTTTCGTTGATCCGGATCTCGATGTCGCTGAGCACGTAGCCGAGCTGTTCGTTCAGATCGATCCGCTCGAACGGCTTCGCCTTGGTGGTGATCCGCGAGTAGGAGAGCAGATCGCTGATCAGCAGGCGCATCCGCCCCGTCGCATTCTGCATGCGCTCGATATAGGTGTGGGCCTGCTCCGGAAGGTTATCCGAATACTTCGCGATAAGACGGCTGCTGAACGTCTCGATCTTCCGCAGCGGCTCCTGCAAGTCATGCGACGCGACGTAGGCGAAGTCCTGCAGCTCCCGATTGCTCGCCTCCAGCCGCTTCGTATACGCGACCATTTGCGTCTCATGCTGCTCGAGCTCGGTGATGTCTTGATAGGTCGCGATCGACCCGCCGTCCGGCATCGGCTGATGCATCACCGCGATCACCCGGCCGTCGCGCAGATATTGCTTCAGCACCGCTTGCGTCCGCAGCTTCGCATGATCGGGCCGCGCCGCCTTGGCGCGCTCGGCGTCTTCGGGTGAATAGTTCCCGATACTGACCGAGTACGCCATGATCTCGTGCAGTTTAATGCCAGGCTTCACCACCTCGGGCGAGAACCGGTACATTTCGAGGTAGCGCTTGTTGCAGACGATCAGGGTTTGGTCCGCGTCGAACATGCAGAGCCCCTGAACCATGTTGTTCAGCGCGGTCTCGAACATCATCGACTTGCGCCGCAGCTCGTTCCCGACCCGGAGCAGCTCCGCCTCGCGCGCCTTGAGCTCGGTGATGTCGGACCGGATCCCGACGATGCCGCCGTCGCTGGTGCGTTTTTCATGGACCCGGACCCAGCGCCCGTCCGTCATCTGCAGATCGTACGGATCGCCCGGATTGCGGTGCTGCGCGAGGCGGAGCTGCTCCGGGTCG
>JBCBRF010000241.1:0-4834 GCA_039819865.1 Pseudomonadota bacterium | reverse complement strand
CGGGCGATCTGGACGCGATGACCGCTTGGGCCGGACAATCCGCCCGGCTCGCCCGTCCGCGCAGCCTCCGCCCGCATGGCCTGGGTCAGATTGTTCTGGATCGGGTAAGGCGCGGGCTCCGGCGCGTCGGGGGCGGTCGCCGCGCGGGCGTAAGCGGTGGGCAGGCTCCGCGCCTGGCGGCCCGAGAAAGCGCGGGTGACGATGGTGTCCTCCGGCGCGACTTCGGCGAGGCCGTCGGCCCAAGCTTGTGGGATCTGCGCCTCCGGCGCGCGCAGGAACGCGGTGCCGATCTGGACCGCGGAGGCCCCGAGCGTCAGCGCCGCCGCGACGCCCCGGCCATCGGCGATCCCGCCTGCGGCGATCACGGGGATCGCGACGGCGTCGGCGACGGCGGGGATCAAGGAGAACAGGCCGACCATGCCGGCCCCGTCCGACCGAGGCTCGAAGGTGACGCGGTGCCCGCCCGCCTCCATCCCTTGCGCGACGACGGCGTCGGCGCCGGCGGCCTCGGCGGCCCTCGCCTCGCTCACCGTGGTGGCGGCGGCGAACCACCTCACGCCCGCCGCCTTCAGGCGCGCGACATAGTCGGCCGGCAGCAGGCCCATATGGGTCGAGACGACGGCGGGGCCGGCGTCGAAGACGGCCTCGAGCTGGGCGTCGTAGTCCTGAAGCGGCGCGTCGGCGACGATGGCGGGAACCTCGGGTCCCCAGTCGGAGAGGAACGCGCGGACGGCGCTCTCATGCCCCGGGTCTCGCACCGGCGGCGGGTCCGGCACGCGGAGGTTCAGCTGGAACACGCCGTTCGACCCGCTCCGCACGGCCCGCGTCCATTCGACGATCGCCTTGGGGGACATCGTCAGGACGCCGGCCGCGCCCATGCCGCCGCCCTGAGCGACGGCGATCGACAGCTCCGGCGGGCAGGCCCCGGCCATCGGGGACAGCAGGATCGGGGTCGGCAAGCCGTATTGGGACGCGAAGCGCTCCGCGCGCGCCATAGGGGTTTCGTCCGTCACGCCGCCTCCCGATGCTGAGGCGCTCATCCTCCTCCGCCGGCGCCGGTTCGTCGAGATCCGTTTCCGCGCGCGCCGGTCGCCGGGGCGCGCTTCAGCCCAGAGATTGCGTCGCGACCGCGCCCAGGTAGATCGCCAGGAGCTGCGGGCGCTCGGTCCCGCCGACGGCGCGTTGGACGGCGCCGCGGCGCACCCTCGCCACCGTGGCGACCCCGCCGCCGGAGCTGGTCGCAAAGGTGACGGCGGGGGTCGCGCAGATATCGGCAATGGAAGGGGGCGGCGCGAGCATCGCAAGCGCGGCGATCAGGAATAGGGGCGGGAATAGGGGTCGGACCGTGTCAGGGCCCCATCCCCGGCGTTCGGAGAGTGGGTGCGGCGGCGGACGGGTCAACACGCAGCGATGAAGTGGGGCACTGACCGGCGGCCGCACGCCATCGCGATGAAAGCGTGTCGAGGCCGACCGCCGGCCAGCCCACCCGCACATCCGGAGAGAGACGGGCGCGCGCCACCACTTGGCTCGTTCGTCCCGTTTGACAACTTTCAATCGCTCCGTGGCCCAATGGGGACAAAGAGCTCACTTAGGCCGTCACGCACGAGGCTTGGGTGTTCTCTTTCCGGCGCCCGGCGCAAGACCGGCGCGCGGAGCTGCGGGATCCGGAGACCATTCGAGAATTCTGACGAGGCTGGCGGCGGCGCCGGTGGCGGCGAGGGGCCTGCGCCACTGGCCGCCGCCGAGCGCTACGGCGCATGCGCGTTCGCGAATCCCATCGCGCCGTCTGAGATGACGGCGAGTCTCCAGGTCGCCAAGGAATCCCACGCGCTCGACATCGCCTCAGGACCGTCGGCGGATCTCAAACGCCGCGCAATCCCATGTCCCAGAAACCGATCTCGAGCCGGGTGGCCGTCTCGAACGTCTTCTGCAAGTCAGCCCAGCGCGGCGAGCGCTCCGGCTCGGCGCCGAGACGCGCGGCCGTGGCCTCCTCTAACAGACCGCGCTTCATTGCGCAGACCTGCTGATACTCCTGGCCGGCGTAGGTCTCGATCCAATCCCGATACGGGTTTCTCGCCAGGGTTGCGCCCGCCTCGGCCTTCAGTCGCGCCCCGATTTCCCCGTAGCCGAGCACGCACGGCGCGAGCGCCACGATGAGATCGAGGAAATCGCCGCGTAATCCAGCGTCGATCACGAATCGGGTGTAGGCCAGGTTCTCAGAGGCCTCAACTGTGGCGGCGAGGCTCGCCTCGTCGATCCCTTCCGCGGCGCAGGTCTCAACATGCAGCAGCATCTCGTGGTTGAGCAGCGCATCAACGACAGTGGCCGCGGCGCGCATCTCGGAAAGCCTGTCGCTCTTCGCGACTGCGAAGCCCCATGCGCGGCTGAAATGAACCAAGAAAAGGTAGTCCTGCTTCAAATAATGGAGAAACGACTCTCGTGGTAGCGAGCCGTCGCCCAAGCCAGAGACAAAAGCATGCGCGACATAGCCACGCCAGGCGGCGGTCGCTCCGGTTTTCAATCGCTCGAAGACTTCGCTCGAGTCCGCAGGGACGATCTCGGTCGCGGTCGATCTCATCACGCATTCCTCTTCTCAAATTGACGCGGTCCGCTGATTTACGGCGTGAACTCTCGGCGGTTGTGGCGATAAACGCGTGTGAAAGAAAAGGAGCTCCCCTGATCCTCCCCCACAGAGCGGTTGCGACGTGAGGTATGGGTTTTAGCCCAGACGCGGAGGATCAGAGCTTGGCTCGAAAGCGTCGCAGGCCTGACGACCGTGGCGAAGCTTCGTCAGGTTGAGGTTCCACAGCGGCGAAGGGGCGGCCGCCTCGGATCCGATCCGGCGGGCGGGCGTCACGGTGGCGACGCGCCACCGCAGGCGCCAAGAGCTGGCGGCAGGCAGCCCCTCGACGAAAGCCGTTTCTCGCTCAAACGCGCAGCCAGACTTTCTCGAAGTGCATCTCGCGAGCCTGATGGCGATCATAGTCTTGTACGGCCGCCACATGGTGGAGGTACTGGTTCATCCAGAAGGGCTGAACGATTACCCCGCTCGCCTGCAGCATGGCTTGCAGATCTTTCATGATCGCTTGGCGCTTTTCGGCGTCGAACACGCCAACCGCCTCGTCGATCTTGGCGTCGAATTCAGGGTTCTGGTGCGCCGACTCGTTCCAAGGCTGTCCTGACTTGTAGGCGAGCGCCAGGACTTGCACGCCAAGCGGGCGGTACGCCCAGTTCGTGGTCGAGAACGGGTACTTCGTCCAATCGTTCCAGAAGGTGGCGCTCGGCAGCACGGTGCGCTTCACGTTGATCCCCGCCGCGCGCAACTCGCTTGCGATCACGTCGCTGGTGTCGCGCAGCCACCCCCCGTCGAGCGAAATCAGCTCGATCTCGGTCGCCTCTTGGCCCGCCTCCGCGAGCAGGGCCTTGGCCGCCTCCGGATCGGGCTCGATCTTCGGAAGCGGCGCGTATTCGGGATGCATCGGGCCGACATGATGGTTCTCGGCCGGGATCCCAAGGCCGCCGACGCCGACCTTCAGGACCTTTGCGTTGTCAACGGCGAGCTGAACGGCGCGGCGCACCTTCTCGTCCGTGTAGGGCGGCTCGGTGGCCCGCATGCGGGCGACGATCGTGTAGCCGGTCGCCTTTTCCTTCCGCTCCAAACCGAGGCTGTCGAACACGGCCACGAAATCGGTTCCGGACTCATCGTTCACATGGATGTCGCCGGCCTCAAACGCTGCCGCCATAGGCGCCATGTCAGTGCCGAGATCGATGAACTCGACGCCGTCGAGATAGACGTCGCCCCCCCACCAGCGACCGTTCTCCCGCCGCCTCACCCGGGCCTGCGCGCCGATATCGATCAATTCCAGCTCGAACGGACCGGTGCCGATCGGTTGCTTGGCGAGGCCGACGCTCGGGTCGAAGCTGCGATGGACGACCAACGCCGGGTAGTCTGAAAGGCCCGGAATAATCGTGATGTCGGGCTTCAACAGATTCAGGCGCACCGTGTGGCTGTCGAGCTTCTCGACCGCGCCAGCGCGGAGCTTGCCGCTCGACTCGTCCACGAGCGACGCCAAGCGCGTGGCCATGGAGTTGCCTTCGGCCTTGGAGTCGCACCAGCGCTCGAAATTGAACAGCACGTCGTCGGCGTCGAAGGCGTCGCCGTTGTTCCAGGCTACGCCTCGGCGAAGTTTCAGCACATAGGTTTTTGCGTCGTCCGACACGTCCCAACTCTCGGCCAACATGCCGGAGAACGTGTAGTCGAGCTCCCAGCGCACCAGCGGTTCGCAGAACTGGCGCGCGACATTCCCCATTTCAGCCCAGTCGTAGAGGCGCGGGTCGTCGATTGCGAGCACGCGCATGCCGACTTTGAGGATCCCGCCTCTTTGTGGCGACTGCGCCTTGGCCGAGGTTGGGGCGATTCCCACCAGCCCGCCGGCCGTCGCCGCGCTCGCGCCGAACACGCTGGCCAGCGCCATGAACTCGCGCCGGTCGAGGCGACCGGATTGCGCAGCGTCGGCCAGATCGCGCACGATCGGACGTAGGGCGGAGGGGCGTTTCATCATTGATCCGTATCCATCGGTGAATCGTCGAACTCTTCTCGAAAGCCGTGGCGAGCGACGGTGCGGTCACGCTCTCGATCGGGAGGTTTCGTCGGCTTGGAAGGTGCGGTTGGGCGCAAAGGGTCGTGGACGCCCCAGCTTAGGTAAATCGCCAGGTCCGTCCGGCGAGCGCGCAGCCGCCCGAGAACGGGCGGCGGATCGCCACAGCACCTCCTGGCGAAAAGCCCTGGTGAAACGCCCCTCCGCCCTACGTCCGATCGTGCGCGATCTGGCCG
>JBCBRF010000240.1:0-4842 GCA_039819865.1 Pseudomonadota bacterium | reverse complement strand
GGGCGAAATTGGTGGAGCTTCGGCAGCTTGAGAAGGCCTTGGCCGAGCTGGTCGCGAACTGCGCAAATGGGCAAAGCTGACGTTCGCTTGTGCAAGGCGAACTTCGCCTTTGGGTCACTGGCGGCCTATCCGTTCGCCGGATGGTGTGGCCGCTCTTATCGCGCAACCAGACTCAAGCCTTACGCTACGTCGGACCGACGTGACCCGTTTTGCCTCAGTGGTCAGTGGAAAGATCGTTGCGTCGAAATCGAGAAATCGTCGTGCGGTGAACGCCAGTTACGTCGGCGATCGCTGAATCTGAGACGCCCTCTTCGATCATGCCGCGCACAGAGGCTTGCTGTGCATCCGTGAGCTTAGGCTTGCGCCCGAACTTCACACCGCGAGCTTTTGCGGCCTCCCGGCCCTCCTCTGAGCGTCTAACGATGCGTTCGCGCTCATCTTGGGCAAGTGAGCTGAGAAAGGCCAAGATGCCTTCACCGATCGGGGTGGTGAGGTCGCACCAGGTGCGGTCGAGCGCTTTGATCGTTGCGCCGTGCTCTTTGACACGGGTGATGATCGCGAGCCCGTCATGCATCGAGCGGGTGGCGCGGTCCCATTCGGCAAGGACCAAGACGTCGCCGGCGGTCAGGGATTTGAGCGCTCGGGTAAGCTGGGGCCGGCCCTTCATCGAAGCGCCAGAAGCCTTGTCGGCATAAACCTGATCGCAACCGGCGGCCTTGAGCGCGTCGAGCTGGCGGTCGAGATTTTGGGTGGGGGTCGAGACGCGGGCGTATCCGATCAACATGCGAAAAGAATAGCAGAACGGGCGCATTTTTGCACGCCGCATTATGCACAGACGCAAACCGTTGGAATTCCTTGGCTTTCGCCGGCCGTGCAAAAGTCATGACTTTTGCTCGCGCCCTGACAGACACTTCTGATGTTCTGACATTCACTCCTGAAACCGACAGCGGCCGAGGCGTTCTCGGCGGCGCGATCACGGTACTGCGAGCAAAAAACAGGGGGCGTTTCCGCCCCCCGCCAGGCATCCCCCCACCAAGCGTCGAAGGTCTCGTTCGAGAGGGAGGTTTCGACGCGTGAGATCCGTTTCGCGGGCTCCTGTTTCGAAGCGGGGGCCTGCGCCGCAGGTCCCCGCCCGGGGCGTCCGACGGCGCCTCAGAGATTGCCGGCGCTCATCTGCTTGGCGATGTGGTCGGCCTGGCGGATCGCCAGCGCCACGATCGTCAGCGTCGGGTTCTCGGCCGCGCCGGTCGTGAACTGAGAGCCGTCCGAGACGAACAGGTTCGAGACGTCGTGGGTCTGGCCCCAGCGGTTCACAACCCCGTCTCGCGGGTTCTCGGACATCCGGTTGGTGCCGAGATTGTGGGTCGAGGGATAGGGCGGCGTCGGGAAGGTGCGGGTCGCGCCCACCGCTTCATAGACCGCCTTGCCCCGGTCATAGGCGTGATTGCGCATCGCGACGTCATTCGGGTGATCGTCGAAATGCACATTCGCGACCGGCAGGCCCCACTGGTCCTTCACGTCGTGGTTGAGCGTGACCCGGTTGGTCTCCTGCGGCATGTCCTCGCCCACCAACCACATGCCGGCCATGTTCTCATAGGCGTCGAGGGCGGAGGTGAACTCCCGACCCCAGGCGCCCGGATCGAGGAAGGCCGCCATGAACGGGATGCCGAGAGACAGCGTCTCCATCTCGTAGCCGCCGACGAAGCCGCGGGAGGGGTCGTGGCGCGCCTCGTCCTGGATGATCCCCGCCATGGTGGTGCCGCGCCACATGCGGACCGGCTGGTCGAAGGTCGCGTAGACCGAGCCGGTCATGTGCCGCATGTAGTTGCGCCCGACCTGCCCGGAGGTGTTGGCGAGGCCGTCGGGGAACATCGAGGAGGCGGAGTTCAGCAACAGACGCGGGCTCTCGAACGAGTTGCCGGCGACGCAGACGATCCGGGCTTTCTGCATCTGCAGATTGCCGTCCGCGTCGAAATACTCGACGCCCGTCACCTTGCCGCCGTCGTCATGCAGGATGCGCGCGACGTGGGCGCGCTCGCGCACCTCGAGGTTGCCGGTCGCCTCGCCGCGCGGGATGTCGGTGTAGGCGGCCGACCATTTCGCGCCCCATTTGCAGCCCTGGAAGCAGAAGCCGGTCTGCTGGCAGGCCATGCGGTCGTCGTACCAGTCGGCGTTGATCGCCATCCGGCCGGTGTGGACATCCTTATAGCCGAGCGCCTTCGCTCCCTTCTCGAACACCAGATAGTTGTTGCAGCCTGGCAGGCCTTCGCGGCCGCCGGTGCGGGTGACGCCGAGCTTGGTCTCAGCCTTCTCGTACCAGGGGTCCATCTCCTCGGCGTCGATCGGCCAGTCGAGCAGGCTGGCGCCCTGGACCGGCCCGTAGGTGGTCGCGGCCTTCCACTCATGCGGCTGGAAGCGCAGGGACGCGCCGGCCCAGTGCGTGGTGGCGCCGCCCACCGCCTTCACGATCCAGGCGGGCAAGCCGGAGAAATCCTTCGCCACGCGCCAGTCGCCGGAGGTCGTGCGCGGATCGACCCAGGCGAGCTGGCCGAAGCTCTCCCACTCGTCGTTCACATAGTCGTCGGGCAGGTAGCGTCCGCCGGCTTCCAAAGCCACGACGCTGACGCCCTTCTGGGCGAGTTCGTTGGAGAGCACGCCGCCGCCGGCGCCGGTGCCGATGACCACGACGACGCTGTCGTCGTTCAGATCGAAAGGTGCAGCCATGTCCGTCGCCTCCCCTCAGAGCCAGTTGATGTCGTTGAAGCCGCGGTCGATGTAGCCGCCCTGCTCATAGGAGGCGCCCTCGTAGCCGAAGATCGGCCAGACGGCCTTTTGGTTATAGAGACCCGTCACGAGGCCGCCGCGGATCTGCTGGAAGAAGGCGCTGTCCTCCATGCTGCGGAGGATGTCGACGCGATCGCGCTCCCATCCGACGGCGAGATAGCTGGCGTGGCCCTTGCCTTGGGCGGCGGCGTCGAGCGCGGCGACGCCGGCCTCGACCGCGGGGGCGGCCTCCTCGGCGTCGTAGCCCTTCACCGCGATGGCGTAGAATTCGTCGCCGATCCGGTCATGCGGATAGATGTCCCGCGCCATCTGGATCAGCGTGGCCATGGTGGCGGGCTTCAGGTGCTTGACCTCAGTCGCCCAGGCCGCATTGTGCGCGCCGACGAAGCCCGCGCCGACCACGAACGTCGCGCCGAGCGCCGCGCTGCGGGCGAGCAGGTCTCGCCGCGTCAGCGTCCGACGGGAAAGCGTGTCCGTCATTGTTTCCTCCCATGGAAAATCGAGCCGCCCGTGTTTTGGTTCTGCGGGTCGGCGGAAGCCTCTCAGGCGAGGCGGGACTTCACGTCGCTCGCGAAGTTCTCGTAGGGCCGGATCGCCGTGACCTTGATATCCACGTGCTGGCCCATCTGCTTCATGATCGGCAGATCGAAGCTGATCTGATCGAGCGCGTCGGCGCTCTCGACCTTCACGATCGCGAAGACCTTCCGCATGCCGACGGCTTTCCAGAGATCGACGACGACGCCGGCCTCCTTGGCGCCGAGGGCGGCGCCCGCCTCCTCGGCCCAGATCCGAAACAGATCCTGCTGCGACATCGCAGCGCCGTAGGAGACCGTGAACTCCAAGTGGAACAGCATCGTATCCTCCCTAACGATAGCGGCCGTGACGCTGGAGAATCTCGATCTCGTAGCCGTCCGGATCCTGGATGAAGAAAAAGCGGGCGATGACCTCGCCGCCGGGAGCGAAGTCCACGAGCTTGCGCGGGCCGAGGCCGGCTTCCGTCAGCCGGGCGTGCTCGGCGTCGAGATCGTCGACGCAAAACGCGAGATGCCCGTAGCCGTCGCCGAGATCGTAGGGTTCGGTCCGCCCCTTGTTCAGCGTCAGCTCCAGCTCGAAGTCGGCTTCCGGGTTGCGCAGATAGACCAGCGCGAAGTTCTCGAAGTCGAGCTTGTCCGCGACCTCAAGACCGAAGGCGGTTTGGTAAAAATTGATCGACCGATCCAGGTCGAGGACCCGAATCATGGAATGAATGGCTTTGGCCATGTCGCCTCCCTGTTGGTTTTCGACAGGGTAGGACGGGCGCGCCGAACGGTGGTGGTAACGGAATACTACCTTCGGCCGAAAATTCAGGCGGCGCGGAGGATCACGCCGCCGATGCGCTGATCTCCGCCAGCTCCGACGCGCTCGCCTGCGCGCCGCTCAGATGGAGCAGGCAGGTGGTGCGGAGCATCGAGGTGAAGTTCGGCACCTCGCCGCGCAGCTCCTCGACCTCGGAATACAGCATCGACAGGAATTTCGGGGTGCTGAGGCCCTGATTCGCGGCGATCTCGTCGATGATGGCCCAGAAGGCGGCCTCGAGCCGGATGCTGGTGGCGTGGCCGGACAGTCGGATCGAACGGCTGACGCTTTCGAATCGAGCGGGGTCCTGACCCGCGAAGATCTGGCACATGAGAACCTCCCTACCGGCGACTTGGTCGTCTCTTTGTGAAATTATTGTTCTTCGCAGGCAGTGGAGGGTCAATGAAATTTCACTCGAAGGCCTCTGGGCGTTCAGGCGTCGGCGCGCGCGCCGACCGGCCGGGTCGGCCCGACTTAGGCGCTTGCGCAGCAAATCGCCGCCAGGAGCCTCCAAAAGCTCTCTCGTCGTTCGGCTCCGCCAAACGCCTGCCGCCCGGGTCGCTCAGGGAAATCTTCCCTCATTTCGCGCGGCGAACTGAGGGCGCGCCAGCAAGCGCGCCCGCGCTCCGGCCGACCGGGCCGCCCCGTCTTAGGCGTTTGCGCCGCTCGTCGCCGCCAGGAATTTCCAAAAGGTCTCTCGCCGTTTGGCTCCGCCAAACGCCT
>JBCBRF010000239.1:0-4891 GCA_039819865.1 Pseudomonadota bacterium | reverse complement strand
GCTCCAGCTCGAACAGCGTGCGCTCGTTCGTCACCACCTCGTGCGTCAGTCGGGGGCTTGGTGGAAACTCCGGCGCACGCTCGCCGAGGAGGGCGTCGAGACGCTCTTTGGCGAGAAGAAGGGCGGCGCGCCGGACCGCGAGGCGTTCGAAATCGGTCTCGGCGCCGATGGGGCGGAGCCGGAGGATCGGATCGCCGGGCCGCACCACCGCGCCGCGATGCGCGAGCACGGCCGCGACCTCGCCGCCCTCGGGGTGCTGGACCTCGATCAAATCGCCGCTGGACCGGATCTCGCCCTGCGCGATCGCGACCTCCCGGATCGGCGCGACCGCTAGAACGCCGATCGCCATGGCGACCAGCAGCGAGAGCGAGATCAGCAAACGGCGCATAATCGTCCCGGAGCGCTCCATCTCGAAATCGAGGGGGAGCACCAAAAGGTCCTCGTCGGACGTTTGGGTTTGGCCGTTTTTCGGGGCCATCGGCCGCTTTCTCCTCTGAAATGGCCTGTATTATGTAATAAAGCGGTGACGGAAGATTTAAGGTTGAGGCTCGGCGTGCGTCTGAATGCTTGACCTAGGCGTCTTTGGGCTGGGCGGGCTTGAGAATGTCCGCCGGGGCGCCGATCGCGCCGACCTGCCCGCGATGGAGCACGGCGACCCGGTCGCACAGCTCGAGATGGTGGAGCCGGTTGCTGGCGATCACCACGGTGACGCGGCCGCGCAGCGCGTTAAGCGTGCGACGCAGAGCAAGCTCCGCGTCCGGCTCCAGCAGCGCGCCGGGGTCGTCGAGCAGCAGGATCGGCGCGCGCTTCGCCAGGGCCCGCGCCAGGGAGAATTGCTGCAACAGGCTCTGAGACATGCCCGCGAGCCGCTCCGTCGTCAGCCGCGTCTCGATTCCTTCGGGGAAAGTCTCCGGCTCCAGCGTCACCCCGACTGCGCCGAGCGCCGCCTCGATCTGCGCGTCCGAGGCGGTGGTCGCCGCCATCCGGACGTTCTGGGCGAGGCTGCCGTAGAAGAACTCCGGCTGCGGCGGCGCGAAGCCGATGGCGTGTCGGACCTCCGCCGGATCGAGCTGCGAGAGGTGGAGGCCATCCAGATAGATCGCGCCGGAAGTCGGTTTGTAGAGGCCGAGCAGCAGCTTCAACAGGGTCGATTTGCCGGCGCCGGTCGCGCCGGAGATCCCGATGATCTCGCCCGGCTGAACACTGAGCGTCACGCCGCGCAGCACCAAGTCCGAGGCCTGCGGATAGCGGAACGCGACGCCCGCGAGCTCGATGCGGCCCTTGAAGCGGCGGAACACGGTCGGCATGTCGCCCGGCGTGCGCTCGGTCGGCAGCGCCATGATCGTGTTGATCTGGCGGATCGTGTCGCGGGCGGTCACGACCTGATTGATCGACAGGAACGCCAGCTGGATCGGCGAGAGGACGCGCCAGACCAGCATCATCACCGCGATCAACCCGCCGATCGACAGCTCTCCCTCCATGACGGCGATGCCGCCCAGGAACAGGGTCAGGACGCCTGCGATCATGGTCATGAGCTGCGCGATGGCGTGCTGGAGCTGTTCGAACGCGCCAGCCTGCTGCTTCGCGCGCGCCGATCGCCGGAGAGCGGCGCCCATGCGCTCGATCCAGGCTTGCTCCGCTTTGAGCGCCTGCAGCGTCTCGAGGCTGGAAAGGGTCTCGCGAATGATCATCTGCGAGGCCATGCCCGACTGCCCGGCGTCGAAGCTGTGGCGGCGCGCGATCGGGAAGAACGCGACGGCGAGCACCAGGAAGCTGATCGCCAACAGGATGGGCATGTAGACGAGGGGCCCGGCGATCAGGCCGATCGCGATCAAGAAGACGATGGCGAAGGGCAGGTCGAGCGCGGCGGAGGCGAGATGGCTGGTGAAAGCCGTCAACACGTTCTCGAGCTGCTTGATCCGCGAGATCTGCACGCTGACGGAGGCGCGCTCGGTCATCGCGAGCGGCAGGGTCATCACGCGCGCGAAGCCCTCCCGCACGATCGCTGCGTTCAGCCGCGCCGCGACCGACGCCAGCAGGTCGCCACGGTTTTTCCGCACCTGGTTCTCGAGCACCAACGCGCCCAGGACGACGGCGACCGCCGCCGCGAGCGTCAGGGGCTGCTGGCTGATCAGGATGTTGTTGTAGACGGCCATCGAGAACAACGGCGTCGCGAGCGCGAGCACGTTGGCGACCAGGGTGAGCGCCAGCGTCGTCGAGTTCGTCCGGTTGAAACGATAGAACGCCTTCCAGAACCAGGAGCCCTTCTCGCTCGCGGCTTCGGTTTGCTCGATCTCATCGTCGAAGGCCCGGCAGATCAGGACCTGCGCGCGCGGCGCGTCGAGCGTGCGCCGGCGGTTCGCGCGCCCGTCGAGGACGTCGAGACGGCCGTCGGGCAACCGCTTGAGGGCGACATAGGCGTTGGCGAGCGCGCCCGCAGACGTCGGGGCCTCGCCGCCGGGCCCGTCCTTCGCTCGGTCTTCCGCCCCTTCCTCCGCCGCGTCTTGGGCCTCGTCGTCGCGGAACGGATCGTCGTCGGGATCGACGAACTGAACCACGCAGGGGGTCTGGTCGGGCGTGATCGCGTCGAGGCGTTGCTCGAAGACCTGGGTCTGATAGCCGAGGCGCGCCAGAACGGCCCGCATCACTTGCAGCTGCTCGATCTGATCGAAATGCGGCAAGGCCTCGACGACGTGGCGGGCTTCGCCGGCCCAGCCGAGCGCCGCGAGCATGGTCTGCAGGCAGCTTTCGAGCGGGGTGGCGTCCTCCGGATCTCGACCCGCCGTCTTGCGGCCGAGCCGGAGCGCCAGGAGTGCGGCGGAATGCGGCTCGAGCGCGTCGGCGCCTCCCTCGCCGGCGGTCCGCCGCGCAGCGCTCTGCGCAGCTTGGAATGCGACATCCGCGGCCTGCTCGCCGTTGGCGGAGGCGGGCGCGTGGGCCGATGCTCTTTCGTAGGGATTGCCGATCACGCCGCCCCTCCCTGCGTCTTGGAGGCGGCCGCGGTCTTGGTCTGCACGGTCTTGGTCTGCGCGGACTGACTCTCCAGGAAGGTCTCGGGCGGCATCTGTCGGATCCGACCGCCGCCGAAGGCGAGGATCGTGTCTACGCCCTCCAGTCCCGCAGCGCCGTCGAGGGTCATTGCGATGGTCACGTGGCCCTTCAGCGCATCCAGGGCCTTCACGACCTCGTGCTCCGCGCTGTCGTCGAGATAGGCGAAGGGCGCGTCGAGGAGGAGCAATCGCGGCTGACGGGCCACCGCCCGCGCCAGCAAGATCCGGCGGATCAATCCGCTCGGGAGCGTCTCGGCGACGCCGGCCCCGAGCTTGGTGTCATAGCCCTCCGGCAGCAGGTTCACGGCGCGCTCGACGCCGAGCAGGCGCGCGGCCCAGCGGGCGTCGTCGACGCTCGCGCCGCGCCCGAACAGGGTGAGGTTTTGCAGGATCGTCCCGTTCAGGGGGCGCAGCGAGGGCGTGTAGAGCGCGACGCTCGCGTTGACGGTCGCGCGGTGCGCCTGCGCGTTCAGGCCGTCGATCTGGAGCGCGCCGGCGCTCGGCGTCAGCAAGCCCGCCATCGCCCAGAGCAGACTGGAGCGGCCGGACATCTCCGGACCGATCAGCGCGGCGACCTGGCCGGGCCCGATGTCGAAATCCGCTTCGTCGAAGACCGTTCGGTCTCCATGCGAAATCGCGAGGGCGCGCGCGCTGATCGCCGGGGCGCGGGCGAGGCGCTCGCCGGCGGTCGAGATCGGGCGCGACGGCGTCTGGAACAGCTCGCCCACCTGGTCGAGCGCCAAGGTGGCGCGCTCGAGCTCGTGCCAAGCGTTCGCGGCCTTCAGCAGCGGCTGCGCCGCCCGGCCCGCAAGAAGGGAGCAGGCCGCGAGGCCGCCAATCGAGAGATCGCCGAAGATCACGAAGAGCGCGCCGACCGCGATCATCGTGATCATCGAGGCGTTGCCGAATACGGCGGAGCTGCGCTGGATGTCGCCGGCGAGCGCGACGGCCTGTCTCTGCAGTCCGGCGGAGCGCTTCAGCAGCCGCTCGAACCGCCGAAGCATCAGGATCTCGATCGAGAAGCTTTTGACGGTGAAGCCGCTGGTCAGCACTTCGCCCAGAAAATCGATGATCCTCCCGTCCTGGACGTCGCGGGCTTCGGCGAGATCGCGGTTGCGGCGACCGAGCGCGATCACGCGGCCCATGAAGATCGCCACCACCACTAACGGCGCCAGCGCCAGAGGACCGGCGATGATCGCGATCATGCCGATGAACAGGATCGAGAAGGGCAGGTCGATCAGCGCAAGCCGAGGATGCCCGCCGAAGTATCCGGTCAGCTTGTCGATCGCCCGGATCTGCTCAAGCGTCTGCGTGGTCCGAAGGGTCGCGCGGTCTTCGATGGTCGAGGCCAGGAGGCGGCGCAGCGCGAGCACTTGGAGCGTATGGCCGAAGCGTCCGCCCGACAGGTTCGACAGGTAGCCCTGCGCGACCCGGAGCCCGAACTCCGCGAGCGCCACCGCCAGCAGGCCGAGGGTCAGGGCGAACAGGGTCTCGATCGCCTGCTGCGGGGCGATGCGGTCGTAGATCTGCAGAACCGCCAGCGGCATCGCAAGGCCGAGCAGATTGATCAAGAGCGCCGCGGCGACCACCGCCGGATCGATCTTGACCATGTCCGCGCGCGGGACGCCGCGCCGCGCCAGCTCTTGGCCATTATGCGTCCGCCACAGGAGCGCAAGGCGGGAGAGAAAAGAGTTCGGCCGCCGCGCGTCGTTCGACGACGCCGCGCGCAGCGAAAACCCTCTCTCTTTCACCGCCTGCATGGCCACTCAGGTCCGCCTCGATCCGCGGCGCGGCGACGATCCCGCGCAGTCCTACTCAAGTTTTAGCTACATCGTCGAAAC
>JBCBRF010000238.1:0-4925 GCA_039819865.1 Pseudomonadota bacterium | reverse complement strand
ACTGGCCTTCGCCAAAGAACCAGTCGCCGTTCTGGCACCGGCCAGTTCTGCTTCCAGTACGACAGCTCGGACCTGTCCTGCTGGCGCGTTTTTGAGGCGGGCGGCGGCTTGTACGCCGAGACCGCCGACCGGGCGCTCTTGCTTCGGATTTACAAGATCGAAGAAACGCCGCTCGCCTGCCGACCCGACCTGGTGACCGAGGCGCCGGCCATGCTCCGCCGCATCGGCTGGCGCCCCGGCGAGTGACGGCCGGGCCGCGCCGAGGCTCTGATCAGCTTAATCGAGCAGCCGCGCCGGATCGCCCGGCGCGATCCGCCCGCCGGCGATCACTTCGGCCAGCACGCCGAACTGGTTGTGGCCGAACCGGCTCTTGAGCGCGTTGAGCGGCGAGACGTCGTAGCGCCCGGTCTCCGGGTTCGCCGCGGTCGCCTGGCACCGCCCCACAGGCTCGACGATCTTCAGCCGAACCTCTTCCCCGATCGCGAGCGTGCGGCCGACCCAGTCGATCTCCTCATAGGGCGCGAGCGGCTCCCCGGGCGCCCCGTCGATCCAGAGATTGCCGCGGAACCGGCGCGGATCGAGCTCCGCCCCCAGTACCTGACCGAGCGCCCGCAGCGACGCCCTACTTTTGAGCGTGACGGCTTGATCGGGCAGATCGGTGAGCGAGACGCCCGGAACTTCCACGACGCGGTAAGGCCCGGGGCGCGCGCGCTCTGCAAACGGCGCGACCCAGTCCGCGAGCGCCGCCCGCCCCGCCTCGGTCGAAAGATCCGCCTCGATCGGCTCGGCGTCCGCATGCGCGGCCCGGAACCGTCGCGTCTCCGGATCATAGCCGATCTCGAGCGCCGCAAGCGCCGGGATGTGCGTCACGCGGAGAAAGTTCTCGCAACGCGCCCAGGCCGGCTTATCGGGGTCGAATTCGGACGCGCCATGGGTCACCGCGAACACCCGATCGTGCGGAGCCGCCCGCCCCGCGCTGAGCGTCGTCGCCTCGAGACGCTCCGAGCCGAGGCTCTTCACCGGGTGGCGGTACAGGTCGGTCAGGATCATCGGGGACTCTTCGGGCTGAAGGTGCGGCTCGGGCCACGAGTGGCGCGGATCCTCGGACCATCGCGGCGCCACGTCAAACCCTCGGAGCCCGCCCCCTCAGAGCAGAGGATCGAGATCTCGGAACAGATCCTCGGCGTCCTCGATCCCCACGGACACTCGAAACACGCCGTCTCCGGCGAACGCGCGATAGGCCTCCGCCTGCCGGCCCTCCAGGCGGAACGAGGTCTCCATCAGCTCGGCGGTCGGCATCCAGCAGATCAGGGTCCGATGATGTCCGAGCGAGACCGCGTGGTGGACGATCTTCGCCCGCTCCGCGATCCGCTCCGCCGCCGCCCGCCCGGCCGCCGCGCCGCCCTTCACCTGGATGGTGAGCATCCCGGAGAAACACCGCATCTGCGCCCGCGCGAGCGCCGCCTGCGGGTGCGAGGCGAGCCCTGGATAGAGCACGCGTTCAACCTTCGGATGCGCCTCGAGCCGCTCGGCGAGCGCCAACGCGGTCTCCTCATGGGCCCGCATCCGGATCGGCAACGTCGCGGCGCCGCGCGCGATCAGCCAGGCGTTGAAGGGCGACAGCACGCCCCCGTAATGCACGATCGCTTCGGTCCGGAGCGCCGAAGCCAACGCCGCCGAGCAGCACACCGCGCCGCCCATCGCGTCGCCATGCCCGTTCAGATATTTGGTGCTCGAATGCAGCACGTAGTCCGCCCCGAGCGATAACGGGTTGGTTCCGACCGGCGTCGCGAAGGTGTTGTCGACCGCCAGCCGAGCGCCCGCGCTCCGCGCAATCCGCGCCGCCGCGGCGATGTCGGACAGCCGCAGGATCGGGTTTGCGGGCGTGTCGAGGAACACGAGCTTCGTTTCCGCGCGCATCGCGTTCTCGAGCGCCGACGGATCCGAGGCGTCGACCAGGCTCACCGCGACGCCGAACCGCGGCAGCGTGTCCCGCGCAAGCTCTGCGATGCCCGCGTAGGAGACGTCCGACAACACCAGATGATCGCCCGCGGACAGCTCCGTAAGCAGGATCGCCGCCGCCCCCGCCATGCCCGAACCGAACGCGACCGCCGCCTCGGCGCCTTCGAGCGCAGCGAGCTTCGCCTCGAGCGCCTGCACGGTGGGGTTCTGCCAGCGCGTGTAGACATAAGGGCCGTCTTCGCTCAGCTCGTGTGCTGAGAAGCCTTCGGGTCTCTCCGTGACGAAGGTCGAAGACATCTGGATCGGCGGCGACGAGGCCCCGGTCGCCGGGTCCGGCCGCTCCCCCGCATGAACCGCGATCGTCCGATAACCCGCGACCTTCGTGTCGAGCCCTTTGGCCATCGCGGTCTCCCTCGGTCTTTAGAGCGCGAACGCTGAGCGCCGGAGCGTGAACGCCCGAGCATCGACCCGAACGCGGGTCGAGCCTTCAAACGCGTGAACGAAACGGCGACCGGCAACCTGTCGCACGCGAGCGGCCTTCAATCCAGAATGAGGTCCGGCGCGGCGCGGGCCTCGATCTCGAGATCGAAGTTCTTTGGCTTCCGCCCGCGGCCGAACAACTGAGCCGTCGCGACCGTCAAGGCGTCCGCATCGGGCCGCCCGAGCGCCCGCGCATCCAGACCCGCCGCCTCGAACTGCTTGATCAGACGACGGACCGCGTCATAGGCGGCGAAATGCGGAGCGGGCTGATCCGCCAGCGCCTCCGGGGCCCGACGCTGGACCGCGTCATGGATCGAACGGGGATGCGTCGACACCAGCGCCGACGCGCCGAGCCCTCGGATCAGCCGGGCGATCTCGCCGCCGATCGCGAATTCGTGGCCCTCGATATCCACCTTCACCACCGCGCCGCTCCGCCCCGAGAGCCGCGCCGCCCGGTCGATCACCGCCTCCGCCGAGAGCGTCCCGACCCGCACCCCGAGCCCGGACGGATCCGGCAGCGCGGAGGTCTTGGACGCCCCGAAGCGCTTCGAATGCGGATAGAGCGTGAGCGGCTCCGGTCGATCGTCGAGCGCGCCGGCCACGACCATCACCCGCTCCTCGAGCGCCGGGTTCGCGGCAAGGTTCTCGACAAGCGCCAAGCGCGCCGCCGGGTCGGGCTCCAGCGCCAGCACCTTGGCTCCTCGACCCGCGGCGTAGAGCGTGATCGGACCGATCCAGACGCCGACATCGACGAACAGGGGCGCCGGCCCGGCGGCGGCGATCGCCCGATCCAGAAACGCGAAGGTCTCCGGCTCCCAAAGCCCCGCCTCCGCCTTCGTCCAGAACTTCCGGAGCGCGGGGTCGGGCGCGGCGACCGTCATCTCGACGCCGTGGAGCGACAGGCGCATCCAGTCCGACGCGTCGACCGGCCCACGGCGCGCGGGCTTGGGCGGCAGCGCGCGACGCTGCGAGCGCCGGCTCTGCACCAGCCGTCGGATTCGCCCGGACCACATCAGCCCGGCTCTCCCGAGCGCCCGCTCGGAGCGCCCGCCCAGGCGGGACGCGCCGGCTCGAACAGCTCGCCGACCGGGACCTCCGCATCCACCCGGTTCTCGGGCGGCGCGAGAGGGCAGACCCACCGCGGGTCGTGCGCGCAGGACGGGTTGTAGGCGAAGTTGAAATCCAGGATGAGCCGCCCGTCCGGCGCCGTGCCGAGATCGGCCCCCTTGATCCCGTCGAGCAGATAGCGCCCGCCGCCATAGCTCGTGCGCCCGGAGCTTCGGTCCTTGAACGGCAGGAACAGCCCGCCGCCATAGCCCTCGACCCAAAACAGCGTGAGTTCGACGCCCAGCCCCTCGGCGAGCCCGCGGGTCTTCGCGAACGGCCGGAGTCGGATCTCGCCGTCGGCGCCGCCCTCCGCCCGCCGCACATTGGCCGAAAGCGGGCTGAGCTCGACCAGGAAGCGCCAGGCCGGATCGTACGCGCCATAGGGCAGGTCGCGGGCTGCGGCGCGCTTCTCCGCGGGCAGCGGCGACGCGGGATGGCGTTGGAGCAGAGCGTCCCGCGCCGCGCGCCAATGCGCCCAGGCGCGCCCCGGATCGGCGACGCCGCGCACCTCGGCGTAGAGCGTGGCGACCCGGCGCCGCCAGTCTGCGAGATCCAGCATCGCCTGTGGGGCCGACGCGATCGGCCCTTTCGTGGCGGACCGGTCGTTGCGGCCGGAGGCGGCGCGGGCGGTCGAAGAGGAGCTCATGGGGAGGATCCTTGGAAAAGGCGAAGGCGGCCCGCGCATCGCGGTCGCAGCGCGACTCGATCCGGCGAAAGGCGTCGCGCAGAGAGCTAGCGACCGAAGCCCTTCGCGCCAAGCGCCGATCGGGTCGACCCGCCTCGCCCGCGATCACGACCGCGTCACGGCCCGCCCCGCCTTCGGCGGCCGAGAGCCTCCGCGCCCGCTTTCATCCAGCCGCGCCGGCGTGCTAACAGGCGCCCGAGAAACACCAGAAGAGAGAGGGCGAAGCCATGGACGGCGGCGCGATCGACCAGCTTGACGAGATCCGCGCGCGCACGCTGGCGGCGATCGAGGCCGCCGCGGACGAGCCCGCGCTCGAAGACATCCGCGTCTCGGCGCTCGGCAAGAAGGGTGAGATCTCGCTCCGCATGCGCGAGCTCGGCAAGATGACGCCGCAGGAGCGCCAGACCGCCGGCCCCGCGCTGAACGCCTTGAAGGAGGAGATTCAGTCCGCCCTCGGCGCGAAGCGCGAGGCGATGGCCGATGCGGCGCTGGCCGAGCGGCTGAAGGGCGAATGGATGGACGTTACGCTCCGCCCCCGCCCGGTCCAGCCCCCGGCGCAGACCGGCGCGCTCCACCCGATCAGCCAGGTGACCGAGGAGGTCGTCGCGATCTTCGCGGATCTCGGCTTCGAGGTGAAGGAGGGGCCCCAGGTCGAAACCAGCTATTACTGCTTCGACTCCCTGAACATCCC
>JBCBRF010000237.1:0-4931 GCA_039819865.1 Pseudomonadota bacterium | reverse complement strand
CCCATCGGAGGCGTTCGCGCAGCGAACCGCCGTGAGATCGATGAATAGAGTTTTAAAAGCTTGGCCCAAAGCGCCAAACCAGCGCGACCGCGCGCCGGGCGGTCAGCCCGCCCCATCGGAGGCGTTCGCGCAGCGAACCGCCGTGAGATCGATGAAAGGGCGCCGCTAGATCCTAAAAGCTTTGGCGAACGCGCCAAGCAAGCGCGACCGCGCGCCGGGCGGTCAGCCCGCCCCATCGGAGGCGTTCGCGCAGCGAACCGCCGTGAGATCGATGAATAGAGTTTTAAAAGCTTGGCCCAAAGCGCCAAGCAAGCGCGACCGCGCGCCGGGCGGTAAGCCCGCCCCATCGGAGGCGTTCGCGCAGCGAACCGTCGTGAGATCGATGAAGTGGCACGCCCTACGGGACTCGAACCCGTGTTTCCGCCGTGAAAGGGCGGCGTCCTAGACCGCTAGACGAAGGGCGCAGCGGCTGCGTCGGAGGGTGATATGGGGTGCGGGCTTTGGGTTCAAGGGCTTTCTGCCCTTGGTTTTGTCGACCTCGATCCGGTCAATGGGCCGGGTCGGCCGCGTCCTCTACCCGCAGCTTGGGGCGCCTCCGCCCGCCCCAGTCGTCGATCTCGATCCGGCCCGCCAGATGGGTCGGTCGCCCCTTGCGCTCCGCCAGAAACGGTCCGAGAGGCCCGTCGAACGCGCCGAAAGCGATGGCCTCGAGCTTGCCGCCCGACCCGTCGGTGGCCGTGAACCTCAGATGCGACTCGCCCGCGGGCTTCGCCCAGGAAATCTTAGCGTCCGGGATCGCGAAGCGCGGCGCAGGGTTCGAGGGGCCGAACGGCCCCGCCGCCTCGAGCGTCTCGAGCAGCTCGAGCGTCGCGCCCGTCGGCGCCAGCGCCCCGTCGAAGCGCAGATCGCGCGGACCGTCGCGCCCGGCCCCCTGGGCGGCCAGCAACTCGGTCAGCCGCTTCAACGCGTCCGGCAGCCGCTCATGGTCGGCGGTCACGCCGGCCGCCATCTTGTGTCCGCCGCCTTTGACGAACAGCCCCTCGCGCGCGCAGGTCGCCACCGAGCGCCCCAGATCGACGCCCTCGATCGAGCGCCCCGACCCCTTGCCGACGCCCTCGGCGTCGAACCCGATCACCAGCGCCGGCCGATTGTACTTCTCCTTCAGTCGCGACGCGACGATGCCGACCACCCCTGGATGCCAGCCTTCCGCCGCCGCCCAGACCAGCGGCGCGGACGGCCCCCCGTCGCGCAGTTCGACCTGCTGGATCGCGCCGTCGAGCACCCCCGCCTCGATCGCCCGGCGCTCGGCGTTGTGCCCGTCGAGCCGCTCCGCGAGGGCCGACGCCTCCTCGTAGCTGTCGGTCGCGAGCAGCCGCGCCCCGAGATCGGCCTGTCCGACCCGCCCGCCCGCGTTCACCCGCGGGCCGAGCACGTAGCCGAGATGATAGGCGGTCGGCGCGCTGGTCAGCCGCGCGACGTCGGAGAGCGCCCGCAGACCGGGGTTCAGCCGCCGCCCCATCACCTTAAGCCCTTGCCGCACCAGCGCGCGGTTGAGCCCCACCAGCGGCGCCACATCCGCCACTGTGGCGAGCGCCACCATGTCGAGCATGCCCATCAAGTCGGGCGGCGCGGTCTGGTTGCACGCCCCGAGGTCGCGGAGCCGGCGCTGCGCCGCGATCAGCAACAGAAACACCACCCCCGCGGCGCAGAGATAGCCGAGCCCGCTTTCGTCGTCGTTGCGGTTGGGGTTCACCACCGCGACGCACTCCGGCACGGTCTCCGCCGCCAGGTGATGGTCCGCCACGATCACATCGGCCCCGGCGGCGCGCGCGGCCGCGATCGGCTCGAACGCCAGCGTGCCGCAGTCCACCGCAATCAGCAGGTCGTGCGCCTCGCCGAGCGCGGTCATCGCCGCTTCGTTCGGGCCATAGCCCTCGTCGATCCGGTCTGGGATGTAGAGCGTCGCTTCGATCCCGAAATGCCTGAGCCAGCGGACCAGCAGCGCGGAGGACGCCGCGCCGTCGACGTCGTAGTCGCCAAACACCGCGACCCGCTCTCGCTTCTGCGCGGCCCGCGCCAGGCGGTCGGCCGCCGCCTCCATATCGGTCAGCCGGTGCGGATCGGGCATGAGGTCGCGCAGCGTCGGCGCCAGATATGCGGCCGCTTCCTCCACCGGGACGCCGCGCGCCCCGAGCACCCGCCCGACGATCTCCGGCAGGCCATGCGTCTGCGCGATCGCGAGGCCGAGCCGTTCGGCGGCGGCGTCGCGGGCGACCCAGCGACGGCCGGTGATGGAGCGCTCGACCTGCAGGAACAGCGAGGCCGGGGGGAGGGCGGAGGCGTTCGACTCATCCAACATACCAGATGCGTAGCGCATCGTGGGATCGGACGCCATATCTAGTATCTCAGTGAGGGACCGCTTCAGCGCCGCCGCTTGCCGGTGAGCGTCGACAGATCCTCGCCCCGGATCGCGCCGATCAGCACCCGCATCGCGATCGCCCAGGCGACGCTGGCGACAGTGACCCAGAAGCCGAGGAACAGCGTGTCGCCGCCGAACTCGCCGCGGCTGAACCCGCGCCAGAACTCGGTCGCCGCGAAATAGATGCCGGCCGACCATCCCGTCAGCCAGAGCGACAGAAAGCCGATCATGAACAGCCGCCCGCATCCGCTCGCGATCGAGCTGGCGGTTTCGACCGACTCGGCCAGATCCGGCCGCTCCTTGCGCAGCTGCTCGAAGGCTCTGCGCGCGTCGCGCGGCGTCGCTTCCTCATAGGCGGGTTCGGGCGCCGCGTCGCCGGGCGATCCGCGGCGCGCGCCGATCGAGAACAGCCGGCTGAGCGCGAGATACGCGACCACGCCAAACGCGACCGGCGGGCCGACCGCCCAGATCAGATCGCCCGGCGTCAGCGCGCCCGCCTCGAGCGCGAGGAGGAACGCGTCGAGCGAGCCGAACTGCGGCAGCCGGTCGAGCGCGCGCTGCGCCGCCACCGCCGCGATCACGCCAGCCAGGATCAGCCGGAAGAGCGCCGCGCGGTCCGACCGCGCGACGGCTGGCCGCCGCGGCTCGGTCGCGGAAGAAGGCGCGTCGCGCCATGGCCTGGCTGTTTGCGGCGCATCGCGATCGATCTGTCCGATCGCGGAAACGCCAGCGGGCGTGGGCGTCTTTGCGACTCTGGGCGCGCGCGACGGAGCCTTCTCGTCAGCAGGGGGCGCCGCCGGCGTCGGTCCGATCCGCCGAGCGTCCTGTTTCCGAGGCTTCTTCCGCGGCTCCTCGCCGCCGCCGTCGCCGAACCCGATCCGCCGCACCATGCCGTGCTCCGTGACAGCGCCCCGCCACGCGCGAGGTCTCGACCGCCGGCCTGCAAGTCGACGGCCAGCCGCCGGCGACCGCCGCTCAGATCTTGCGGCTGTAATGGATCCGGCGAACCGAGCCCGAGGACGACCGCATCAGGATCGTCTCGGTTTCGAGCCGGTCTCCGATCCGCCGCGCGCCCCGCAGGATCGAGCCGTTGGTGACGCCGGTGGCCGCGAAGATCACATCGGCGCGCACCATATCCTCGATCTCGTACTTGCGGTCGAAATCGGTGATCCCGGCGCGCTCGGCCCGGCCGCGCTCATCGTCGTTGCGGAACAGCAGCCGGCCCTGCAACTGGCCGCCCATCGAGCGCAGCGCGGCCGCCGCCAGCACGCCCTCCGGCGCGCCGCCCGATCCCATATACATGTCGATCCCGGTGTGCTCCGTCTCCGCGCAGTGGATCACGCCGGCCACGTCCCCGTCCGGGATCAGCAGGATCGAGGCGTCCGTGCCGCGCACCTTCTCGATCAGCGTCTCGTGCCGCGGACGCTCCAGAATGCAGACGGTGACCTGGTTCGCCTTCAGGCCGCGCGCCTTCGCGAACGCGCGGACATTGTCGGCCGGGTCCTGGTCCAGATCGACCACGCCCTTCGGCAGACCCGGCCCGACCGCCAACTTGTCCATATAGACGTCCGGCGCGTGCAGCATCGAGCCGCGCGGCCCCATCGCGATCACGGCCAGCGCGTTCGGCAAGCCCTTCGCCGTCAGCCCGGTGCCCTCGAGCGGATCGAGCGCGATGTCGACTTCCGGCGCGTTCGGATCGTCCCAGCCCGCGCCGACTTCCTCGCCGATATAGAGCATCGGCGCCTCGTCGCGCTCGCCCTCGCCGATCACCACCACGCCCTTGATGGTGAGCATGTTGAGCTGCGTCCGCATAGCGTCGACCGCCACTTGGTCCGCGGTCCGTTGATCCCCGCGCCCGATCTGCTGATAGGCCGCGATCGCCGCCGCCTCCGAGACCCGGGCGAGGCCCAGCGACAGCATGCGGTCCTTGAACTCGAACTCGGTGTCGATGATGTCGGCGCGCTCCATGAACGAACTCCCCACATTTGTTTGCCGGTCTGAGACGGGTCTTTGCATATCTGAGGCCGTGGCGCCGCTAAAACCGTCTTGGAGCGCCGCCCTTCCGCGCGCTGGGAGAAGGGCCCGACATCCGCGCGGCGGAGCGGATGAGCGATGGGCCGGACCGTCCGACGGCGCCGCCTGGATGCGCCCGTATGTAATCGAATTTCTGGTTCAATTTCAGGCGCTTGGCGTGCCTGCTGGCTGCGCCGATCGGCGCGAAACCTGTGGATAAACGAGGGTCTTCAGCCCTCGATTTGCCTTTTTCTGTTTTTCGCGGTAAAAACCCTGCGCCGCCGGAGGGATAACCTAGCGGCGCGACCGATTTCGAAAAGCTCGGAAGTAGGGTCGACCAACGGCTTTGGGCCGCTGGAACGCTTTGCTGTCCGGTTAATGGAGCACGACGATGACCAAGCAACATGACGCCGCCAAGGAGGCGGAGCTCGAGGCGCTGCATCGCCGGGCCGTTGAGAAGCAAGCGGCTGAGATGGCGGTTCGGCCGGCGACGGCGCCG
>JBCBRF010000236.1:0-4962 GCA_039819865.1 Pseudomonadota bacterium | reverse complement strand
GCGCCGCGCGCATGGCCCTGCAGACCGTGCTCGGGGTGAAGCCTCAGGGTTTCTTCGCGCCCTATCGCTACGCCGACGGCGTCGCCCCGCCCGAGCGTTATCCCGCGCTCGAGCGGCTGTTCGCGCTCGGGCGCGACGACTACCAGGCGCTGCTCGACCGGATCGACGCGCTCCAGGACCGCCTGGGGCGGATCGCCGGCCAGTCCGCGCCCGCCCCGCGCTGGGGCCAGGACTGGTTCCCGGGCCTCGACGCCGCCGCGGCCTATGCGCTGGTCGCGACCAGGACGCCCGCCCGCATCGTCGAGGTCGGCTCAGGCCATTCGACCCGCTTCATCGCCCGCGCGATCCAGGACGCCGAGATCGCCTGCGAGCAGATCTGCATCGACCCGGCGCCGCGCGCGACTTTGGAGGGCTTGCCCGTCGACTGGCGCCGCGAGCTGCTCTCGGAAGCCGCGCACGGCGATCTGTTCGAGAGCCTCGAGGCCGGCGACATGGCGGTGTTCGACAGCAGCCACCTGCTGTTCCCGGGCACCGATGTCGACATCATCCTGAACCGTCTGCTGCCGCGCCTCGCCGAGGGCGTGCTGGTCCACATCCATGACGTGTTCCTGCCTGATCCGTACCCCGAGAGCTGGGCCTGGCGCGGCTACAACGAGCAGAACGCGCTCAGCCCTTTGATCCTCGGCGGCGCCTTCAAGCCGGTCTTCGCCAGCCGCTATGTCCGCACCCGCATGGGCGCGGAGGCCGACGCGGCGCTCCGCTCGGAGCAGCGCCCGGGACCGGGGGCCTTCGAGACCAGCCTTTGGCTCGAAGCGGGGTGACCCGGAGGTCTCGGCGCCCGAGCGGCGCGCGGGCGCTTGGCGCGACGACCAAGGGCGCGCTATCGGGGCCGGCATGAGCGATCAAACCGCCCCCCCGAGCGACCCCGCCGATCCGCCCGCCGAGATCCGGGGCCCCGCGATGATCCTGGTCGAGCCGCAGCTCGGTCAGAACATCGGCGCGGCGGCCCGGGCGATGTGGAACTTCGGGCTCGCCGACCTGCGCCTGGTCGCCCCGCGCGACGGCTGGCCGAACGAGGACGCGGTCGCCATGGCCTCGGGCGCGAGCCACGTGCTCGAGCGCGTCTCCGTGCACGCCGACCGGCCCGCGGCGACGGCGGATTTTCAGGCGGTCTACGCGACCACCGCCCGCCCGCGCGAGCTGACCAAGCAGGTCTTCACCCCCGCGGGCGCGGTCGCGGACATCGCTTCCCGCATGGCGCGCGGCGAGCGCTGCGGGATTCTGTTCGGCCGCGAGCGCACCGGGCTCGAGAACGAGGACGTCGTCGCCGCCGACGCCATCGTCGCCGTCCCGACCAACCCCGACTTCGCCTCGTTGAACCTCGCCCAATGCGTGCTGCTGATGAGCTATGAGTGGCGCCGCGCGACGGTCGAGCACGCCGAGGCCGCCTATGAGATCGGTCGCGGCCGCCGGGGCGGGGCGGGGCTCGGCGAGACGCCCGAGATGGCGACCCACGCCGAGGTGGCGCGCCTGGCGGCGCATCTGGAGCAAGCGCTCGACGCGGCGAATTATTTTTGGCCCGAGCACAAGCGCCCCGCGATGGCGGCGTCTCTGCGCAATCTGCTCGCCCGCGCGCCGCTCACGAATCAGGACGCGCGTATGCTCCATGGCGTCGTGCGCGCGCTGGCGGAGGGGCGCAAAGGCGGCCCCGCGCCCGGTCGGGGGAATGAGGGGCGGGATCAGGGCCAAGAACAAGACCCGGACCAGGGTCGAGAACACGACTAGGAACAAGGCCAGGAACGGGGCCAGGAACCGGGCCAGGAACCGGGCCAGGAACCGGGCCAGAAACCGGGCCAGGAACCGGGCCAGGAACCGGGCCAGAAACCGGGCCGGGAACAAGACCAGGAACCGGGCCAGGAAAAGGGCCAGGAACAGGGCCGGCGCCAGGACGAACGCGGACAGCCGCTCGCGGTTCCCTGTCCACACCCGCGCCGAGACGGCGAGACGTCGCGCTTCGGCGGCTGGACCTCGGCGCGTCCGCCCCCTAGCTGTCGCGCAGACGGCGACGGCCGCGGCGACGACCCGCCGCGCGCTCCGAGCCCGGTGAACAGGCGGTCGAGAGGACGCGATGGCGCGGTCTGTGTTTGAGGAAGTCGGCGGCGACAAACGCTCTCAAGCGTCCGGTCCCGTCCCGGGCGCGGCCGACGCCCAGAAGGCGCGAAACCGCAAGCGCGTGGCGTTCTGGCTGCTGGCCGTCGCGGCGCTGGTGGTCGCCCAGATCCTGCTCGGCGGCTACACGCGCCTCTCCGAGAGCGGTCTGTCGATCACCGACTGGCGCCCGGTGACCGGCGTTCTGCCGCCGATGTCCGATGCGGCCTGGGAGGCCGAGCTGGAGAAGTATCGCGGCACCACGGAGTACCAAGAGACCAACCGGGGCATGACGATCGAGGCTTTTAAGGCGATCTACTGGCCCGAGTATTGGCATCGGATGCTCGGCCGGTTGATCGGCTTGGTCTATCTCGGCGGTCTGGCTTTCTTTGCGGCGACGAAAGCGATCCCGCCCGGCTGGACCGGCCGGCTGGTCGCGCTGGGCGCGCTGGGCGCGCTCCAGGGCGTGATCGGCTGGTGGATGGTGAGCTCTGGGCTTGTCGGGCGCCTGGACGTCAGCCAGCACCGTCTCGCGCTTCATCTTTCGCTGGCCTTCGTGATCCTGGGGTTGACGCTCTGGTTCGCCCTGTCGCTCTTGCGCGCCGAGGTCGACATGCTTCAGGCGCGGCGGCGGCGAGAGACGCCGCTTCGAGAGATCGCGCTCGGCCTCCTCGGTCTGTTGTTCGCGCAGATCGTTCTCGGGGCCTATGTGGCGGGGCTCGACGGTTGGACCGTCTACGCCGAATGGCCGACCATGGGGGGCGCTTTCTATCCGCCGGGCGAGCCCTTCGCGCCGTTCGAGGAGCCGGCGGCGGCGCAGTTCGTCCACCGCCTCGTCGCCTATGCGCTGCTGCTCGACGCGGCGGTGTTCTGGTGGCTGGCGCGGCGCTCGAGCTTCGCCAAGAGCCGCCTGTGGGCGACGCTGACCTTTGGTCTGATCGCGGCGCAGGCGGTGGTCGGGATCGGCCTGCTGTCCCATGCGGCGCAGGGATCGACTTGGGTGGTCCATCAGCTCGGCGGCGTCCTGGTGTTCGCCGTGGCGATCCACATGGCGCACCAGTTCAGCTTTCCGAAGGAAGAAAAGATCGCCTAGCCCAAGCTTTTCGCTCCGTGAGGAGCGCGCGCCGGTGCAGCTGGCGCCGCCCTCTCGCGGCGGGCGTTTCTGGAGCTTTTCGCGCAGCGAAAAGCGCCCGACGGCGAAATCAGAGCCTCGCCCTCGCGGCAGGCGTTTCGCAGAAACGCCGAGAGCTTGCGCCACCGCGCCACCGCGCCACCCGCCACCCGCGCGCGCCAGACGCGCCCGCCCGGCGACGTCTCCCACCCCTGCGGATGGAGCGCCGACTTAAGCGTCCCGCGCGCCCACCCCGACCGCCCACCCCGACGTCGCCGGGCGGGAGCTTCGCGAATGGCGCCGTTACTCCGCCTCGGGCCAGACCGGCGCGCGTTTTTCCAGAAACGCCCCGATCCCTTCCTCCGCGTCCCGCGCCATCATGTTCTCCGCCATCACCCGCGCCGCATAGGCGTAGGCTTCGTCGAGCGGCATCTCGGCCTGGGCGTAGAAGGCGGGCTTGCCGATCTTCACCGCTTTCGGGCTTTTCGACACGATCCGCCGGGCGAGCGCCTGCGCCTCCGCCGACACCCGATCGTCCGGGACCACGCGGTTCACGAGGCCGATCGCCTCGGCCCGCGGGGCCGGGATCGGCTCGCCCGTCAGCAGCATCTCCATCGCGTGCTTGCGCGGCACGTTGCGGCTGAGCGCGACCATTGGCGTCGAGCAGAACAGTCCGATATCGACCCCCGGCGTCGCGAACCGCGCGCTCTCGGCCGCGACCGCCAGATCGCAGCTCGCCACCAGCTGGCATCCCGCGGCCGTGGCGATCCCGTGCGCCTCCGCGATCACCGGCTGCGGCGAGCGCACGATCCCGGTCATCACTTGGGCGCAGAGCGCGAACAGCTCCTGGAAATACGCCGCGCCCCGGTCCGGATCCCCGCGCCGGGCCGTCAGCTCGCCGAGATCGTGCCCGGCGCAGAAATGCCGCCCCGCGCCCTTGAGGATCACGGCCTTGACCGCCCGGCTCTCCCGCAACTCCGCCAACGCCGTCGAGAGCGCGCGCAACAGCCCGTCGGACAGCGCGTTGAGCTTCTCCGGCCGGTTTAGCGTGAGCGTGGCGATCTCGTCTTCGACCGCCATCAACAGCACGTCCGCCGCCCTGGTCTGTCCATCCGCCATCTCGCACCTCCCTGGGGCCGTCCGTCGCGCTGGTCTGTCGCGCGCCGGACCCGTTATGAGCGACATCATAGAGCCGCGCGCGCCGAATGTGGAGACGGCGGCGACGGGACCGCAGGAGGGGTGCGCGATGGAGAGCCGATCGCTGGCGTTGGATGCGGAGGCGCTGACCGAGTTCCTCGAGGAGGTGTTTCCCCAAGTCCGTGGCCGCTTCGTCATCGAGGATCTCGCGCCGCTGTTCGCGCGCGTCCGTCTGCGCGTCGGCGAGCCGGATCTCCGCCCGGGCGGCACCGTCTCGGGGCCGGCCATGTTCACGGCGGCGGATGTCGCCTTTTACATCGCGGTCCTCGCCATGATCGGGCGCGAGCCGCTGACCGTCACGACCAACCTGTCGATCGATTTTCTGAGAAAGCCCGCGCCCCGGGACGTCACGGCCGAGGCGCGGGTGTTGAAGCTCGGCCGGACGCTTGCGGTCGGCGACGTGTCGCTGTTCTCGCCGGGCGTCGAGGGGCCGGTCGCCCACGCCAACGTCACCTACGCGATTCCGCCGAGGCGGTCGGACGGCGCGACCCTCGCGCTCCCCCCGG
>JBCBRF010000235.1:0-4998 GCA_039819865.1 Pseudomonadota bacterium | reverse complement strand
ATCAAAGTTGGTTCGACCGGAGCCGCGCAAGCCGTCTCAAGCGGCAGCGCCATGCTGGCTGACTGCGCCAGGCGGAAGAACACTCGAACGGCGGAGGCAATCCAAAATGATCACGCTTGAAGACTGCGTCGCGTTCAGCGGGCTCACCGAAGAGGAAGTGCTCGCGATCGCAGAAGCCGAGCATGTTCCTGAGGTGATCGCATGCGGCGTGGCTCAGTACTTGTCCAGCCACCAGGGAGGCGACAGTTTGGTGCGGGATCTCATCGTCAAAGACATTCGAGCCGCACAAGCGGATGGTCGGCGGCAACGCGTTCAAGAGCTGCTGCATGTTCTGCATCATTTCTTGAAGGCGCATTCCGAGGCCCGTCCGGCGGCGCATCCCTGGAGTTCGGTGATGTGACGCCGGGCGCGCGGCGGCGAGGCGGCGCTCGGCGGTCTCGAAGGCGGCGCCCTGACCCTGTGGCGGACATCTTCCGAAGCAGATCAGGTCCTAAGCACATAAGCGCCTGGCGCATCGAGCAACGGTTCGCCCATCGCCGGCGGCGCGGCGGCGGATCCGGATCGCGTGCGCAACCAGTCCACCCAAGCGGGCCACCAGGACCCCTCGAACGCCTGGGCCGACGCCCGCCATTCGTCCGGGGCGCGGTAGGGATCGTTCTCCAGCGTCGTGGCGATCTGGTAGCTGCGCTTGGGATGGCCCGGCTCGCTGACGATGCCCGCGTTATGCCCGCCATTGGTGAGCACGAAGGTGATCTCGGTGTCGGCCAGAATGTGGATCTTGTGAACTGACCGCCACGGTGCGACATGGTCTTTCGTCGTGCCAACGGCGAATATCGGGGCGTTCACGTCGCGGATTGCAATCGGTCGCCCCGCCACGTCGAATTGGCCCTTCGACAGCCGGTTCTCGAGGTAGATTTGGCGCAAATACTCTGAGTGCATGCGATAGGGCATCCGGGTCGCATCGGCGTTCCACGCCATCAAATCGAACATCTTCGGACGCCTGGCCATCAAATACTCATGCACATAGCGCGACCAAATGAGGTCGGAGGAGCGCAGCAATTGAAATGCGCCGTGCATCTGTTTGGTGTCGAGATAGCCCTGGTCCCACATCATCGTCTCGAGAAAGGAAATCTCGCTCTCGCTGATGAACAGGTTCAATTCGCCAGGTTCGGAAAAGTCGGTCTGCGCCGCCAGCATCGTCAGGGTTTGGAAGCGGTCGTCCTGGTCCCGCGCCATCGCCGCGGCCGCGATCGCCAACAGCGTGCCGCCAATACAGTAGCCGACCCCGTGAACTTTCCGCCCGCCGGCGATCTCGCTTGCGACATCGAGCGCGTCCATGACGCCGCTGCGGCGATAATCCTCCATCGACAACTCGCGATCGTCAGCCGTCGGGTTCTTCCAGGAAATCATGAAAACGGTGAAGCCTTGCTCCACTAAATAACGCACGAGCGAGTTGTGTGGAGACAGATCGAGTATATAGTATTTCATGATCCACGCCGGTACGATCAGTACGGGCTCCGGCGAAACGCTCTCTGTTTGAGGGGTGTATTGGATCAACTCGATGAGGTTGTTGCGGTAGACGACTTTGCCCGGCGTCGTGGCGAGCGTCTCCCCGACCTTGAAAGTTGCGGCCTCCGCGGGAGGCTTGCCGGCGACTTGGCGCTCCCAATCCACAAGCAGGTTCTGAAAGCCCTCCAGCAGATTTCCACCGCCGCGGCGCAGGGTCTCTTGCGTCAACTCGGGGTTGGTGGCGACGAAGTTCGAGGGCGAGAAGACATCCAACATCTGCCGCGCCGTGAAGCTGAGGACGCGTTGGGCGTGAGGGTCGAGCCCGTGAATGTCGTTCGTCGCGTTGTGCCACCATTGCTGCTGAAACAGAAACGCCTGGTGGATCAGGCTGTAGGGCGGCGTCCGCCACAGCGGATGGTCGAAGCGATGGTCCTGCGGCAACGGCGCGATGCAGGGCTCGGGCTTCAGCCCCAAGGCTACGCCGCAGGCGTGCAACCAGAGCTGGGCGGCTTTGCTCTGGGCCTTTTCGATCAGCTGCAGCTGCTTGCCAGGAGAGATCGCCAAATGGCCGCTCCAGGCGACGAACCGCTCCAGCATGCCCGCAGGCGAGACGCCGAGCGTGAAGCGGGCGAGGTGGGCCTTGAAGGCGAGGTCGAGGCTCTTGGTCCCATAGTCGTCGAATTGGGCCGCGCCAGGCTCGGTCGTGAATTCGGGCGCCAGCGCGCGCGTCTCGATCGCACGGTGCGAGCGATCGCCGTCGATCGGGGGCGCCGGCGTCAATGGCGCGTCGGCCGCGATCCGAGCGGAAGCGTCGCGCGCCTGTTCGCTCTGTCCGTCAGGCACAGGTCGATCCTCGCCGTTCCAAGTTCGCGCGCCATCCACGCGCGCTGGGTCCATATACCCCGCGCGCCCATCCGAGGTGTTTGAGGTGGCTCAAGCGCTCGGCGGCGACGCCGTCTCGCTGAGGGCGAGACGCGACGACGCGAACTCGGCGATGCGCGTCACCGCGCCAGTGGCGAGCAGCACCTGACCAAGCGCGAGCGGCAGAAGGCTGAACGCGACGGCGAGCCAGACGCCGTCTCGACCCGGCCAGGGCAGGCTGAGCAGATCCGCCAGCGGCGACCACCACAGCGCGAGCGCCGTCAGGCCGAAACAAGCGGCGAGAGCGAGCCAGATGTACGGGTTCCGCGTCACTTCATTGTCGGCGATCTCGCTTTCGGGCGCGCGCAGATTGAACACGTTCCAAAGCTGGGCCAGCGCCAGAGCGACGAAGGCCACCGTGACCGCCTGCTCCGCGGGCTTCTCCCAACTGAGATACGCGACGAGAAAGGCGCCCAAAGTCGCGATCGTGATCAAGCCGCCGAGGACCGCGATGAGCGTCCAATGCCGCGCGTCGACGATCGGCTCCTCCGGAGGGCGCGGCGGGCGTTTCATGACGCCCGCGTCCCCCTCGCTGAGGCCGAGAGCGAATGCGGGCAGCACGTCCGTGACGAGGTTCAGAAACAGGATCTGCAGCGGCGCAAGCGGCGCCGGCAGGCCGAGACCGATCGCGAGGCCGACGACCAGGACCTCGCTCAGATTGCACGACATCAGATAGACGACGAACTTGCGGATGTTGTCGAAGATCACGCGCCCTTCGCGCATCGCCTCGACCAGCGTGGGGAAGGCGTCATTGGTGAGGACCATGTCCGCCGCTTCGCGGGCGACCTCGGATCCGCGCCGCCCCATGGCGACCCCGATATCCGCCTGGCGCAACGCCGGCGCGTCGTTCACGCCGTCGCCGGTCATCGCGATGATCTCTCCCTCGCGCTGATAAAGCCGCGCGAGCTGGAGTTTGATCTCCGGCGAGACCCGGGCGAAGACGTCGGCGGCCAGGATTCTTTGGCGATCGGCGGGCCCAACCGCTTCCGGATCGAAGTCGCTCAGGGCGCGGCCCTCGATCACCGAGAACGCGCCCTCTCCGATGCCGGCCTGTCGCGCGATCTCCGCCGCGGTGTCGGCGTGATCGCCGGTCAGCATGACGACCCGAAGACCGGCCCGGTGGCAGTCGGCGATCGCCCTCGGCACGTCGAGCCGCAGCGGGTCGGCCAGACAGGCGAGCCCAACGAGCGTCAGACCCTCGTAAGGATCGTCATCTTCGCCGCGCGCGGTCTTGTACGCCAGAGCCAGAACACGGTAGCCGCGCCCGGCCGCTTGGCGCGCACGGGAAAGCCAGGCGGCGCGCGCCTCCTCGGTCAGCGCGCACGGCCCATCGGCCGAGAGTTCCCGGGCGCAGCGCTCGACGACGCTTTCCGGCGCTCCCTTGACCGACAGCGAGAGCGCGTCTTCGCCGCGGTTGAGCGTCGCCATCGCTTTCAGGTCGGGGTCGAAGGCGTGTTCGAGGATCTCCGGACGGGCGGCGGCGATCGCCTCAGGCTCGCGACCGGACAGCCGGGCCGCGAACAGCAGAGCCAGTTCCATCGGATCGCCGACGCCGATCGGCTGGGGCGGTCCGTTCGCTTTGTCGGGGCTCGCGTCCGACAAGGTCGCATTCGAGCAAAGAACCCCGACTTCAAGCGCGGCGATCAGGCGGGGATCGTCGACGACGCCGGACGGCGGCCCCTCGGGACCGAGATCGACGTCGAAATCGTCGAGCAGATAGCGCGCGACGGTCATCCGGTTTTGCGTGAGCGTGCCCGTCTTGTCGGTCAGCACGAGGGTGGTGGCCCCCATGGTCTCGACGGCCGACAACCGCGACAGTAGCGCTTCCTTGCGCGCCATGCGGAGCATCCCGCGGGCGAGGCAGAGCGTCGCGACCACCGGCAACCCTTCGGGCACCGCCGCTACGGCCAGGGCGATGGCCGTCTCGACCATCTCGATCCAGCCGCGACCCTGAACCACGCCGATGAGGGCCGTCACGGCGGCCAGCCCCACAGTCAACCAGATCAACCGAGAGCCGAGACGGTCGAGACGGCGCTCGAGCGGCGAGGCGAGCGGCGCCGCCGCCTGCGCCAACTGATTGATCCGACCGAGCTCCGTGTTCGCCCCGACGGCGACGACAACCCCTTCGCCGGATCCGCGGGTGACCGAGGCGCCCTTGTAGGCCATGCTCGCACGCTCTGCGAGCGGCGCCTCCGCCGCCATCGGCGCCGCGTTCTTCGACACCGGCGCAGACTCGCCGGTGAGGACGGACTCGTCCGCATAAATCGCCGCGGACGTCGCGAGACGCAGATCGGCTGTGACCACATCCCCGGCGTCGAGCAGGACGACGTCGCCGAGCGTCAGCTCTTCGGCGTCGACCTCCTGGATGCGGCCGTCGCGCCGGATCCGGGTGCGGACCGACGCCATTCGGCGCAGCGCCTCCATCGATCGGGTCGCGCGGAGCTCGGTGGCGAAGCCGATCGCCGTGTTGATCGCGATGACGATCAGGATCGCCACGCTCTCGGCGGCGTCTCCGACGAGCACGGAAAGGGCCGCTGCGCCCACCAGCAGCCACACCAGAAAACTGCG
>JBCBRF010000234.1:0-5019 GCA_039819865.1 Pseudomonadota bacterium | reverse complement strand
CCTCAAGGTGGGGGCCTGGGCGCGCCAGCACGGCGTCCCGTGGCGCGAGATCCAGCCTGCGGGCGTCGTCCGCCGGCTAAAGACCCGCGACGGCTGGGCCGAGCGCTGGGACCGGCGCATGGCCGAGGCGATGACGCCCGCGCCCGGCCTCCGCCCCGTCGAGCCCGCGCCCGAGCCCGGTCCGATCCCGAGCGCCGCCGATCTCCGCCTCGCGCCAGACCCCTGCCCGGAGCGTCAACGGGGCGGCCGGGCGCGCGCGCTCCGCGATCTCGACAGTTTTCTCCATGAGCGCGGCCGCTGCTATCGCCGTGAGATGTCGACCCCCGTCGCCGCGTTCGACGCCTGCAGCCGGATCTCGACGCATCTGGCCTGGGGAACGCTCTCCACCAAGGAGGCCGCGCAGGCCGCCTGGATGCGTCTCTCGGAGCTCCGCGCCGGCGACCCCGCCGCCGCCCGCGGCTGGATCGGCTCGGTCGAGAGCTTCCTCGGGCGGCTCCACTGGCGCTGCCACTTCATGCAGAAGCTGGAGGACGAGCCCGAGATCGAGTTCCGCTGCATGCATCGCGGCTATGAAGGCCTGCGCGAGCCAGACCACGATCCCGAGAAGCTCGCCGCCTGGGCCGAGGGCCGCACCGGGCTGCCCTTCGTCGACGCCTGCATGCGCGCGCTGATCGCGACGGGGTGGATGAACTTCCGGATGCGCTCGATGCTGACGGCGGTCGCCTCCTATCATCTGTGGCTCGACTGGCGGCGGAGCGGGCCCGTGCTCGCGCGGCTGTTCACGGATATCGAGCCCGGCATCCATTGGAGCCAGCTACAGATGCAGTCGGGCGTGACGGGCATCAACACCACCCGGGTCTACAACCCGGTGAAGCAGTCGTACGATCAGGACCCCGAAGGCGCGTTCATCCGCGCCTGGGTCCCGGAGCTCGCGGGCGCGCCGACGGAGTTCATTCATACCCCCTGGAAGATGGATCGGGACGCGCAGCGGGCGGCGGGCTGCGTGCTCGATCGGGACTATCCGATGCGCATCGTCGATCATGAGCAGGCCGCGCGCGAGGCCAAGGCGAAGATCCATGCGGTGCGCCAGGGCGAGGCGTTCCGCGCGGAGAAGGCGGCGATCATGAGGAAGCACGCCAGCCGCAAGCGCGGTCGCGACGGCTTTGCGAAGCGAAAGAAGTCGGATGGCGAGGCCCGCGGCCAGCTGTCCTTCGACCTTTGAGACGACGCGGCCGGAGGGCGCCTACTCGAACGCGAAGCACTGTCCATGGAGGACGTCGCCCTCGAAATGATAGGCGATCGCACCGGTCTTGCGGTCGAGCAGATAGAAGAAATCCGGGCCGTTCAGCAGCTTCAGGCGGCCGTCGGGCTCCACCAGGACGGGGTTGCCCTGGGCGTCGCCTTCGGCCCGCATCCAGCGCGGCCCGTCGAAGTAGAAGGTGGTGGCCTGCCCGCGCGGCAGATTGCAGCTGATGGCGCCGCCCTTGAGCGTCGCCGGGGTGGTGTAGCCGCCCTCCGCGACGGCCGAACCCGCGCGGCAGCCCTCCGCGATCATCTGCAGGCATTTTCGATAGAGGGCGAACGGCGCCTCGCAGCTCCCCGACGGCGCCGCCGCGACGGAGCCCGCGCCTGAGCGCTGCAGGCAATCGTCGGGCATGATGTCGGCGCAGAAGCCGCTGACCACGGAGCAGGCGATGACCTGGTCGCCTGTCGCTGCGGCGGGCTGCGCGCGGGCGGCGGCGGGCGCGACGGCGACGCAGGCGGCGGCGAGAAGCCAGAGCGCCGAGCCCCCGCGCCGGGGGGCGCGGCTCGCCCTCTGGAGAAGCGTTGATCGCAGAGCGCTCAGGACCATGTCGCCTCTCGGAATTGCAGCGTGCGCGAAGATCGCCGGCGGCTTAGCGGACAAGAGCCCTCCGACGCCAGCACAACGTCTCGTCGGCGTTCGGGCGTCGGGCGCTGGTCAGGATCGACGGAGCGCGCCGGCATGGCGAAGATGCGCAAGAAAGGCGACCTGCCGCAGAAGCCCTGCGCCCATTGCGGCCGGCCGTTCGCGTGGCGGAAGAAATGGGCGAAGGTCTGGGATGCGGTCCGCTTCTGCTCCGATCGTTGCCGCGCGGAGGCTCGGCGAGCCGGGCGCGGCGCCGCGCCGGACGCGGAGGCTTAGGCGGCCTCAGCCCTTGTCCTCGCCGCCGTCGCCGAGGCCGCGGTGGCGCTCATACATCTTCACGTCGCGCATCCAGCGGCCAAAGGATACGCCGCAGGCGATGCAGTAGCCATAGAGTCCCGCGCGCCAAAGCCCGCGCAGAAAGAAATGCCGCGCGAAATAGATGGGGCGGGCGAACAGGATGCGCAGGACCACCAGCCAGAGCGGCTTGAGCCTGGTCTCCTGAGACCGAACCGTGCTCACCCGATTCCACTTCGCCATGTACTGGGCGAAGTCGCGGAAGGAGTGGTGCATCAGCGGGCCCTTGAGGGCGCCGACGGGCTCCCGGTCGTCAAGCTCCAGCTGATCCCAGGCCTTGTGGTCGGGGATCCGGTGTTTTCGTCGGTCGTACAGCTTCGCCCGCGGATCGAGCGCGAAGCCCTCCCAGGCCGGGCCGATCGGCGGCACGGTGACGAGCGTCAGGCGATAGACCGAGAGCGGGGGCGGGCCGGCCGCGAACAGCGCTCGGATCTCCTCGATCAGGGCGTCCGACAGGATCTCGTCGGCGTCGAGGTCGAGCAGCCAATCATGGCGGCAGAGGTCCTCGCCCGCCCGCTTCTGGGCTCCGTTGCCGAGCCAGGGTTGCGCGACGAAGCGACCGCCCGCGGCCTCGACGATCGCCTGCGTGCGGTCGGTCGATCCGCTGTCGACCACCACGACCTCTCGCGCCACCCGAAGCGCCGCGCGCACCACCTCGCCGATCCGCCGCTCCTCGTTCAGCGTGCGGATGTAGCAGGACAGGGGCGGGCGCGGATCCTGCGCCTCGCGGGTGGTCGTCGCAGGGCTCGGGGTCGCATCGCTCATGGGGTCGCATCTCTCATGGGCGCTCCGGGCGCGACGAGAGGTTCGCCAGGGGGCGCGGGACGGCCGATTTCGGCGGCGTTCCGGATTGCGACAGACCCGATCGGAAGCGCGCGCGCAAGCCCGCGCGACGGACGGCGCGGTGCGCCGTCCTCTGGGGCGTCTCGGGTGAAATCACAGTTTCGCCCTTCCAGTTCAGATCCGCCGCGCGCCTTATCCAGAAAACCGCAAACACTTTTCTGGTGCGCGCTCACGCGTCCTCGGCCGGCCCGGGCGCCGCGCGGGCTTGGGAGCGGTGCGCGTCGCATCAGCCGAAATCCGCTCCTGCTCACCAGGGAAGGAGGCTTGTCGAGGGGGCGAGGACGGTCGGAGGCCGAGATCGCATCGCCCGCCGTTGAACCGGTCGCTCGACCCTCCGCTCGCCCCTCTGCTTGACGCGCGAGGCGGCGATCTTCATCTGGGCCGGATCGATGAAAGGACGCCCGCCCATGACCGTCGTCAGCGTTTGCCTCACCTGCCGCCTGCCGCATCTGCGCGCCGAGGTGAAGCAGGCGAAAGCCGAGGCCGAAGTCGCGGGCGTCGCGCCGCCGGCCTTTCCCACCCCATGCGGCGAGCATCTGCTGGCGGAGGTCGAGCGCGCCGCCGCCGGCGTCGACGGGGTCTCCGTGCGCGGGGTCGCCTGCCTGATGGGCTGCTCCCATGGCTGCAACGTCGCGGTCTCGGACCCGGACAAGATGACCTATGTGCTCGGCGATTTCGAACCAACGGCGGACGCCGCCGAGGCCGTTGTCGCCTTCGCCGCCGGGCATGCCGGCTCCGACAGCGGCGTCGTCCCGTTCAAGGCCTGGCCAGAGGGCGTTAAGGGGCGGTTCAAGGCGCGCGTGCCGCCGATCGAGCGCTAGGCTGGATCCGCCCCGCCCGCGTCGTCGACGAACACCGCGTCCAGGCCGAGCCGTCTCAGCGCCTCCGCCGCGCGCCGGGCGCCCCTGAAGTTCGGCGCCAGCAGGAGGCCGAGCGCCGACCCGGTGTGCGCGACGACGACGCCCGCTCCGAGCTCTTCGGCCAGCGCGCGGACGGCCGCGAAGGATGGTTTCGGCCGAAGCGCCTGGTTGCGGAGCGCCGATTGCGTGGCGATCTCGGCCGCCGCGGCCCGGTCGCCGGCCTCCGCCGCGCGTTCGAACGCCGCGACCAGATCGGAGATGTCGGCGAAATTCTCGTCTTCCGGGTCGGTGCGCTGGGGCCGCCCGTCGAAGCCGCCGACCAGCGTCCAGCGAAACGCCGTCGCGAAGGTCTCGAGCCGCCGCGCCGCGCGCGAGGCCCAGAGCAGCGCGCCGGCGTCCGGCCACATCAGCGGATCGACCGCGCCTTCGATCTCGAGCAGAAGCGGCGCCTCGATCTCGGGCCGAAGGCGAAGGCCGGCCGAGGCGGCGACGGCCCGCACCGTGGCGAGGGCGATCATGCTCGAGGACCCGGCCCCGACGCCGGGCGGCGCCGTGCAACGCAGGTCCACCCTGGGCGCCGCGCCCAGGCCCAAGGCGCGGGCGGCGATCGCCGCGGCCCGTTCCGCGAGAGGATGGGGCCGGGCGTCCGCGCTCGATCCCTCCGGGACGATCTCGGCCTCGGCGACGAAACGCGGGCAGGGCAGGGTCAGCAGAGCGACCGGGCCGTCGACGCCAAGGCGGCCTTGCATCATCTCCCCGAAATGTCCCGTGGCGCGGCCGCCCGCCAAGGCGGCGTTCGGGAGGTTTGCAGGGATGTCCGGGCCTTGTAAGCGCATGGTCGGAGGCTAACGGCCCTTGCGGCGGCCGCAAGCCGCGCCGCGGCGCAGAACCGGAGGAGCGTCTTGACGACGCGGAGCAAGCAGATCGAAGCGGAGAGGGCCGGCGCGCCTGGGCGCGATCATCGGCGCGATCATCGGCGCGACCATGGGCGCGACCATGGGCGCGAGCATGGGCGCGATCATGGGGGCGATCTGGAGCGCGCGATCGATCGCTGGGGCGGCGCGCCGTGCGACT
>JBCBRF010000233.1:0-5036 GCA_039819865.1 Pseudomonadota bacterium | reverse complement strand
GAGTTTCGTTCCGAGCGAGATCGCCGTCCCCGCCCGGCGCGCCGGTCCGTTGGCCTGAGAGTTTCCTCAGCGGCGTGCTCGGCGGCGCAAACCCGAAGCGACCTTTCAGCGCTCTTGCGCGACCTCTGACGGCTGCGTAGGTGTGGGGCTGCGTCGGGAGAGCGCGCGTGGCGGAGACGCCTTGCGCCGCCGAAGGAGCAACCGCCCCGGAAACTCTCAGGCCAACGGACCGGCGCGCCGGGCGGGGACGGCGATCTCGCTCGGAACGAAACTCTGGAGAGAGGCGCAAAACGCGTCCGCCGACGGGATAACTTTCTCAGGCGAAAGAACAGAGGGGGCTCTAAGCGTCGCGGATCGCGGCGCGGTTCGAAGCTGGACGGGGCGTTTTCGGACGTCGGGCTCTGAGAGGGTCCATCCGCGCCGCATCGGGGAGCCCGCGTATGGACGAACAAACGAAATCTTCCCAAGACCCATCCCAGGGCTCTTCCCAAGACCCGTCCCAGGGCGAGGAGGGCGAGGCGGCGTCGCTGCGGCGCACCGCGCTCTACGCGCTGCATGAGCGCGCCGGCGCCCGCATGACGCCCTTCGCGGGCTACGAGATGCCGGTGCAGTACCCGCTCGGGGTCCTCAAGGAGCATCTGCACACCCGCGCCGCCGCCGGTCTCTTCGACGTCGGTCATATGGGCCAGATCCTCCTGCGCCCCCGCTCGGGCGACGTCGCCGACGCGGCCCGCGCGCTCGAGCGGCTGGTTCCGGTGGATCTGCTCGCCCTGAAGCCCGGCCGCCAGCGCTATGCGATGTTCACCAACGAGGCGGGCGGAATCCTCGACGACCTGATGGTCGCGAACCGCGGCGACCATCTGCTGCTGGTCGTGAACGCCGCCTGCAAGCACGCCGACCTCGCGCATCTGGAGCGCCATCTCTCGGGCGACTGCGCGATCGAGCCGCGTTTCGAGCGCGCCCTGATCGCACTGCAGGGGCCGAAGGCCGAGGCCGCGCTCGCGGCGGTCGCGCCAGAGGCGGCCGATCGGTTGGCGGCCATGCGCTTCATGGACGTCGCGGAGCTTCCAACGCCCGTCGGCCCTGCGGTCGTCTCGCGGTCGGGCTACACCGGCGAGGACGGCTTCGAGATCGGGCTTGAGCCGCACGGCGCCCTCGCCCTCGCGGAGGCGCTGATCGCGCGGGAGCAGGTCGAGCCGATCGGCCTCGGCGCCCGGGACAGTCTGCGGCTCGAGGCGGGCCTTTGTCTATACGGCTCGGATCTCGACGAGGCCACGACGCCCGTCGAGGCCGCTCTCGAATGGGCGATCCAGAAAGCGCGCCGGAGGGGCGGGGCGCGGGCCGGCGGTTTTCCCGGCGCGCAGATCATTCTCGACCAGCTCGAGACCGGGGCCGCCCGCCGCCGCGTCGGTCTCCTGCCCGAGGGCCGCGCCCCGGTCCGCGGCGGCGCGCCCCTGTTCGCGGATGAGGCGTCCGACGCGCCCGTCGGCCACGTGACTTCCGGCGGCTTCGGCCCGAGCCTCGGGGCGCCGGTCGCGATGGGCTATGCGCCCGCCGCCCGGGCCGAGCCCGACGCCCGTGTCTTCGCCGAGGTCCGCGGCAAGCGCCTTCCCCTCCGCGTGGCCGCCACGCCCTTCGTCCCTTCGACCTACAAACGCTGAGCCTCTGCGGGAGAACTCAATGCTGAAATTCACGGAAGACCATGAGTGGCTGAAGCTCGACGGCGACGTCGCGACCGTCGGCATCACCGAGCACGCCGTCACCCAGCTCGGCGATCTGGTGTTCGTCGAGCTGCCGGCCGTTGGCGCGACTTTCGACACGGGCGACGAGGCGGCGACAGTCGAATCGGTGAAGGCCGCCTCCGACGTCTACGCGCCGTTGGCCGGCGAGATCGTCGAGGTCAATCAGGCGATCGTCGACGAGCCTGCGGGCGTGAACGCCGATCCCCTCGGCGCGGGCTGGTTCTTCAAACTGAAGCTGTCCGACCCCGCGGCGGCCGAGGCCTTGATGGACGAAGCCGCCTACAAGGCGATGGTCGGCTGATCGCGCCGAGCGTCGCTCCCGATCCCGACGCCGCCCGCGCCACGATCGTCGCCATCGCGATCTCGGCCGCGCGCCCGCACGCCGCCCGCGACGCCGGCGCGACCCCTGATTTGCGCGGGCGCTTGGACCGACGCGGACGGGCTCGTCCCGCGCCATGCTGCTCCGCCGGAGACCCCCATGACCGAAACATCCCCGACCTTCACCGACTACGATCCCTATGATTTCGCCAACCGTCGCCACATCGGCCCCGCGCCTGCGGAAATGGCGGAGATGCTGGCGACCGTCGGCGCCGACAGCCTCGACGCCCTGATCGACGAGACCGTGCCCGAGAGCATCCGCCAATCGGCCGCGACCGCCCGCGCCATCGACTGGGGCGCGCCGCTCTCCGAAGGCGCGGTGGTCGAGGCGCTGCGCGAGACCGCCCACAAGAACCAGGTCTTCGCCTCGCTGATCGGTCAGGGTTACTACGGGACCATCACGCCGCCGGCGATCCTGCGGAACATCTTCGAGAACCCGGCCTGGTACACCGCCTACACGCCCTACCAGCCGGAGATCAGCCAGGGGCGGCTCGAGGCGCTGTTGAACTTCCAGACGATGATCTCGGATTTCACCGGTCTCGAGATCGCCAACGCCTCGCTGCTCGACGAGGCGACCGCCGCGGCGGAGGCGATGGCGATGGCGGAGCGCGTCTCGAAATCGAAGGCGACGGGCTTCTTCGTCGACGCGGGCTGCCATCCGCAGGTGATCGACGTCGTCCGCACCCGCGCCGAGCCGCTCGGCTGGACCGTTCATCTGGGCGATCCGGAGACCGATCTCGATCCGGCCGCGGTGTTCGGCGCGCTGCTCGCCTATCCGGGCGCGCAGGGCGAGATCCGCGACCTCGCCCCGGTGATCGCGCGCCTGCACGCGGCGGGCGCGATCGCGGCGGTCGCGACCGATCTGATGGCGCTGGCGCTCCTGACCCCGCCGGGCGAGATGGGCGCGGACATCGCGATCGGCTCCGCCCAGCGCTTTGGCGTGCCGATGGGCGCGGGCGGGCCGCATGCGGCCTTCATCGCGGCCAAGGACGCCCATAAGCGCGCCCTGCCGGGGCGTCTGGTCGGCGTCTCGATCGACGCCCGCGGGAACCGCGCCTACCGCCTCGCGCTCCAGACCCGCGAGCAGCACATCCGCCGCGAAAAGGCGACCTCCAACGTCTGCACCGCCCAGGCGCTGTTGGCGGTGATGGCCTCGATGTACGCGGTGTTCCACGGAGCGGAGGGCGTAAAGGCCATCGCCCAGCGCATCCACGCCAAGGCCGTCGCGCTCGCCTCGGGGCTCGAGGCGCTCGGCTTCGAGGTCGCGCCGAAGCGCTTCTTCGACACCTTCACGGTCGAGGTCGGCGCGCTCCAGGGCGTGATCCTGAACGCCGCCCGGAACCGCGGCGTGAACCTCCGCCGGGTCGGCGCGACCCGGATCGGCATGAGCCTCGACGAGGCGACCCGGCCCGAGACCCTCGCCGCCGTGCTCGAGGCCTTCGGGGCGGAGGACGGGGCGCGCGCGCTGCCGGCGATCGACCCGACCGACGACGACGCCGAGCGCCTGCCCGAGGCGCTGCGCCGGACGACGCCCTATCTCGACCATGCGGTGTTCCAGATGAACCGGGCCGAGGCCGAGATGACGCGCTACATGCGCCGGCTCGCCGACCGCGACCTCGCGCTCGACCGCGCGATGATCCCGCTCGGCTCCTGCACCATGAAGCTGAACGCGACCGCCGAGATGACGGCGCTCTCCTGGCCGGAGTTCGCGGACATTCACCCCTTCGCGCCGGCGGATCAGACCCGAGGCTACCGGGAGATGATCGCGGAGCTGTCCGACATGCTCTGCAAGCTCACGGGCTATGACGCGATGTCGATGCAGCCGAACTCGGGCGCCCAGGGCGAGTATGCGGGTCTGCTCACCATTCGCCGCTATCACCAGGCCCGCGGCGAGGGCGCGCGGGACGTCTGCCTGATCCCGACCAACGCCCACGGCACCAACCCCGCCTCCGCTCAGATGCTGGGGCTGAAGGTCGTCCCGGTTCCCTGCGACGCCCGCGGCGACGTCGATGTCGAGGCCTTCCGCAAGGCGGCCGAGACCCACGCCGACCGGCTGGCCGCCTGCATGATCACCTATCCCTCGACCCACGGCGTGTTCGAGACGCGGGTGCGCGAGATTTGCGAGATCACCCACGCCCAGGGCGGTCAGGTCTATCTCGACGGCGCCAATCTGAACGCGCTGGTGGGCCTGGCGCGGCCGGGCGATTTCGGCGCCGATGTCGGCCATCTGAACCTGCACAAGACCTTCTGCATCCCCCATGGCGGCGGCGGGCCGGGCATGGGTCCGATCGGGGTGAAGGCGCATCTGGCCCCGCACCTGCCCGGCCACCTCTCGGAGCTCGGCGACGCAGGGCGATCGGATCTCGGATCTGGCGCGGTCTCCGCCGCGCGTTGGGGGTCGCCTTCCCTGCTGGTGATCCCTTGGGCCTATTGCCGGATGATGGGCGTCGCCGGGCTCACCCAGGCGACCAAGGTCGCGATCCTGTCGGCGAACTACATCGCCACGCGGCTCTCTGGCGCCTTCGACGTGCTCTACGCCTCGGACGCCGGCCGCGTCGCCCATGAGTGCGTCATCGACGTCCGGCCGCTCGCCAAGAGCGCGGGCGTCACGGTCGACGACATCGCCAAGCGCTTGATCGATTGCGGCTTCCACGCGCCGACCATGAGCTGGCCGGTGGCCGGGACGCTGATGATCGAGCCGACCGAGTCGGAGCCCAAGGCCGAGCTCGACCGGTTCTGCGACGCCATGCTGGCGATCCGCGAGGAGGCTCGCGCGATCGAGGAGTGCCGCGCCGATCGCGAGAACAACCCGCTGAAGCGCGCGCCGCACACCGTCGAGGACCTGATCGGCGACTGGGACCGCCCGTACAGCCGCGAGCAGGCCTGCTATCCGCCGGGCGCGTTCCGCGTGGACAA
>JBCBRF010000232.1:0-5192 GCA_039819865.1 Pseudomonadota bacterium | reverse complement strand
CGCTCGCGTTGCGGGCGACCGCGGAGGTCCGAGGCGCCGAGGGCGGGGCCTCAGAGATCTCGGTGGCGCTTCAACAGTTGTCGCATCGCGGCGCGTCCGGATCCGGTTCTGCGGCGTTGCGGGACGGGGTCGCCGAGGGGCGGTTCCGGCTCGACGCGCCCGACCTGTCGCGGTTCGCGGGACTCGTCGGGGCGGACCTGACGGGGTCGGCGAGGGCGACGCTCGCGCTGTCGCGCTCTCGCGGGGCGCAGGCGATCGCGCTGGAGAGCGAGGCGCTCGGGTTCGCCGCCGGGCCGGACGGGACGGCCGACCGGGTTTCGGCTCGGGTCGCGGGGCGGGCGGACGCCCCCTCGATCGCGCTTTCGGCGGAAGGGCTGTCGGTCGCGGGCCTCCGGGATGCCACCGCGGAGCTGGAAGGCGGTCTTCGCCTCGGCGACGCGACGGCGTTCACCGCGCGTGCGCTGAGCCTCCGCAATCGCGATCTGGACTTGCGGCTGGCGGGGCCGACGACGGCCACGGCGCGGGGCGGGACGGTCTCTGTCGCGGAGACGACGCTCCTGGTGAATGACGGGCGGATCGTCGGGCGCGGGGTGGTGGGCCGGACCGCGGACGTCGCCGTGGCGGTCGAGAACCTGCCGCTCGATCTGTTGTCGACGCTCGATCTCGCGCCGGTTGCGACCGGGCGGCTCTCGGGCGAGGCGAGGCTCGACAGCGGACGGGCGCAGAGCGGCGTCGCGGTTTTCAGCATCGAGGATGTCGGCGTCGGACGCTCCGGCGAACGGCTGTCCGAAGCGGAGCTGTTCGATCTGCGGCTCGATGGACGGTGGGACGGCCGGGCCGTCGCGGCGAGTCTCGCGCTGCAGCCGGAGGGCGCGGATCCGCTCCGGGTCGAAGCGCGGGTTCCGGCCGCGGGCGCGCCGTTCCCGTCGATTCGTCCCGACGCGCCGGTCGAGGGGGCGATCCGCTGGTCGGGCGACGTCGCCGCGCTCTGGCCGATCGTTCCGGTCGAGGATGTCGATCTGTCGGGCGCGCTGGCGGTCGATCTCGCGCTGTCCGGAACGCTCGACGCGCCGGCGCTCGGCGGGCGGGCGGAGCTCGAGGACGGCCGCCTGCTGGTGGTGGCGTCTGGCACCGATCTGCGGGCGTTGAACGCCGAGATCACGCCGGAGAGCGACGGGCGGGTGCGGATCGTCGGGACGGCGACGGATGCGGAGGGCGAGACCCCGGGACGTCTGACGCTCGAAGGCGTGGTCGATCCGGCGGGCGAGACGGCGATCGCGATCACGGCGCGGGACGCGGTGCTGGTTCGGCGCGACGACGCGGCGGCGCGGCTCGATCTCGACGTCGAGGCTCGGGTCGGCGGCGCGGCACCGGTCATTCGGGGCGCGGCGCTGGTGAAGGAGGCGGAGTTCCGCTTGATCGGCGAGGGGGCGACGCAGCCGCCGCTGATCGAGGTCCAGATCGAGGGCGAGGAGCGTCGTCGGGCGCGGCCCGAGCCAGCGCGGCCGATCGCGCTCGATTTGACGGTCCGGGCGCCCGAGCGGGTTTTCGTTCGCGGCCGGGGGCTCGAAAGCGAATGGGGCGGCGAGCTGGCGATCGGCGGGACCGTCGCGGACCCCAGCGTCGTCGGCGAGATCGCGGCGCGGCGGGGGCGCTTCACCTTCGCGGGCGCGCCGTTCCTGCTCGACGGCAGCACGGTGCGCTTCACCGGCCCCCCCGATCCGCTGCTGGCCGTCCGGCTCACTCGGCGGACAGACGCCGTGGCCGGCGCGATCGCGGTGACGGGCGCGGCCAGTGCGCCGGAACTCGCGTTCTCGTCGACCCCGGCGCTGCCCGAGGACGAGATCCTGCCGCAGCTCATCTTCGGACGGCCGCTCGCGCAGCTCACGGCGGTCGAGGCGGCGCAGATCGCGTCCGGGCTCGCGGCGCTCACCAGCGGGCGGCCCGGCGCGCTCGACGCGGCGCGGGAGCTGGTCGGCGTCGATACTCTGGACGTCGACCAAGGGGCGGACGGCTCGGCGCGGCTCCGGGCGGGACGCTATGTGGCCCCTGGAGTGTTCGTCGAAGGGCGCCAAGGCGTCGAACCGGGCGACCAATCGGTGGCGGTCGAGATCGAGATCACGCCCGAGGTGCGCCTCGAGAGCGAGGCCGGGCGCGACGGAGAGCCCAGCGTCGGCGTCGAATGGCGGCGCGATTACTGAGCGGGTCCGCTCCGATTGTTCGTCGACCCTCCGGTGTGGGCTGATCACCGCGCGCGGAGCGCGCCCGCCTGGGGCGGTGCGGCGCAGCTCGGGCGCTCGGTTTCTGAGTTCAGCATGACCGAACGCTGTGCGCCCTATGATCCCGCGTATCTGAAAGCCGCGCCACCGCTTCCCGCTTAAACTCAGGCGAAAACACCCGCCTTGTCCTCTTGCCCATGCTCGTCCTCCTGACCTGAGAGAAATTTACTCCCCGGTCCGGCGTGGGCCAACAAGGTCACTTCATGTCCGGTCCCTTCTCCAGGGCCGGATCCTAGCATCAGATGGAGGAGGTTCCGGGGGTCACGTCACTGCTCTATCGCGCTGCTAGTGTTTTCGGTTACACTCTTTCGGCAGTGAAACGCCAGTTTCTGTACTACGATGGGCCGCGAACCTGAGCGGGGGTGACGATACCGAGGAGTAGGGTGATGAGAGCGACGACACGTCGAGCCTTTCTGGCGGCGTCTGGATCGGCGGCCTTGGTCGCTGGCGGGGTTGGAGACACGGCTCACGCGGGACCGACCAACCGTTTTGGCTCCTATCGCCGGCTTCAGAGCCGGTTGAACGACCAGTACCTCGTCATCGGCCAAGGAGGAGGCCTCGATCTGGTCGGGGAGCGGGCATACGACGTCAGTCGGATCGGTTGGGACATTCCCTTCGCCCTAAACGGTTCGACGAAGATCGAGGCGTCGGACGCGCCAGGACGCTTCTATGTGCGGATAGCGGCCGCGATTGTGGATCCCCGTGGCTATGCCGAGCAAGAACTCGGATTTGTTCACATCGAGAACGGCAGCGACAAAGTGCAAGTGGGCCCCGCGCCGGACGGGTGGTGGTCCGCGCAATGGCTGGCTGAAGATGTGCCGTCCAGCGGTTCCAGCGTCTTTCTGCGGTTCCGCAACCGCTGGAAGCCTCAGGAGTATCTGTACGCAGAGCACCTGGGCCTGGTGAACGGCCGCGTTCGGCATCGGATCGTGTCCGGCCCCGTCGCGCCCGGCAGTTGGCCGTCGATCTGGCGCTTCGGCTGAGCGCCGCACTCAGAAAGCGCGGCGCTCTCGATCTGACGTCAGTAGGCCGTTAGGTTGACTTCGGTCATAATCTCGCAATCCCGCCCATTCTCCACGTCGACCAAGTTCTGCCCGGCTTGGCTTTGATTGATAACGGTGAGGTCAACCCCCGAACGAGTGGCGCCACTGTAGCAAGTGATGTAGTAGATCGTCTGCAACTTTCGGTCTGGATTCGTCTCGGGGTCGGGTCGACGCGGCAGTGAGAATTCAACGGGCTTTTGGCTTTCCTTGCAAGCCGGCACCGCCTCCTGCCAATTTCTGTTGTTTTCAATGTAGGTCTCGAAGCATGAAATGACGAAATCAGCGACTTCGACACCTGCGCACAAATCGCGGACGTTGTCGTCGAACCATCGCGTGTTTCCTTGTTTGTTCCAAGCAACATTACCTTGCACTTTCTCGTAGCACGCCGCTTCTTCCGCGGTCTGCGCGTGGGCATTGTCCGGCATCACAGACAACGAGAGGGGCGCTGCGACGACCGCCGCTGTGATATTCTGCTTCATGGTTCGTCCTCCTGGCTTGAGGCTCTGCTCTGAACGAGCAACCCTCGATTAGCCAGTCACGTCACGCCGGAACGGGCCAGGACCGGTCGTAAATGCCACGCGGTCATGATCCCCTTGTACTTGGTCTCAGCAGCCATCCTCGCCGTCGCCGAGGATTTTCTGGGCATGTCCGGCGCTGTACGAAGGCGCGACGGGATAGCTTGGGGGCGGGGGCATGGCGCAGAAGACGCAGGAGACGACACAGGGACGCGTTTTCGTTTCCTATTCGCGCAAGGACTTGGACGTCGCGGAGGCGCTGCGCGACGCGCTGATCGCACGCGGCTTCGACGCCTTTCTGGACATCCATGACATCGACCCCGGCGAGAAGTGGAAAGACCGCCTTGGCGATCTCATCGCCTCAGCTGAAAAGATCGTTTTTCTCATCAGTCCGGACTCTGTGGCGTCCGACATCTGCGAATGGGAGATCGACCGGGCGGAGCGGCTCGGCAAAAGCATCCTTCCCGTGGTCGTGCGCGAGACGCCCGCGGAAACGATTCCGGGGCGTTTGGCGGACATCAACTTCATCTTCTACCGCAGCGAGGATGAGCGCCCGGCCGGGCTCCAGAAGCTTCTGAAGGCGCTCACCACTGACCTCGCCTGGGAGCGAGAAAAGACCCGGATCAACGACCTGGCGATGGTCTGGGCGAACGCGGGGCGGCCGGCGCGGCTATTGACCTGGCGAGAGGATGCGATCCGGGCGCTGGAGCGCTGGCGGGATGGGCATCCGGCGACGTCGCCGGCGCCGACCGACGTACAACTGGCGTACGTGTCGGAGAGTCGTCTGCGCTTCACGCGGCGCCAGCGATGGATCCGCGGCGGCTTGGCCACGGGTCTGACAGCGATGACGGCGCTCGCGGCCGCGGCGGTTTTTCTAGGGCTGCTCTCGGAAGAACGGCGAGTTGAAGCTGAGACGCAGCGCGCAGTAGCGGAGAACCAGAGAGATCAGGCGCTAACCACACAGTCGCTTTTCTTGGCCGACCTCGCGCAGCAGGAGGGGCGGCGCGGCGCGACCGGCATGCTGCTGGCGCTCGCGGGCTTGCCGGATCAGACGACGGTGACCGGCGCGCCGCTCTCCGATCGCCCCTACGCGCTGGAAGCCGAGCGCGCGCTGTTCGCGGGCCTATTGGTTAATCGCGAACGGCTTGTGCTCCAGGGCCATTCCAGCATTGTGACCTCTGTGACGTTCAGCCCGTACGGGACCCGGCTCGCCACCGCCTCCGATGACAACACGGCGCGGCTCTGGGACGCCGCGACCGGGGAAGAGATCGCCGCGCTCCAGGGCCATTCTGGCAGGGTGATCTCCGTGGCGTTCAGCCCGGACGGGACCCGGCTCGCCACCGCCTCCGCCGACG
>JBCBRF010000231.1:0-5232 GCA_039819865.1 Pseudomonadota bacterium | reverse complement strand
GCGCGATCTTCAGGTCGTCGCCGGCGTCGTGTGCCTGGCGACCATCCTGGCCGTCGCCTTCCTCTTCATCCGCCCGGTCATCGTCGCTCCGCTCCGCGCCTTCCGCGAGTCCGTCGCACGGCTCGCGCAGGGCGAGAAGGTCGCCTTGCCGGGCATGGAGCGCGGCGACGAGATCGGCGCGCTGGCGCGCTCGATGGAGGCGATCTACGAGCGCGGCGTCGAAGCCGCGCGCATCCGCATCGCGCTCGACAACTCCAGCGCCCTGATGATGGTCGCCGACGCGGAGCATCGGATCGGCTATGTGAACGACGCGCTGAAGAAGCTGCTCGGCGAGCATCTCGACGCGATCCGCACCCGGTTCCCCGACTTCGACCCGGAGGCCCTCGTCGGCGCGAACATCGACATCTTCCACGCCCAGCCCGACAAAACCCGCGGCGAGGTGGAGGCGCTCACCGACGAGCACCGCGCCCGCATCCGCCTTGGCGACAGCATCTTCACCCTCGCCGTCAGCCCCGTCGTCAGCGAGACCGGCGAGCGCCTCGGCTCGGTCGTCGAGTGGCGCGACATGACCGTCGAACTCCGCATCCAGGAGCAGATCGACCAGGCGGTCGGCGCCGCGGTCGACGGCGATTTCACCCAGCGCGTCGACGCGACCGGCGCGCCCGATCAGCTCCGGATCGTCGCCGAGAAGATCAACACGCTGCTCAGCTCCGTCGATGCGGGCGTCTCCGACACCAGCGCGGCCGTCGAGGCCCTGTCGAACGGCGACCTGACCCACGAGATGACGGGCTCCCACCGCGGCGCGTTCGCGACGCTGCAGCAGAACGTCAACGCCTCGATCGCGAAGCTGAGCGAGGTCGTCGGCGCCATCCACGGCGCGGCGCACCGAATTTCCATGCGCACCGACAACATCCGCGACGGCGCCAGCCAGCTGTCCAGCCGCACCGAGAGCCAGGCCTCGACCCTGGAGGAGACCGCGGCCACCATGGAGGAGATCACCGCCACGACGAAGGAAAGCGCGTCGAGCGCCGCCAACGCGTCGAGCATGGTGGGAACCGCCCTCAGCGACGCGGAGGCGAGCGGCCGGATCGTCGGTGAGGCGGTCGAGGCGATGCAGCGGATCGAGGCGAGCGCCACCCGGATCTCCGAGATCATCAGCGTGATCGACGCCATAGCCTTCCAGACCAACCTTCTGGCCCTGAATGCGGCCGTCGAGGCCGCTCGCGCGGGCGACGCGGGCAAGGGCTTCGCGGTCGTCGCGGCCGAGGTCCGGGCGCTTGCGCAACGCGCCGGCGACGCCGCCAAGGATATCCGCGAGCTGATCGAGGAAAGCGGCGCGCACGTGACGTCCGGCGTCTCTCACGTCCATCAGACCGGCGACGCGCTGACCAAGATCATCGACGACGTGAAGAGCGTCACCGACCGGATCCGCGAGATCTCGAGCGCCGCTTCGGAGCAGGCCTCGGGCATCGCCGAGATCACCTCGGCGGTGAACAGTATGGACGAGATGACTCAGCAGAACGCCGCGATGGCGGAGCAGAGCGCGAACGGGGCTGGCGAGCTCTCGGACGAGGCTCAGAAGCTGATGCAGCTGGTCTCGCACTTCCGCGCCCGCGGCGGCGAGCAGCCCGCCGCCGCCGCGGATGTCACGAACGCGTCCGCGCCGGCGGCGATGGCCGCGGCCAGCGTCGGCGCTCGCTCGTCGGCCGCGGCGTCGGAAGAGTGGCGCGAGTTCTGATCAATGCGCGCCGGATGAGGCGTCAACTGGCTTAAGCGGGAACGAAGCGATAGCTCTGGCCCTGCCGCTCCACCTGCCCGAGGCCGCCCTCGGGCAGGTGGAAGCCGATCAGGCGCGCCTGCGCGCCGCTGATCCGGTCGAGCAAGCCGAGCCGGGTCTTCGCCGCAGTTTCGGAATCCTGGTCGGACCCGGACGGCCAGTCCGGCCGCGCGAACGCCACATGGTGGTTTCCGATCGCATCGCCGACGACAAACACGCTTTCCGAGCCGGCCCGGACCTCGAACGCCATATGTCCGGGCGTGTGCCCGGGCGTGAGGATCGCCGACAGCCCCGGGACCAGCTCGGCCCCGTCATCGAACCGCTCCATCCGGTCTTCGAGCGCTTCGAGCCGCCGTCGCGCGCCCGCCGCGAAGCTCGCCCGCGCCTCGCCGATCGTGTCGACCGTGTTCGGATCCATCCAATAGTCGAACTCGGCGCGGCCCATCAGATGCGCGGCCTGCGGAAACTGCGGATCGTCGAAATCGTCGAGCACGCCCCACAGATGGTCCGGGTGGCCATGGGTGAAGATCAGATGCGTGATGTCTTCGGGCAGCAGCCCGATGGTCTCGAGCGCATCAAGCCCCTTCCCCGCGCTGCTCTGGAATCCGGAGCCGGCGCCGGAGTCGATCAGGATCGCCCGCTCGCCGTCGCGGATCAGGGTCAGGTTGCAGGGCGGCGTAAGCGCGGCGTTCGGATCGATCTCGAACGGCTTCAGCACCGCGGGCAGCGCCTGCGGGTCCATCGGCTCGAACACGAACGCGCCCGGCAGGGTCAGGTGGCCGTCGCTGAGCGTGGTGATCTCGACCGAGCCGACCGTGACGGTCTGCTGGCTCCAGACCGGCCGCGGCGCGAGCGCGCACACTCCAAGGCCGGCGGCGCCCGCCAGCACGTTCCGACGGTTCATCATCGCCCTGTCCCTCGACTTTGCTCGCGGCGCCGCGCGCCGCTGCTCTATTGCCCGACCGCTTCGCGCACGATCGACGCGAGCAGCGCTTCGACTTCCTGCATGGCGCCCTCGGGCATCTCGCGATAGCCGATCTGCACCGCGTCCCCGCCGGCCGCCTGGCGCACGAAGATCCCGTAAGGGCAGTGCGCGATATTGTCCGGATCCGCTTCCATCACGCTCCGCGACACCACCGCCGAGCAGAACAGAAAGATGTCGGCCTCGGCGTAGAGATCCTTCGACCCCGCCACATCCGCCTTGGTCCTAGCCAGCATTTCGCCGACATGGCTGACATAGTCGATCACCAGGCCCCGGCCTTCGATCGCCGTCCGCAGATCGAACGTGGCGTCCTCGAAAGAGCCCTCATAGTCGTAGAGCTTGACGCCTTCGGCCCAGGCCGACAGCGGGGCGGCGAGCGCGAGCAGCGCGCCGAAAAGCAGCGATCGCATCACAGATCCTCCATTCACGCCCCAGCCCCAGATGCGCTCCCGACAAGCGTCGCGACGAGCCGTCGCTCCCGCGCCATCGCGACCGGACCGGCCGCAGCGAAGGGTGAGCGGGGATGGGCGCAGGCCGCTCCCCGCTCGAGAGGCGCGCGACGGTCGGGAGGGGCCCTCGCGCGCTTCCCCGCCGCGGGTTCAGCCGAACATATCGGCGGTGATGCCCGCGTACCAGCCGATGCTCTCCTCGTAGGTCTGCTTCCGGAGCGCCGCGTCCTCGCCGGTCTGGCTGATGAAGCCGTCCACCTTGGCGATCTTGCCCTCGCCGGCTTGATAGCTCGCGCCGACCTTCACGCCGTCATCCGTGTCGATCAGCGACCAGCACGTGTTCGAGTATCGCGCGGGGAACATTTTCGACCCGGTGAGCTGCGCGCGCACCGCCATCGCCGCGACCTTGGCCTGGCTGTTGGCGGAGAAGCCCGACTTCGGCATGTCGCCGTTCTGGGTGGCGTCGCCAAGCACATAGATGTTGGCGTCGGCCGTGCTCGCCATGGTGTTCGGATCGACCGGCGCCCAGCCCTTGTCGTTCGTCACGCCGGCGACCTCGGCGATCTTGCCGGCCTTCATCGCGGGGATCACGTTGCAGACCGCAGCCTTGGTGACCTCGCCGTCGACCACGACCTCCATGCTGTCGGGCCGCACCTCCTGGACCTTGCCGAAATCCCCGCCGACCCATTCGATCATGCCGGCGTAGTGCCGCTGCCAGCCCTCCTGGAACAGCCCCATCTTGGAGAACTTTTCCTTCGGGTCGAGCACCAGGATCTTCGCCGTCGGGTTCTTCGCCTTCAGCGTGTGCGCGACCATCGACACCCGCTCATAGGGCCCCGGAGGACAGCGATACGGGTTCGGCGGCGCGACCATCACAAAGGTCCCGCCCTCCGGCATGGCCTCGATCTGCGCTTTCAGAAGCTGGGTCTGGCTGCCGCCCTTATAGGCGTGCGGCATCTTGTTTTGAGCGCTCACATCCCATCCGGGGACCGATCCGGGCGCGAAATCGATGCCCGGGCTCAGCACCAGCGCTTCGTAGCCGAGCGTGTCGCCGCCCGCGAGCGTCACCGTCTTGGCGTCGCGATCCACGCCGACCGCCCAGTCATGCACGACGTTGATCCCGTATTCGGATGCGAGCGTGCCGTAGCTGTGCCCAAGCGAATCGTACTCGCGGAAGCCGCCGAGATAGAGATTAGAAAAGAAGCAAGTGTAGTAGGTGCGGGTCGGCTCGACGAGTGTAATGTCGACGGCACCTTTGCTGTCTTTCGCAATGTAGCGCGCCGCCGTGGCCCCTCCGGCGCCGCCGCCGATCACGACCACTCGGCCCTTGCCTTGGCCGAGCACGGCCGGCGCCGAGAGGATCGCCGTCGCCGCGGCGCTCGCGCCGAGGAACGTCCGTCTGTTCAGAGAGTTAGTCACATTATCCTCCCAGGATTTGTATTTTTTATTGTTCGACGCCCTCGAAATAGGCGGCGAGACCGGCGATCTCTTCGATCGACAGCCGCGAGGCGATCATCCGCATCACGGGATGGGGACGCGCCTTGCTCTTGTAGGCGTGCATCACGGTGACGAAGTCGTCCTTCGGCCAGCCGGTGATCGACGGGATGCCTTTGTCGGCCCCGCTCGCCTGGTGACAGGTGACGCATTCCGACGACAGATACTCCCCGTAAGCCGGGTCGCCCTGCACCGCCAGAATGTCCGGATCGAGTTCGGGATCGAGCGGCGCCGCCGTCGGCGCGCTCTCGGGAATATCGCGCGGACTGGCCGAATAGTTGCGCAGGAACGCGATCAGGTCGGACCGATCCTCGACGGACCCGATCCCGCGAAAGCTCATCCGGGATCCGTAGACGATCGCCTTCGGGTTCTCGATGAACGCGTCGAGCTTCTCCGGCGTCCATTCGAGCCCGTCGGAGCCGGCCCGCTTCATCGCGCTCGAATACTTGTAGTCCTCGAGCGAGGCCGCGCGACGCCCGAAGAGCTGATTGAGATGCGGCCCTGCTCTATTCCGGGCCTCCTTGCCGACC
>JBCBRF010000230.1:0-5258 GCA_039819865.1 Pseudomonadota bacterium | reverse complement strand
TGGGCCTCGGCGATCATACGGAGAAGCAGCCGTCGCAACTGTCGGGCGGGCAGCGCCAGCGCGTGGCCGTGGCGCGCGCGCTCGCGAACGATCCGCCGCTGATCCTGGCCGACGAGCCGACCGGGTCGCTCGACAGCGCCTCGTCGGAGCAGGTTTTCGAGATCCTGAAAGAGATCGTGCTCCAGGACGGCCGCACGGTGGTCGCCGTCACCCACGATCTCGAGATGGCGGATCGCATGAGTCGACGGATCCACCTGGTCGACGGGGTGATCGTCCGGGACGAGCGCAACGAGGCGTTCACGGCGTGAGAGACGGACGACGCCGTGTGGTCGGTCGAGCGGGGCGCCCGAGGCCTCGTCAATGCTCCCGCAGCAAGCGGCCGTAGCCCGGGATCCGATCGCTCACGCCGGCGAGCCGCAGCGTGTCCCAGATCATCGCCTGATTGCTCGCGACAACGGGCTTGCCGGCCTTGTCCTCGATCGCTTGCACGACATCCAACGTCCGCAACGCGCCGCAGGAGATGAAAATCGCGTCGGCGTCCGGGCGGTCGATCGACAGTGCGAACTCGGCGATGAAGTCCGGCGCGACGCGCACCATGTCGCTGTCGCGCTCGAGATTGAGGCCGTCGATCGAGAGCACCTCGAAACCGGCTTGCTCCAGATAGACCCGCTCGCGGGCGTTGATCTCGTCCAGATAGGGCGTCGCGACGACGACGGAGCGCGCCTCTAAGGCGCGCAGCGCTCGGATCACGCCGGTGATCAGCGACGTCGCCTGCGCCTTGGGGGCCCCCTTGTTGAGTTCCGCGAACACGCGATCCTCGCCAATCACGAGGCTGCCCGAGGTGCAGGCGTAGCAGACGACGTCGAGCGAGCCGTCCGGCAGCAGCGTCTCGGCGCACGGCGCGAGCAGATCAGCCTGCGCCGCCAAGCTGGCCTCGGTGATCGAGTCCGGGATCGGGGCGCGGGCGAAGTGAACGCCGACGCCCTCGGGGCGCAGCCTCATGACGTCGTCTTGAACCGTTTGCTCGGTGGCCAGAAGAACATAGCCGATCTTGCCGCGGCGATGGCGCCCGCCGTCGAACCGGATCGGAGCGACGCGCGCATCGCAAGGGCTGTTCGGCTCGGCGGTCCGGGGCACTCGAGATCGCATGACACACCTCCGTCCGCGCCCCTGAGGGCCGCGACGCTTGCTCGCCCCCTTCAACCGGTAGAAGGATCGGCAGAACCGATCAAGGCGTGCGCATGCCACCGCACGCCCATAGCGGCGGAGGCCAGGATGCTCGATCAGGCGCGGCGGCGGACGGAGGCGTTTCGACAGCGCCTGAGGGATGCGGGCGTCGAGATCGCCATCCTCACGGACGAAAGCGCAATCGCCTATCTGGCGGGGTTCTGGGGCTATCTGTCCGTCGAGTTCGGCCGTCCGACCTTTCTGATCCTGCGCCCCGATGATCCGCCCATCGTGCTGACCCCGCTGATGGAAAGCGAAATGGTCTCCAAGATGACCTGGGTGGAGAATGTTCTGACCTGGGAAGACGCCGGCGAGAACCGTTGGGAGACGGTGCTGCGGAAAGCGATCGGCGAGCATCCGGCGTCGATCGCCGTCGAGCTCAACGCGCTGCCGGCCATCGTCCGCAACTTCTTCGACCAGAGCCTGCCCTCGACGCGCCTGACCGACGTGTCGCCGATCCTCGGCGCGATGCGGATGATCAAGTCGCCCGAAGAGATCGAGGTGATGCGCCAGGCCGGCCAAATCGCGGGTGCGATGATGGCGGCGGCGGAAGGCGCGCTGGCGGAAGGCGCGCCGGAGTACGAGGCGGCGCTCGCCGTCATCGACGCCGGCAGCCGCAAGGCCGCCGGCTTCCTCACCGCGCGCGGTTGGGACGCCTTCGTCTCGCCGATGATCCACAATCTGCAGATCATGCAGTCGGGCCGGGACACCTCGATGGTGCATCGACGCGCCAGCCTGAAAACGCTGGAGCGAGGAGACCCGGTTTACTTCTGCTTCTGCAATATGGCGCAGTTCAAGCTCTACAAGCTCGGTTTCGACCGAATGTTCCACATCCGCGAGATCTCGAAGGAAGCGGCGCAGGCGCAGCAAGCGGCGATCGACGCGCAGCAGGCCGCCATCGCCGCGATCCGCCCCGGCGTCCCGGCGGAGTCCGTCGCCGAGGCCGCGAACGCCGTGTATCGCGCGCGCGGGTACGAGACCGGATACCGGACCGGGCGCTCGATCGGCATGTCCTATCTCGAAGCGCCGGAGTTGAAGGCCGGGGACAAGACGATCCTGCGGCCGGGGATGACCTTCGCGGTCGACGGCGGCATCAGCCTCGACGGCAGACTGGGCGGGCGCATCGGCGACTCCGTCGTGGTGACCGAAGACGGCTGCGCGTATCTCACGGACTATCGCCGCGAGATTATGGTGGTCGACCGATAAAGGCCGGCGTCCTCGGCGTATGATTGCTGGGGTGGACTGGTTTGAACCGCGAAATCGCCTTTGTCCGGCTGCTCGCGATCGAACCCACCGAGATTGCGGCGCACACTTCCGATCCACGGACCGCCGAGCACATGCCGCTTCCGACCCAGCTCGGACGTTGCTCTTCCCATTCAAGTCACCTATGCGCGAAGGGAACAGACGCTCACTATTGGATCAGTCCTATGATCAGCGCTGCAACGACGGCGATGGTCGCGGCGGCGTCAAAAACGCTGACGCCGAAGTCTCGGCTGCGCAGCCATTCGCGCTCCTGCAGATCTCGCGCTCGAGCGCAGTCGTGTGGATGTCTTTCGCACCAAGTCATAACGTCCTCCAGTTCTGGCCGGGGGGACGTCGAACCGCCTCCCGGCCATTGTTTCGATTGCGGTTGATTTAGCTCTCAATGAACGCCAGCAGATCGGCGTTCACCTGATCAGGGTGGGTGGCGAAAAAGCCGTGCGACAAACCCGGATAGACTTTCAGGGCCCCGTTTTTCAGAAGCTTAACCGCCTTCTCCGCCGAGTTCGCGATGGGCACGACCTGATCATCGTCGCCGTGCATCACCAGCACGGGCGCATCGATCGCTCGCAAGTCATCCGACTGATCCGTCTCCGAGAAAACGGCGATGCACTGATAGTGCGCCGAAGCGCTTCCCATCATTCCCTGGCGCCACCAATTCTGGATCAACCCCTGGCTAACTTCTGCGCCTGGGCGGTTGAACCCGTAAAATGGCCCCGACGGCACGTCGAGGAAGAACTGGGCGCGGTTCGCGGCAAGCGCAGCGCGAAGACCATCGAAGACGTCCATCGGAACGCCGTCCGGGTTTGCGTCCGTTTTCAGCATGAGAGGCGGAATGGCGCCGAGCAGCGCCGCCTTGGCGACACGGCCCGGATCTGCGCGCGCGACATAGCGCGCCGCCTCTCCGCCGCCGGTCGAATGGCCGATATGAATGGCGTTTTTCAAGTCCAGCGCACGAACGAGATCGGCCACATCGGCGGCGTAGGTGTCCATATCATGCCCGAGATCCGTTTGATCCGAACGTCCATGGCCTCGACGGTCGTGGGCGATGACGCGGTAGCCTTTCGCCAAGAAGAACAGCATCTGCGCGTCCCAATCGTCGCTGCTCAGAGGCCAGCCGTGATGGAACACAATGGGTTGCGCGTCTTTCGGGCCCCAATCCTTGTAGAAGATGTTGGTGCCGTCCGTCGTCGTGATCATCGCCATCTCTTTGTCTCCTGTTTGATCAAGCGGGGTTTGCGCAATCGCGACTCCCGTCAGAGCGAAGGCGGTCGCCAATGCAGTCGTCAGCAGCAAGTCGCGTCTGTTCAGGGTCAGCTTCGAGCCGATCCGTTTCGTCATCATTTGCTCCTTTGCGGTTCCGACGCTGCTGGAGATAGGCGATCCGACGGGATACGATGATTGGCGAAAGTGACACTGACCGAGGCAATAGTGACAAAAGACGCCGAACGATGCGTGGCCGAAGTTGGACTGTTGGCGTATCCCGGATGTCAGCTCGCGGCCGTGCACGGGCTCACCGATCTGTTCCGGATCGCCTCAGAGTGGACCGGCGACGGTCCGCGACCTTGGATCCGCGTGTCGCATTGGGCGCCGAGCGACGAGACGACGAACGCCCGGCTCAGCTGCGTCTGGGACAGCCATCCGGGCGAACGTCATCGTCTCGACTATGTCATCGCGCCGCCGAGCATCGTGATGCCCGAGAAAATGCAGATCACGCCGACCACGGCGCGATGGCTCGCAGAGCAACACCAGCAAGGGACCCGGATATGTTCGGTCTGCGCCGGCGCGTTCGTTTTGGCCGAAAGCGGATTAATCGACGGGCGGCGCGTCACCACACATTGGGCCTTTGCACGACAATTATCGAAGAAGTTTCCGCAGGTCGAAGTCGCCGCTGACAACATGGTTCTCGACGGCGGCGACATCATCACGGCCGGTGGAATTCTGGCGTGGACGGATCTTGGCCTCACAATCGTCGAGCGCTTGATGGGATCGAGCATCATGCTGGCGACGGCCCGCTTTCTCTTGATCGACCCGCCGAGGCACTCGCAATTGCCGTTCTCTCGCTTTACGCCGCCTTTCGACCACGGAGACGAGGTGGTTCTTCGCGTCCAACACTACATCCATGGTCAACCGGCGGCGGCGCACACTTCGCCCAACTTGGCGGCTGTCGCCGGCCTTGGCGAGCGCACGTTCTTGCGACGCTTCTCCAAATCGACCGGTATCAAACCGACCGAGTACATCCAAAACGTCCGCATTGCGAAAGCGCTCGAAGCGCTCGAGTTGACGCAACAAGCCGTCGATCAAATCGCTTGGGATGTCGGCTACGCAGACCCAGCGTCGTTTAGAAAGACTTTCCAAAAACTCACAGGCCTCACGCCGAGCGACTACCGTCAGCGCTTTGGCGTTGCACGCTGATCGCCGCCTTCAGGACACCCGTCAAACGCTAAGCGCGCGTCGCTTGCGAACATGTTCAGTTCCGTTCATGGCCCATCGCCGCCGAACAAGGTGCTCAACCAGTTCGTCCGCTTTCAAGCCGTCAGGCGCCGAACGACAGGCTACGTTCCGCGGCGCCCTCCAGACTGGGTGAGCGCTGCCGCCCGTAAGGGCGAATGCTGGGGCGTGAGCGCCGAACGGGTCTGAAAACTGGCCTTAAAACACAGATCTGCTGCGCAAGATTGGCGGAGAGTGAGGGACGAAGTTCGAACTCGACGCCAAAAGCGCGACTGCGCGCCGGCCGGTCAGGCCGCCCCATCGGAGCCGCCAGGAAAGCG
>JBCBRF010000229.1:0-5316 GCA_039819865.1 Pseudomonadota bacterium | reverse complement strand
CCGAATAGGCCTTGCCGACCGGCGTCAACTCCAGCCCCTCCGGCCCGTCCCGCCAGGCCCCGAAGGTGTAGTCCGAATAGTAGGAACTGCGCCTGCCGTGGCCGCGTTGAGCGTACATCAGCACGCAGTCGAGCGTCAGCGGGTCGCGCTTCCATTTCCACCAAGGCCCGAGCGGACGGCCGCCCTGATAGGGGGCGTCCCAGCGCTTCAGCATCAGGCCCTCCTGGCTCGCGGCGCGGGCCCCGGCGCGGATCTCTTGGAGCGACGCCCAATCGTCGAACGCGATCAGGGGCGAGACGTCGAGCCGGTCGGTCTTGTCCGCCGCCCAAGCCTCGAGACGCGCGCGGCGGCGCGCCAGCGGCAGCGCGCGCAGATCTTCCGCGCCGTCATGGAGCAGGTCATAGGCGCGGATATGGGCAGGCAGCTCCCGCAGCATCTTGGCCGACACGGTCTTGCGTCCGAGGCGCTTTTGCAGATCGGAGAAGGGCGCGGCGATCGGGCCGTCTTCGCTTGCGTGCGCCACCAGCAGCTCGCCGTCGACGCAGCCCTCCCAGGTCATGGCGTCGAGCAGATCCGGAAAGGCGCCGCCAATATCCTCTCCGGTCCGCGAATAAAGCCGGCGCTCGCCGCGCGAGGCGACCGCCTGAACGCGGACGCCGTCCCATTTCCACTCCGCCGCGTGCTCCGCGGGGGCGAGGCGCGCGGCGAGGCGAGCCAAGGTCCCGGCCTCGGTCTCCGCATTGGCGCGCAACTCGTCGGCGCTGTAGAGGCCCGCGTCGAGCGGATGCGCCAGCATCATCGGACGGAAGGCGAGCCGCAGATCGACCTTCGGCTCCGCCGCCACGCCGGAGAGCCAGGCGAAGAGCGGCTCGTAGGGCGGATCGAGCCCGTGCCAAAGCTCCTCGATGCGCTCCACCGAGGCCCCTTCCACCCCGTTCTCCGCGGCCCAGGCGGCGAGCGCGGTCTTCGCCAGGCGCGCGGAGACGCCGACGCGCAGGCCGCCGGTCGCGAGCTTGATCAGGGCGAAGCGCTCGTCCGAGGGCAGGCGGTCGAGCAACCGCGCCAAGAGCGCGGGGAAATCGCTCCGGGACGCGGCCGCGATCGCTTCGACCACGTCCGACAGGCGGACCTCTCCGGGCGCGGCGGCGGCGTCCTCGGGCCAGATCAGAGCGACGGTCTCCGCCAGGTCGCCGACATAGTCGTAGGACATGCGGAACAGCGCGGGGTCGACCCGCTCCTCGACCAGGCCGCGGATCATGGCGGGCTGGGCCGAGCGCAAATCCAGTTCGCCCGCGACCGCCGCCAGCGCCCAGCCGCGATCGGGATCTGGCGCGGCCTCGAAAAAACGGGTGAGCAGCGTCAGCTTGGCGTTTCGCGACGGCGTGAACACGAGGCCGGTCAGGAGTTGGGCGAACGGGGTCATGGGGCGGAGATAGAGCCCGCGGACCGGCGCGTCACGCGGGGCTCGCGTCTGCGCGCTCGGCCCGCGGACGCCGCCAACGCCGATCGCCGGGCTCAGCCGTTAAGGACCAGCCGCCGCACCTCGGCCGCGAGCGCCTGGTGATCGGGCGGCAGCTCGGCGCCGAGATAGGCGAAGTTCCCCGCGGTGGCCCAGGCCTCCACCGGCGCGCCGTCGCCGCCGCCGTCGCGCACGGCGTAGACGTCGCGGAACATCGGTTGGGTCGAGCCGTCCCATTTCGTCCCGGTGACGATGTCGCCCGCGTCGAACTCGCCGAGCACCCAGAAACCGGACCGGCCGATCTTGACGAAATAGCCGGAGAATTTCTCGCGCGACGCCTCGTCCGCGTCGCTGAACCAGTCGCCCTTCGCCGCGATCAGAGCCCGGGCGCGCGCCTCGAGCGAACCGCTCGGCGGCGGGCTGGCGATCGTCGGCGCGGGCTCGGGCGTCGGGGTCGGCGCGGTCGGAGCCACGCCGAGGGCGGCGTCGACGATCGCGGCCAGATCTTCGTGGGGCGCCGACGGATCGGACGGCGCGGCGGCCGAAGGGCTGGGGGCCGGCGCGTCGCGCGCATCCTCATAGGCGTCCGTCAGCGCATCGGCCAGACCTGCGAGATCCTGGCGCAGCGATGCGCCGCCCGGCAGCGGATAGTCCGCGGGCGTCAGGACGTTGTGCCGGGTCCAATCCGCCCATTGCCGGGCCTCGACGAACTTCAGCAGCGGATCGGCGGCCACGGCGCTCGGATCGTTCAGCCGCCGCACGGGCTGCCACAGCACCGGAAACAAGAGCGGCGCGCCGCCGAGTTCGGCCGAGCGCTTCAGAAAATGGCCGAGCTCCTCTCGGCAGGCCGGGCTGTTGAAGAAGCGCGGCGAGATCGCCGTGACGAGAAACGCCGCCTCGTCGAGCGCCGTGCGCAGCCGCTCGCGCCAATCGTCGCCGAGCTTCAGATCGTCGACGTCCTGGAAGACCTGGACGTCCTCTCCGGTCTTGGCGCGCAGCAGATGCTCGAGCCGGCCGCGGATCTCGCTGAGCAGGCCCTGGCACGCCTCGTCGTCGGCGCGGGTGTAGCTGAAAAAGGCGATCGTCCGCATGGGCTGTCCCGAGCCGGCTCCCTCCCCGGAAGCGTTCGACGCGAGGGTATCGCCGACGCCGGACCGGGACAACGGGCGGACCCGTCAATCCCAGCGGTTGAAGATCAGGGCGCCGAGGGTCTCCGGGCGCCAGTGGGCGATCTGAGCGCGCTCCCAGGCCGGCAGGGCCGCGAGGGCGGCGGGATCGGGCGTGGCCTCCAGCGCCGCGCGCGGCGGAAGGGTCCAGAGCGTCGCGTCGAGCGCGGCCGAGAGCGCGGGCTCCGGCTCCTCGAAGGCGAGCAGCAGGTCGCCCGCGATCGGGCGCTCGGGCGTCCAGGCGATCCGAGCGGCGAGCCGGTGGGCGCGGTGGAGGGCGAGGCCGATCGATCCGCCGCGCTCCCGCCGCTCGATGCGGAAAGCCGCGTAGCTCGCCATGGGCGGCTCGAGCTCCTCGGCGACCTGACCGCCGAGCGCGCGGGCGGCGGCGTGGGCGGCGCGACGGCGGTCGCTCGGGTCCGTCTCGGGCAGGGGCGGCGCCGAGACGTGGGAGAAGCCGGTGATCCCGGGCGCGATCTCGAACGGCGGCATGGGGCGGCTCCGGGCGGGCTTTGATCGATGCGGATCGCTCGAGGCTATCCCCGACGGCGCGCGCCGCCAACGCGCCGGGCGCCGTCGGGTGGGGCCGGCGCCGCGATGAAGCCCGAGCGACGTCGGCTCGGGTGGGAGACGGCGACCGGCGCGGGCTCAGCCTCGCTCGATTCGGACCTGGAAGCAGTTGTTGGCCGCCGAGCGCACATGGAGGAAGGCGATCTCCGGACGCGCCAACAGCTCGGCGGCGCGGGCGGGAATCGCGTCGGTCGGGACCACGCCGCCCGAACCATAGGCGATCCGCTCGGCCGCATCGTAGCCGCGGACGAGGTAGCTCGGACTGTCGAGGATCTCCGGGCGGACCGAACCGTCCGCGACGCAGGCGCGGGGCTCGGCGCGGGCGCAGGGCTCGGCGCAGAGGAAGATGGGCCCGGTCTCGGCGTAGGGCTGGAGCGTCTCGAACGGCCGCCAGGCGAGAACCAAGTAAGGGACGCCTTCGGGCAGGGAACGCAGGCAATGCCGGCAGGGAACGCCGTCGCCGTCCGAAATCCGCGGCTCGGGCGCCAGGCCGTAAGCGTCGGGCGCGCCCGACTGGGCGGCGCGGACCGCGGCGGTCGGAAGAGCGGTGAAGCGGATCGACATGCCGGGATCTCCTCGGACGCCCGCCGGGGTTCAGAACCCATTGGAGGGGCTTTTGAGTGCGCCGCCGCGCGTCGGGCTGCTCGAGCGCGGCTGGGATCGAGACTGCCGCTCGAACCCGGCCGCCGCGACCCGGATCATGCGGTCCGGTGCGACGCCCTCCGCCGACGTCCGCCGCCAACGCCCTCCGCCGACGCCCTCCGCCGCCGACGTCCGCCGCCGCAGCATCGGCCGAATTCGCCCCCTCCCCGCCCCTGCAGGGGGATCAGGGGCGGCGCCGGGCGCCGCGCGGGCTCATCAGCCGCCGGCCTCGGCGTCGTCGTCGCCGCGGCCGGCGATCGAGAGGGGTTCGGCCTCGATCCCGCGCGCGCGGCACCAATGGACCAAGCCCTCCTCCGCGCCGTGGGTCACCCAGACGGTCTCGGCCTCGGTCTCCTCGATGGTGCGCGTGAGCTCGTCCCAATCCGCATGGTCCGAGATCACCAGCGGCAGCTCGACGCCGCGCTGCTTGGCGCGCTGACGCACCGTCATCCAGCCGCTCGCGCCGCAGACCAGCGGATCGGGCAGGCGGCGCGCCCATTTGTCGGCGAGCGCGGAGCCCGGCGCCAGCACCACCTCGCCCTTCAACCGCTTGGTCAGATCGCCGCCTTTGGCCCCCTTCGGAAACGTGGCGTCCGGGATCGGCGACAGGCGCGCGCCGAGGCGCTCGTAGAGGTCGCAGAGCTTCCGAAGCGACCCATGCAGATAGATCGGACGATCCCAGCCCGCCGCGCGCAGCTCCGCGATCAGGCGCTGGCATTTGCCGAGAGGATAGACGCCCACCGCATGGGCGCGGTCCGGAAAGGCCGCGAGGGAGGCGAGCAGACGGCCGACCTCGCGCGCCGTCGGCGGGTGGCGGAACACCGGCAGGCCGAAGGTCGCCTCCGTCACGAACAGATCGCAGATCACGGGCTCGAAGGGGGCGCAGGTCGGATCCGCGCGGCGCTTGTAGTCGCCCGAGACGACCGCGCGGGCGCCCTCGGCCTCGACCACCACTTGCGCGGAGCCGAGCACATGGCCTGCGGGGCGCAGCGTGACGGTCACGTCGCCGATCCGGAGCGGCGCGCCGTAGGCGAGCGGCTGGACGGCTCCGAACGCGTCGCGGCCATAGCGGGTCTCGGCGATCGCGATGGTCTCCGGCGTCGCCAGAAGGGCCTTGTGTCCGGGCCGGCAATGGTCGGCGTGACCATGGGTCACAACAGCCTTGTCCACAGGGCGAATCGGGTCGATGGTGAAGCCGCCCAAGGGGCAAAACAGGCCCGTGTCGTTAAGCCTCAATAAATCTTTCGCGCGCAGGCTCATGGCAACGGACCATAAACCGTTCCGACGCGGTCGCCAGCGGCCTTGGAGCGGTTTGAGAAAGGTGACGCCATGCCGCTCAATCCGCGCGACTCCGCCTCTCCGCCGCCAAGCGAACGGCGCCTGACCGCACTCCGCGCGCTCGAGGCCCTGCGGTTCCGACGCAGACGCGCCGGCGCCGCCGAGCGAGGGGCCGGGGCATGGTCGGCGGAGGCCGAGCAG
>JBCBRF010000228.1:0-5324 GCA_039819865.1 Pseudomonadota bacterium | reverse complement strand
CCGGTTGGGCGATCGGCGTCGGAGGCAGGCCGTCGATCGTATAGGTGTTGTAGGGCGTCGGCTTCTGGATCTCGGAGCGGCGCAGGCCGCGGCCAAGCTGCCGCTCGCCATTCGTCAAACCATAGATGATCGTCGGATCGGACTGGAGGCGCATCGGCCGCTTCAGACGGTTGACGAACACCGAGGCGACGAGGCCGCGTTCGCCGTCGATGCCGGTTTCTTTCTCGATGATCGAGGCGAGGATCAGCGCCTCCTCCGGCGTCTCAAACGGCAGGTTCCGGGCGCGGGTCTCCCAAAGCTCCGCGAGGATGCGGGATTGCGCCTCGGTCATCATCTTGAGCACATCGGCCCGCTGCGCGCCCGGCTGGACGAAATAGGTGTCCGGCGCGATCGAGCCTTCGGCCGGAAGCTCCTCGACCTCCCCCTCGAGGAAATCGAGCGTCTTGAGGTGTTCGACCACCTGATGAGAGCTCCAGCCCTCGACCACCGTGATGCGCGACTGGATCGCCTTACCCTCGGTGATCAGATTGAGCACCTCCTCCATCGAGGCGCCGGGAGGGATCGCATAGGTGCCGGCCTTGAGCGATGACGCGACGCCTTGCTTGCGCGCCGCCGCGGTGAAAAGCCAGGCGCTGGTGATGATCCCTTCCTCCTCGAGCCGCTCGGCGATGGCGCCGAGGGAGGAGCCGACCGGGACCTCCGCCACCGTCTCTTCCGTCGTCGGCCCGGGACCGGAGAAACGCTCCTGAAGCGTTCTCAATCCGATGACGAGGGCCAAACCGAGCACGATGAGGATCGTGAAGGCTCCGGACCAAACGCTGCGCATCCCACGCTCCTTCCCCTACCCCGCTCGACCCTGACGCGCGCATGCCGCGCACGCCGAGCCGAGCCTCCTCGCCCTAGCTGCTGGGCGGCTTGCCGAGCACCAACGACGCGTTGGTGCCGCCAAAACCGAAAGAATTCGATAGCGCGACGGAAATTGGGCGCTCGACCGGTTTGTGCGGCGCGAGGTCGATCTCCGTCTCGACCGACGGCGTGTCGAGATTGAGCGTGGCGGGCGCCATCTGGTCGCGGAGCGCGAGCGCGCAGAAGATCGCCTCGACCGCTCCGGCGGCGCCGAGCAGATGCCCGATGGAGGATTTCGTCGAGGACATCGTCACCCGACCCGCATGCGCGCCCAACAACCGCGTGACGGCGCCGAGCTCGATCTCGTCGCCCGCCGGCGTCGAGGTGCCGTGCGCATTGATGTAGTCGATCGCGCTCGCGTCGAGGCCGGCGCTGGCCAGCGCGGCCGACATGCTGCGGAAGCCCCCATCGCCGTCGGGCGACGGCGACGTCACATGGTGGGCGTCGCCGGAGAGCCCGTAGCCGAGCACCTCGGCGTAGATCCGAGCGCCGCGCGCGCGGGCGTGATCGAGATCCTCGAGGATCACGACGCCGGCGCCCTCGCCCATGACGAAACCGTCGCGGTCGGCGTCATACGGGCGCGAGGCTTTCTCCGGCGTGTCGTTGTATCGCGTCGAGAGCGCTTTGCAGGCCGCGAAGCCTGCGACGCCGAGCCGGCAGATCGCGGCTTCGGCGCCGCCGGCGACCATCACGTCGGCGTCGCCGGAGCGGATCAGCCGAGCGGCGTCTCCGATGGCGTGCGCGCCGGTGGAGCAAGCCGTTACGACCGCATGGTTCGGCCCCTTGAAGCCATGCTTGATCGAGACCTGGCCCGAGCAGAGATTGATCAGGCTGCCCGGAATAAAGAAGGGCGACACGCGGCGCGGCCCCTTCTCCGTCAGCGTGTTCGCGGTCTCTTCGATGTATTTGAGACCGCCGATGCCGGAGCCGATCATCACGCCCGTGCGCAGACGCGCGGGCTCGCCCGCCTCGCCCTCTGGCGGGCGCCAGCCGGCGTCGGCGAGCGCCTGTTCGGCGGCGGACATCGCGAACAGGATGAAATCGTCGTTTCGACGCTGCTCGCGCTTGTCGATCCAATCATCCGGGTCGAACGCGTCCTCGCCTTCGCGCGGCACCTCGCAGGCGACCTTGCAGGGCAGATCGGACGCGTCGAACGAGGCGATCGCGCCCGCGCCGGAGCGCCCCTCGAGCAGACGCCGCCAAGTCGGGTCGACCCCGCACGCCAGCGGGGTCACGAGACCCATCCCTGTGATCACGACGCGGCGCATATGCTTCTCCTCAACCCGAACGCGCTCGGCTCTGAACCGGCGAGCCGAAAGCCGGAGCGGCGCCCAACGGCGATGGGCGGGCGACCGCGCTCCGAGGCGCGCGCCCGCGGACCATCGCAAACGCGCTCTGGTCGGATAGCCAGCCTTCCGGCTTCTGTCCATAAGACCGACGCGCGACGCGGCTCCGCCAAGACGACCGGCGACCTATCGGGCGCGCCCTCAAACTGAAAACGCCGCGCGGAGGGCGCGGCGTTTAAAAGCTCTGAAGACCGGTCGCGCGACCGGCGGGGCGGCCGATCAGGCGGACTTCTCGGTGATGAATTTCACAGCGTCGCCGACCGTCTGGATGGTCTCGGCGGCGTCGTCCGGGATCTCCACGCCGAACTCTTCTTCGAACGACATGGTGAGCTCCACCGTGTCGAGCGAGTCCGCGCCGAGGTCGTCGATGAAGCTCGCGCTCTCCACGACCTTCTCTTGATCGACGCCGAGATGCTCGGCCACGATTTTCTTCACGCGTTCGGCGATGTCGCTCATGTCGTCTCCTGCTGGTGTCGCGTGCTGAACAGGGCTGCGGTCCGTGCGGCGATCGCAATCGAACCGTGGTCTTAGGGGCGACCGAGGGGCCCGAGCCTCCGGGCTTCTCGGTTAATCGGCGGCGTGGAGCCTTTTGGAAACGCGCCCGCCGTCGAGTTGGCGGTCGCCTTAGCACACCGATCTGACGAGGCAAATGCGAAATGAAAAGGTCCGCGGGGCAAAATTGAACACCGCTCATGAAAGCGGCGCCGCGGGCTCGGAGCCCCGCGGCGCGCGTCTCCAGAGGCCTCAGATCATCGCCATGCCGCCATTCACATGGAGCGTTTGACCCGTCACGTAGCCGGCCTCGGTCGACGCGAGATAAAGCACGGCGGCGGCGATGTCCTCGCTCGCCCCCATGCGTCCGGCGGGGATCGCCGCGTTCAGCTTTTCCTGCTGCGCGTCGGGCAGATCCTTGGTCATGTCCGTCGCGATGAAGCCCGGCGCGACGCAGTTCACGGTGACGTTGCGCGAGGCCACCTCGGCGGCGAGCGATTTCGACATGCCGATCATGCCGGCCTTGGAGGCCGCGTAGTTGCCCTGGCCCGGATTGCCGGTGACCCCCACGATCGAGGTGACGCCGATGATGCGGCCCCAGCGCGCCTTCATCATGCCGCGCAGGACGCCGCGGCTGAGCCGGAAGGCGGCCGTGAGATTGACCGTCAACACCTGCTCCCACTCTTCGTCCGACATCCGCATGAACAGGTTGTCTCGGGTCAGACCCGCGTTGTTCACCAGGATGTCGACGCCGCCCATCGCCTCCGCCGCCTGCTTCGGCAGCGCCTCGACCGCCTCCGCGTCCGACAGGTTGCAGGGCGTCACATGCGCCCGTTCGCCGAGTTCCCCTGCGAGAGAGGTCAGCGGATCGACGCGGGTGCCCGAGAGGGCCACGGTCGCGCCGGCGGCGTGGAGCGAGCGGGCGATCGCGCCGCCGATGCCGCCGGAGGCGCCGGTGACGAGGGCGCGTTTGCCTGAAAGATCGAACATGGGGTCGGGTCCTGCTGGGTTTCGTCAGAGCGCGGCGAGCGCCGCCTCGACATCGGCGGGCGCGCCGATCGCGCGGGCGGAGAGATCCGGGTGAATGCGCTTCGCGAGGCCCGCGAGCACTTTGCCTGCGCCGATCTCGAGAAGCTCCTCCACGCCCTGCTCCGCGAGCCAGAGCACGCTTTCGCGCCAACGGACGCGTCCGGTCACCTGTTCGACCAGGAGGGCGCGGATCTCGTCGGGCTCCTCGACCGCGGCGGCGCGGACATTGGCGACGATCGGGCGGGCGGGCTTCGCGATGCGAACCGCTTCAAGCGCTTCGGCCATGACCTCGGCCGCCGGCGCCATCAGAGCGCAATGGAAGGGCGCGGAGACCGGCAGTTGCATCGCCCGCTTGGCGCCTTTGGTCTTCGCGATCTCGCAGGCGCGCTCGACCGCGGCCTTGGAGCCCGAAACCACGACCTGGCCGGGCGCATTGTCGTTGGCGGCGGCGCAGACCTCGCCTTGCGCGGCCTCCGCCGCGACCGCCTCGGCCGTCTCGAGGTCGAGGCCGAGCAGCGCGGCCATGGCCCCCTCCCCCACCGGCGTCGCCGTCTGCATCGCCCGGCCGCGCGTCTTCAGCAGGCGGGCGGCGTCGGCGACCGTCAGCGCGCCCATCGCGGCGAGCGCCGAGTATTCGCCGAGCGAATGACCGGCGGCGAAGGCGACGCGGTCGGAGAGCGGAGCGCCGCCCTGCTTCTCGAGCACGCGCTGGACCGCGATCGAATGCGCCATCAGCGCGGGCTGGGCGTTTTCCGTGAGCGTCAGATCCTCGATGGGGCCGTCCCACATCAGTTTCGACAGATGCTGGTCGAGCGCGTCGTCCACCTCCTGAAAGAGCTCGCGCGCCTCCACGAAGCTCTCGGCGAGCTCGCGCCCCATGCCGACCGCCTGACTGCCCTGACCCGGAAACACCGCGGCGCGCATCCTCGCCCTCCCACGTTTCTATATCGGCGGTCGGAGCGCCTCCGACCCATCGAGCGCCCCTAATCCCTGGGGCGGCGGGCGCTGTCAATTCGGGCCGGCGGTTTGGCCTTGCCTTAGCGTCGCCGATTTGTCATGTCCCGCGCTCCCCAAACGGAGATGGCGACCGCCTCTCGAGCCCGGGCCGGGGACGCGCGCATTCGGCGTGGCGGGTCTGGGCGGCGAAGCGGTCCGATACGGAGGAGCGGATGCCGCTCTACGAGCATGTTTTCATCGCTCGACAGGATTTGTCGTCGAGCCAAGCCGAGACCCTGATGGAGGAGTTCTCGGGCGTCGTCGCGGAGATGGGCGGAACGATGGTCGGCCAGGAGTACTGGGGCCTGCGCTCGCTCGCGTACAAGATCAACAAGAACCGCAAGGGCCACTACGGCTTCTTCCGCCTCGACGCGCCGGCCGAGGCTTTGGCGGAGCTGGAGCGCCGGGAGCGGTTCCACGAGGATGTGCTGCGCGCGATGAGCGTCCGGGTCGAGGCCCACGAAGAGGGTCCTTCGGCGATCGTGACGGCGAAGAACAGCAGGGATGACCGGCGCGGCGGCTTCGCGGGGGCGGCGATCCTCGCGGTCGCCGCGG
>JBCBRF010000227.1:0-5341 GCA_039819865.1 Pseudomonadota bacterium | reverse complement strand
GCACGCAAAAAGTTCCGCTTTGGGATGATCGAGGTCAATACAAAAAGCGCCCTTGTTCGTCAGAACGCTAAAGTTCTCGATCGACTGAAGTCTTCTGAACCAAGGCTTCGTCGGACGGCGCCCGCGCTCGGCGACGCGCCAACTTGTCGAGAGCTGACCTGGCGGGCAGTAAAGCAAGGCCTTTGCAGGCGGTTTGATCTCCATCATGGCGGTTTCGCCCACTTTCCAAGACAAGATTCGCGCCGAGAAGCCCATCGGATCTTCGAAGAATTGCGCAGGCCAGCGCTATGGTGTGTTGGGAGGTTTGACGTCATGCCCGCGATGATGAAAGCAGCCGTTTTCGTAGAGCCAGGACGCATCGCCTTAGACGAAAAGCCGATCCCCGACGTCGGCGCGACGGATGCGTTGCTGCGGATCACGACCACCACGATTTGCGGAACGGACGTGCATATTCTTAAGGGCGAGTATCCGGTGGCGCCCGGTCTGACGATCGGCCACGAGCCCGTCGGCGTGATCGAGAAGCTCGGCTCCGCAGTGACGGGCTACGTCGAAGGCCAACGCGTCATCGCCGGCGCTATTTGCCCGTCCGGGCATAGCAACGCCTCGCTCTGCGGCTTCCACGCTCAGGACGGCGCCGGCGCGCCGCACGGTTGGAAGCCTCTCGGGGGCTGGCGCTTCGGCAATACGATCGACGGCTCGCAAGCGGAGTATGTTCTGGTCCCGGACGCCATGGCGAACCTCGCGCCGGTCCCGGACGCGCTGACCGATGAGCAGGTCTTGATGTGTCCTGACATCATGTCCACGGGGTTCTCCGGGGCCGAGAGCGGCGCGGTTCGGATCGGCGATACGGTCGCCGTCTTTGCGCAGGGGCCGATCGGACTTTGCGCGACCGCCGGCGCTCGACTGATGGGCGCGACGACGATCATCGCCGTCGAGACGGTGCCCGCTCGGATCGAAATGGCGCGCAGCATGGGCGCGGACCATATCGTGGACTTCAACACCTCTGATCCCGTCGCCGAGATCTTGTCGCTCACGAACGGGCGCGGCGTCGATGTGGCGATCGAGGCTTTGGGACTTCCGCAGACCTTCGCCGGCGCGCTCAAGGTGTTGCGGCCGGGTGGGACTCTGTCGTCGCTCGGCGTCTACTCAGATGATCTGACGATCCCGCTCGACGCCTTCCTGGCGGGCCTTGGAGACCATACGATCCGGACGACCCTTTGCCCGGGCGGCAAAGAGCGCATGCGCCGGCTGATGGAGACGATCGCGTCCGGCCGGGTCGACACCCGTCCGCTTGTGACCCACAGATACAAGCTCGATCAAATCGAACAGGCGTACGAATTGTTCGCAAACCAACGCGACGGCGTGTTGAAGATCGCCATCACTCCTTAAGAAGCCCGAGCTGCAGCGCTGGTCTGGAGACAGAGCGCGCGCCTCCCGATCGGGCATCGACGGTCCGACGCAGACCAGAGGTCGCGGTTGAGGCGGCCTGGGCTTCGTGGGCGGCCTGGGCTTCGCAGGCGGCTTGGGCTTTGGGTCGCGGGGCGGTCGCGCATCTAAGCTGCGTCGAGCGCTCCGCCACGTCTGGGACGCACGCGCCGCGCGTATCCGCCGCCTGACGTTCGCCAACATTTGTCGTAGCGCTGGGCGCAATGTGATTTAGCCGCGTAGCCGCCGCCGTGACCAAAGACCCTCTGACCGATATCGTCCGTTCACTCGACCTCGTCGGCGCCGTCTTTCTCGAGGCGGAGTTCACGGCGCCTTGGGCCATCACTTCTCATGTGACCGAAGACGATTGTCGCCCGTTTATGGCGGTTCCAAAGCAGGTGATCGCCTATCATGTCGTCACCGCAGGCGAGGCGCGGGTCTCTCGGGCGGAGGGCTCAGGCTCGGGTTCGGGCTCGGGTTCAGGCTCGGGCGACGCCCATCGCGCGAAGACGGGCGACGTCATATTGCTGCCGTCGAACCCGCTGCACGTCCTGTCGAGCGGGCCATCTCTCTCGCCTGTGTCCGGAGACGATCTCCTGTTGCCGCAAGGCGAGAACGGCCTCGTTCAGATCCGCTACGGCGGCGGAGGCGACAAGACCAAGATCTTGTGTGGATTTCTCGCCTGCAGCACAGCGCCAAGCACGCTGATCGAGACGCTCCCAGAACCTCTCATCATCAGCCTCGACGACATCGCGTCGCTTCGCTGGGTCGAAGCGTCCATCGCCATGGCGGCGCGAGAGCTCTCGTCCGGAAGGATCGCTTCGGGCGGAATCATCTCGCGCCTGTCCGAACTCTTGCTCGTCGAAGCGCTGCGCGCGCATCTCGATCGCAACCCGGTCGGGAGCGGCTGGTTGTCTGGCATGGCCGATCCCAAGATCGCTCGCGCGCTGGCGCGCATCCACAGCCAGCTCAGCGATCCGCCTGCGGTCACCGAATTGGCGGAGGCCGCCGGGATGTCGCGCTCGGCGTTCGTAGACCGGTTCGCCGAGGCGTTGGGCGTGGCCCCGGGGCGTTACGTTCAAGAGCAACGCATGAACGCGGCGCGGCTGATGCTGCGGGAAACGTCGCTCGGTCTCGCGGAGATCGCCCATCGCGTGGGCTATGGCGCAAGCGAGTCGTTCTTTCGCGCCTTCAAGCGGGAAATGGGCGAGACGCCCGCGGACTTTCGCGCCCGCACCGCGGAGTAATCAATCTACCGGCGTTTCCGCCAATCCTCTCGGCGGTCCTGTCAGTGAACCGGAGACCGCCGCTCGATACCTCATGCCCGTCGCAAACAGACGCCGGTGGCGCCGCCGCCGAAGCTCAAGCGACGCGTAGCTGAGGTTCAGACATGTACTACGACAAACAAGACAACCCGCTCAGCGGCGCTTCCGGCGAAGCCGCCGGGCGCTTCGACGAAGCGCTCGCGGCCTTCAATGTCTACCGCGGCGATCCGATGTCGCTGTTGGACGAAGCGGTTGCGGCGTCGCCCGAGTTCGCCATGGCGCACATTCTCAAGGCGTATCTGCTGGCGCTCTCGACGGAGCCGGAGGCGGTCGCCGAGGCGAAGCAGCTGTGCGACCGTCTGTCGACGATGCGGCTCGACGAGCGCGAGGCGTCCCACGCCCAAGCGCTGGCGTTGCTGGTCCGCGGCGACTGGAGCGCGGCCGCGACGGCGCTCGATCGGCACACCATGCGTTGGCCGCGGGACATGACGGCCCTGCAATGCGGCCACCTGATGGACTTTTACCGCGCAAACGCCCGCGACATGCGCGATCGCATCGCGAGGGCTCTCCCCCATTGGACCGAGGAGACCCCAGGCTACTCCATCGTTCTTGGCATGTACGCGTTCGGTCTCGAGGAGAGCGGGGACTATGCGCGCGCCGAAGACGCGGGGCGACGCGCCGTGGCGCTGGAGCCGCTCGACTGCTGGGCGCACCACGCCGTCGCGCATGTCATGGAAATGCAGGGCCGCGCCGAGGACGGGATCGGGTGGATGGCCGCGCGCGAGCCCCACTGGTCGGGCGACGACAACTTTTTCCGGGTTCATAACTGGTGGCATCGCGCGCTCTTCCACCTCGATCTTGGTCAGAACGACCAGGCGCTGGCGCTTTATGATGGTCCAGTTCGTGAAGATCGCAGCGATGTGGCGCTCGACCTCGTCGACGCGTCGGCGTTGCTGTGGCGGCTTTCCATGGCCGGATGCGACGTTCGCGACAGATGGGCTGAAGTGGCCGACGCCTGGGACAAACATGCGGATGGGCGCCTTTATCCGTTCAACGACTGGCATGCGGCGATGGCCTATCTGGGCGCTGGCCGCGAGGCCGACGTGGAGCGGCTCATCACCTCGCTGAGCAGCGCCGACGGCTCTGAAACCGCAAGCTGGGCGCGCCAAACCGGAGCGCCGCTGATCACAGGCTTCACCGCCTTTTGGCGGGGCGATTACGCCTTGGCGGCGGAGACGCTGCACGCCGCCCGCTTTATCGCCAACGGCTTTGGCGGCAGCCATGCGCAGCGCGACGTCATCGACTGGACGTTGACCGAGGCTGCGCTTCGCGGGGGGCTGCGCGACGTCGCCTTCGCGTTGGCGTCGGAGCGTCTGTCGCTGAAACCCCACAGCCCGGTGAACCGGCGATTCTTGAACCGGTCGCGCGGGACTTCGCCGACCAGCCAAGCGGCGGCATGAGCGATGACGCGATATTTCACATGCGAGAAGAACTCCGCCGGGGCGACGAGCCCAACGTCTCAAGGGGCCGAGAGGCGCAATCCGCATTTATGCGGAATGCGCCGCCCAGAAAGGTTCGTAGAGCCGCCGATACTCGGTCGGGCTCATCCCGGTGCAGCGCTTAAAGAGCCGACGGAAGAAGGCGACATTATCGTATCCGACATCCGCGGCGATCTCCTCGAACGATTTGCGGCTGAACTCAAGCGCCTCCTTCGCCGCTTCGACGCGGAGGTTCTGCGCATAGGCGATCAACGAAACGCCCGTCGCTTGGGTGAAGCGCCGCTTCAGACTGCGCTCGGAGACGCCAACGGCCGCAATGGCGCCAGACACCGGATCTGGGCTCTGGAAATTCTCTCGCAGCCAGCTCTCGGCGCGGCGGACGGCGCTGTCGGCATGCGGTCGCTGGCGGGCCTCGTTCGCGTAGGGCCGCTGTCCTTCGGGGTGCCATTTCATCAGGAAGAACTTCGCCGTGGCGATGGCCTCGCCCGGCGAGATGTGCCGAGAGATGATGTGGAGCGCAAGATCGTGCCAGGCGGCGGCGCCGCCGGCGGTGACGAGGCGGCCCGATTCGTCCGAGAAGCAGAGGTTGCTCGTCGGATCGAAAGAGACTTTGGGAAACGCGCTGTCGAAGAGGTCCGAATACGCCCAGTGCGACGTCGCCGGGCGTCCGTCGAGCAGACCAGCCGCCGCCAAGATAATCGAACCGGAACAGGCCGAGTAGATCGTCGCGCCGTTGCTCCAGCAGTGCCGCAGCCACGCCTTAAGCTCCTCGTGTCGATCCAAGACCGCGTCGTCAAGCGCCAGCCAAAAGTCTGTAATGACAAGCACTTCGGGCACGTTGGAGGGGCTGATCACGATATCGGGCTCCACCATCGCAACGCCGCCGCATCGAAACGGCTCCGGCTGCGAGGCGACGATCCGAGGGTTGAAGCAAGTGGGTCCGGGGTCGGCCCCGGAAATCGTACGCCACAGCGCGCCCGCAACCCGCAGCACGTCCAGCATGCCGTAAAGGCCAGAAGCGGCGGTCTCGGGAAGCGCCAGCAATTGGACGTCTATGGGCTTCGGCTCGGCGGTCGGCATGGCGTAGATTCTGGCATGAATGGATCGGTTTTGGCGTTTCTGGGTCTAACGCCTTTGATCGTCAATTCGTAA
>JBCBRF010000226.1:0-5384 GCA_039819865.1 Pseudomonadota bacterium | reverse complement strand
GACGCGCCGGCGACGGCGACGACGGCGCGAGCGCCCCGGACGGCGAAAGCCAAAGCGGCGCGCATTCTTGCTGGCGCCCTTCGCCCGCGCGGAGACCGCCGCGGCGCGGCTCTTCAGATCGGTCTGAGACGTCGTCTCGGTCATGGCGTCCTCTCTCAACCGGGCGCGCGCCACGGCGGCCGGGCGCGCGGAGCGCGGCGAAGACGACGTCTTCGACCCGCGCCGCCGCACGAAATCGACGCCACTCTGAGAGAGGCCGGTTAACGGGCTCCTAAGCGAAAGATCGCGAAAGAAGAATTTCTTAGCTGGTCCCGCGCTCGGATTTGATCCGCGCCCAGGCGTCGTTGACGGCGGCGACCCGCTTGGTCGCGATCAGCACCGCCTCCTGCGGCACGCCCCGCGCATGCAGCCGATCAGGATGGCTTTCGCGCAGGATCGCCTTCCGAGCCTGATCGATCTCTTCGAGCGGCGCGTCCGGCGCCACGCCGATCAGCGCGTACGGATCGCCCCTCGACGGATCGTGCCGCGCCCGAAGCCGCTCAAAGCAGCGTTCATCGATCTCGAAGATCGCCGCCACCTCCGCCAGAAAGTCGAGTTCGGCCTCCGCGTACTCGCCATCCGCGCCCGCGATGTGGAACAGCCCATCGAGGATGTCCTCCCGCGTCGCCCGACCATCGGCGTCGTCGTACATCGCCCGGATCTGGCGCGCATAGCCCTGGAACCCCGACACGTCCGAACGCGCATAGTCGAACACGCGAGCCGCCTTCGCCTCCTCGCCCGGCGGGATCGTGAAGACCTCCTTGAAGGCGTCGATCTCATCCCGCGTCACCCGGCCGTCCGCCTTGGCGATCTTGGCGCCGAGCGCGATGACGGCGACCGCAAACGCCACGCTGCGCTCGGGCCGCTCCGTCCGAAACAGATCGCTGAGCGAGCCGCCGGTCTGACCCGAGCCGGTCAGACGCCCGATGGCCTCCGCGATGAGGGTCCAGATCGACATGGCGATGCTCGCCTCTTCACCTCGGCGCGCACACTCGCGCGCAATAACGAGCCTTTCCTATGACAACCGTTTCCACATGAGAACCAGCGTCAGCCAGCGATCGAACTTGCGCCCGACCTCCGGCAGCCGCGCAGCCTCGTCGAAACCGAACGCCCGGTGGAGCGCGATCGAGGCCGCGTTGCCGGCCTCGAGCCCGCCGATCATGACGTGCTTGCCGCGCCCCTCCGCCTCCGCGATCAACCGCTCCAGCAGCGCCCGCCCAACGCCCCGCCCCCGCGCGGCGGGCGCGACATAGAGGCTGTGCTCGACGGTGTGCAGATAGCCGTCATGCGGCCGGAACGCCCCAAAGGAGCCATAGCCGAGAAACCCGCCATCCGCGTCCCGCGCCGCCAGCACCGGATAGCCCGCCCCCTGCCGCTCCGCCCGCCACGCATCCATCTCCTCGGCCGTCCGCTCCGCCGTGTTCCAGAGCGCGACGCCGTTGCGGATCTCGTGGTTGAAGAGCGCGAGGATCGGCGGAATGTCCTCCGAACCGGCGGCGGCGATGCTAAGCCCTCGGATGGGCTCGGATGGCGGAGGCGAAGTGGTCATGGCGGCGCATGCTTCCCCAACGCGCGCGCGCGGTCGAGTGGCGGAGCACGCGCGGATCGACGCGGCGCTCTCCGAGACCACGCGCCTCGCCGCCGCCTGCGCGCTGGACGCCGCCGGCGTTCGCGCGACCGAGCGCTTGCGGGTCGCGACGGACGCGCCGGCCGCTGAGATGCGCATCGCCTACCGGCTGTTCCTCTGCGCCGGAGACCAGGAGCGCCCGCAGGCCGTCCCCTTCGGCACGCTCGCCGAGATCCTGCATGCGCTCGATCCAGGCGACGCGGCGCCCTGGCTGGTCTATGTGGAGGCCGAAGCCTACCTGCCCGCCGATGGCGGCGATGGCCAAAACTGACCCCTTGCCGCGACGAAGACGACGGAGAACGCCATGAGCGACGCCGCCAACCGGACCCTGCTGATCACCGGCGCCAATCGCGGCATCGGCCTCGCGATGACGGAGCGCGCCGTCGCGCGCGGCGACCGGGTGATCGCGACCGCCCGCAACCCGGAGGAGGCCGAGCGCCTGAACGCGCTCGCCGGGCTGACGGGCAAGGTCGATCTCCAGAAACTGGACGTGACGGACGAAGCGTCGGTCGCCGCGTTCGCGGAGCGGTTGTCGAAGCGCCCCATCGACCTGCTGGTGGCCAACGCCGGCGTCCTCAACAGCTATGACGACATCGCGAGCGACGCCCATGACGAGGCGGCCTGGCGAACCGTGCTCATGACCAACGTGTTCGGCCCCTACGCCGTGATCCGCGCCCTGCTGCCGAACCTTCGCCGGGGACAGGCGCGCAAGATCGCGATCCTGTCGAGCATCATGGCCTCCTCCGCCCGCGCGCCCGGTCGCGCCTACCCCTATCGCGCCTCAAAGGCCGCCGCGACCAACCTCGCGCGCAATCTGGCCGCCGACCTGAAGGCCGAGGGCATCGCCGTCGGCGCCTATCACCCAGGTTGGGTGCGCACCGACATGGGCGGCCCGTCCGCCGACATCGACGTCGGCCAGAGCGCCGAGGGCTTGTTGCAGCGCTTCGACGCCCTCAGCCTGGAAACCACCGGCGCGTTCGAGGATTACCAGGGCGACCCGATCGCCTTCTGACGACGTCCCGCCCTTGACCGTGGCCCCGCGAGGCGCATCGTTCGCCCGAATGTTAAGTGGGAGGCGATGATGCCGGACGGCGCGATGAAATTTGGAGTGGGGCAGCCGATCCGGCGCAAGGAGGACGACCGCTTCCTGCGCGGCGCCGGGCGTTATGTCGACGACATCAAGCTCGACGGCCAGCTCTATGCGCACATCCTGCGCAGCCCGCACGCCCACGCCATCCTAGGCGCGGTGGACGTCGACGCCGCCCGCGCCGCGCCGGGCGTCCACGCCGTCTTCACCCATGCGGACACGGTCGCTTACGGCCTGAAGCCGATGGCCAACCGGGCCCCGATGGCGAACGCCGACGGCTCCGACATCGCGCCGGTGAAGATGCCCCACCTGGCGTCGGGCCGCGTCCGCTATGTCGGTCAGCCGATCGCGATGATCATCGCCGACAGCCCCGGCGCGGCGCGCGACGCCGCCGATCTGATCATGGTCGAGTTCGAAGACCTGCCCGCCGTCTCCGCCGCGCGCGACGCGATCGAACCCGACGCCCCCGCTTTGCACGACGATGCGCCCGGAAACCTCTCCTACCGCTGGACCGCCGGCGACGCGGACGCGACCGAGGCCGCCTTCGCCGCCGCCGCCCACCGCGTCTCGCTCTCCGCCCGCTGCCAGCGCCTGATCGTGAACGCGATGGAGCCCCGCGCCGCCAACGCGGTCTACGACGCGGAGACCGATCGCTGGACCATCCATGTCGCGACCCAGGGCGTTCACGCAATGCGCGGCAACGTGGCCTTTCACCTGGGCGTCGAGCCGGATCGCCTCCGCATCCTGACGCCCGATGTCGGCGGCGGCTTCGGCATGAAGCTGATGGTGCATCCCGAATACGCGCTGGTGGCGATGGCCGCCCACAAGCTCGGCCGCCCCGTGAAATGGACCGCCGACCGCTCGGAGAGCTTCCTGGCCGACGCCCAGGCCCGCGATCTCGACACGGTCGCCGAGGGCGCGTTCGACGCCGACGGTACGCTGCTGGCGATGCGCTTCATGTCGCTGTCCAACCTCGGGGCCTATTACTCGCAATTCGGCGCCGGCATCCACGCCGCCTTCTCCGCGCAGCTGGTCGGCGGCATCTACCGCACGCCCGCCGCCTTCACGGAGGTGCGCGGCGTCTTCACCAACACCACCCCGACCGACGCCTATCGCGGCGCGGGCCGGCCCGAGATGGCCTATCTCACCGAACGTGTGATGGAGAAGGCCGCCCGGACCATCGGCCTCGACCCCGCCGAGATCCGCCGCCGCAATCTGCTGACGCCGGCGGACATGCCCTTCGCCAACCCGACCGGCGGCGCCGTCTTCGACAGCGGCGACTGCGTCGGCACCCTGGAGGCCGCGCTCGCCGCCGCGGACTACTCCGGCGCCCCGACGCGCAAGGCCGAGGCGGAGAAAGCCGGCCGCCTCTACGGCGTCGCCTGCTCCTACTACATGGAGCGCACCGGCGGCGGCCCCGTCGAGAACGCCCGCCTCCGGGTCCGCGCCGACGGCCGCATCGAAGCCTGGATCGGCACTCAGTCGAACGGCCAGGGCCATGAAACCGCCTGGGCGCAGCTCATCCACGAGAAGCTCGGCGTCGATCTCGACCGCGTGGACCTGATCCAGGGCGACAGCGACCTGCTGCCCGCGGGCGGCGGCACCGGCGGCTCCCGCTCATTGATCATGGCGCACCGCACCTTCTTCCTGGCGGCCGAGGACGTAATCGAGAAGGGCAAGCAGGCGGCCGCCGAGAAGCTCGAGGCCGCGATCGCCGACATCGAATTCTCCCCGGCGGAGGGCGGCCTGTTCCGCGTGGCGGGCACCGACAAGACGCTCGATCTCTGGTCCGCGGCCGGCGAGGCCGAGGACGCCTTCGGCGAGCCAGCGCTCCTCGGCGAGGGCGGCGTGACCGACCGCGAGGCGACTTTCCCGAACGGCGCGCATGTCGTGGAGGTCGAGATCGACCCGGACACCGGCTGGCCGCACTTGAAGCGCTACACCGTCGTCGACGATTTCGGGACGATCCTGAACCCGCTCCTGGTCGAGGGTCAGGTCCATGGCGGCGTGGCCCAAGGCGTCGGCCAAGCGCTGTTCGAAGGCGCGGCCTGGGACCCGGAGACGGGCCAGCCTCTCACCGGCTCCCTGATGGACTACGCCCTGCCGCGCGCCTCCGACTTCCCGCCTTTCTCCACCGACCTGTCCGAGGCCGCGCCCTCGACGACCAATCCGCTCGGCGTGAAGGGCTGCGGCGAAGCCGGGACGGTCGGCGCGACGCCGGCGGTGACCCTGGCGATCCTCGACGCCCTCCGCCCGCTCGGCGTCGAAGAGATCGACACGCCCCTGACCCCGCTGAAGATCTGGCGAGCGATCCAGGACGCCAGAAGTTAAGGCGCTGTCGGCCCAACCCGGTCTGGCCCCTCAGAGCGGCCAGACCAGCAGAATCATCGGCACGGCGACCGCGACGATGATCCCCTCGAGCGGCAAGCCCATGCGCCAGTAGTCGCCGAAGCGGTAGCCTCCCGGCCCCATCACCAGCGTGTTGCACTGGTGCCCGATCGGCGTGAGGAACGCGCAGCTCGCCCCGACCGCGACCGCCATCAGGAACGCGTCGGCGTTCGCCTCGAGCGCCTCGGCGATCCGCATCGACAGCGGGGCCATCAACAGCGCCGTCGCGGCGTTGTTGATCAC
>JBCBRF010000225.1:0-5388 GCA_039819865.1 Pseudomonadota bacterium | reverse complement strand
CCCTGCTAAGCGCGGCGCGGTCGATCAAGAAGCAGGGTGCTCGGTCGCGATCGTGCGGGCGCCACGCGGTTAGGACGGATCCATCGCCCCCAAGATGGCCCCCAAGATCGCCCTCGAGGTCGCCCTCAAGATCGCCGCCGGACATGCGCCCCGCCTCTTCGGCCGCGCTCGCACCCACGGAGGCCGCACCCGCGGAGGCCGCGCCGGCGGCGCGCGGCGCCGCCGCGTCCGGGGACCAGACCGCGTTGGGCGCGATCACGATCGTCGGACCGCGGCAGCTTTTGGCGGCGTCGCGTCGGTCGAGGCGGCGCCAGTGGAGCACTTCGATGCGCCACCGCATGGGCCCGCGCGCGACGGCGCCGCCGCGAAACGGGCTGAAGGCGGGGCGGTCGAGCGCGCTCGCCTCTCCGCCCTCGCGACCGTCGCCCAGCAGGGCCGGATCGCCGTCTCGTCTCAGCCAAAGCTGAGCGGCGAAGCGGTCCCGGAGCCGCGGCGCGAAGGCGCGGCGCCACCCCTCCGGCGTTTCCACGAGCACCGCGACCGCGCGGCCCTCCGGCGCGATCAACACATCGGGTCGAGGCTCGATGCGCCAGAGAAGGGCGCCCACGAGGATCGGCGCGACCCCGATCGCTCTCAACCCGACCCCGCGCCACAGGCAAAGCCAAAGGCCTCCGATCGCGATCAGCGCGAGCGCCCCGGCCGGCGCTGTCGGGGCGGCGAGGCTGGAGCCCGGTTGGGAAGCGACGAGCGACGCGACGCCCAGCACGTACGAGACGCCGACGGCCATCAGGCCATAGACGGGCTCGGCGAGCCCGAACGGCGTGAGCGCCAGCGCCGTCAATCCCAGCGGCATGATCCAGAGCCCCATCGTCGGCACGGCCAGCAGGTTCGCGAGCAGCCCATAGGGGGCGAGCCGCCCGAACGCGGCCGCTGCGAAGGGCAGGGTGGCCGAACCCGCCACCGCGCTCGCCGCGACCAGGGCCGCCGCCCAGAGCAGGACCGCCCGCAACGCGCCCGATCCGCTCTCTTGAAGCCGCTGCGGGGAGCGCGCCCAGAACCGCCGCGTCGCTTCGAAGAAGGCCACCATCGCGGTCGTCGCGGCGAAGGAGAGTTGAAACCCGGCGTCGAACACGCTCTCGGGCTTCAGCAGCAGGATCAGGATCGCCGCCGCGGCGACCGCCCGGAGCGTGATCGGCGGCCGATCGACCAGGATCGCGCCGAACGCGACCGCGGCCATGATGAAGGCGCGCTGCGTCGGCAGCGCGCCGCCTGAGAGCAGCAGATACCCGGCGCCCGCGACCAGCCCGAGCAGCGCCGCGATCTTCTTCGCGTTCCGCCGCGCGCTGAAGCTCGGAAACAGGCTCGCCGCCAGCCGCGCCGCGCCGAACACGCTGAGGCAGACCAGCCCCATATGAAGGCCCGAGATCGCGAGCAGATGCGACAGGTTCGCGTCGCGAAGCGCGGCGAGCGCCTCGGGCGACAGCCCCGTCCGGTCGCCGAACAACAGCGCCGCGACCACCGCGGCCGCATCGGCGGAGAATCCGGCGTCGGTGACCTGGCGCCGCGCCTCCGCGGCGAGCCGCGCCCGGAGCGCGCCGATCGCCAGCCCGATCCCGTCGAGAAACCCGTCGGCCGAAGCGGGGCCGAGATCCTTCGGCGGCCCCGTCGCCGCCCCGACCGCGCCAAGCCGCAGGAACCACGCCGCGCGGCGGAAATCGAAGGCCCCGGGCTCCGCCGGGCCGGGCGGTGGAACCAGCCGGGCGCCGACCGAGAGCCGCCGTCCCACGGCGGGCGCGGCGTCGAACCGAACCCGGATCCGCGCCGGCGTCCGCTCCGCGCGAACGCCGTCCAGCCCCACCTGGTCGAGCAAGGCGCGAGGGCGGCCGAGCCGGTCGGCGTCGACCGCGATCACCCGTCCGACCACCGCATAGGCGCCCGCTCGCTCCAGCACCGGGGCCGCCACGGCGCCCGCACGGATCTGCGCCGCTCCGAAGCCGAGCGCGCCGAGCGCCGCCGCCGCGCTCGCCAGCGCCACGAGCGGCGGTCCGCCGGTCCGCCGCGCCCAGCGCCAGAGTCCCGATGCGACGACCAGGATCGCCGTCGCTGCGACGGCGGCCGCCAGACCCGGCTCGTGCGCGGCGCGGAAAAACGCCAGCACGCCCAAGCCGATCGCGACCGGCGCCCAGAGCGCCGCCCGGTCGCGCTCTCTGGAGAAGGCCGAGCGCAGCGCCCCGACGACCGACGAGCCCTCCGCCATCCGTTGCCGCCCCCTAAAAAACGCAGGTCGATCGCATCGCGCGCGCGCCCCGCGTCGCGACGGTTGCGCGTCCGCCGCCTGATCCGCCAAATGCGCGCGCGGCGCGATCCCCGCGGCGTCGACGGACGCGGCGGATGGGTCGGGGCGCGATCCCCGATCCGGGATCATCATTCATGAGGACAGGACCCGACGCCAGCATGAGCACCGTCGCAGCCGCCCCCGCCGATCGATCCGATTCAGACGCCGTCGTCACCCGGTTCGCGCCGTCTCCGACCGGCTTTCTCCACATCGGCGGCGCCCGCACCGCGCTCTTCAACTGGCTGTTCGCCCGCCGCCACGGCGGCCGCTTCGTGCTGCGCATCGAGGACACCGACCGCGCCCGCTCGACGCCCGAAGCGACCGAGGCGATCTTCGCCGGCCTCCGCTGGCTCGGCCTCGATTGGGACGGCGAGGCGGTCAGCCAGTTCGAGCGCGCCCCCCGCCACGCGGAGGTCGCGGCGGAGATGGTCGCCCGCGCCGCCGCCTATCGCTGCTATAGCACGAAGGAGGAGATCGAGGCCGCGCGCGCCGAGGCCGAGGCCGCCGGCCGCCCGCCGATCTTCCTGAGCCCCTGGCGCGACCGGGATCCGGGCGATGCGCCCGCCGACGCCCCCTATGTCATTCGCCTGAAAGCCCCCCGCGACGGCGAGACCGTGGTCGAGGACGCGGTGCAAGGCCGGGTCGCTTGGAAGAACGACGCGCTCGACGATCTGATCCTGCTGCGCTCGGACGGCACGCCGACTTATATGCTGGCGGTCGTCGTCGACGATCATGAGATGGGCGTCACCCATGTGATCCGCGGCGACGACCATCTGACCAACGCGGCGCGCCAGACTCTGATCTATCAGGGCCTCGGCTGGACGCCGCCGATCTTCGCCCACATCCCCCTGATCCACGGTCCCGACGGCGCCAAGCTCTCGAAACGCCACGGCGCCCTCGGCGTCGAGGCGTACCGCGAGATGGGCTATCTGCCCGCCGGCATGCGCAACTACCTGGCCCGGCTCGGCTGGAGCCATGGCGACGAGGAGGTTTTCACCACCGAGCAGGCGATCGAATGGTTCGGCCTCGAGGCGATCGGCAAGGCGCCCGCGCGGCTCGATTTCGACAAGCTCGCCCATGTGAACGGCCAGCACCTGAAGATGACGCCGCCCGACGCGCTGCTGGCCGAGTTTTTGTCCTTCCGAGAGGCGCTCGGCCGACCGGCGCTTTCCGCGCCGCAGCATGCGCGCCTGTTGGCCGCGTTGCCAGCGGCGGCCGAACGCGCAAAAACGCTGGTCGAGCTTGAGGATGTCGCAGCCTTCGCGCTTGCGGAACGACCCCTCGAGCCGGACGAGAAGGCGGCCAAGGCGGTCGCGGACACGCCGGTCGCGCGGTTCGTCGCGCTTCGAGCGGCGCTCGCGGATCTCCCGGCCTGGGAGAAGGACGCGCTCGATCGCGCGGTGCGCGCGGTGGCGGAGCAGGAGGGCGAGAAGCTCGGCAAGGTCGCCGGCCCGCTTCGAGCGGCGCTGACCGGCCGCGGCGTCTCGCCGGGCGCGTTCGACGTGATGGCGGCGCTCGGTCGCGACGAGACGTTGGGCCGGCTCGACGACACGATCGCCCGCGCGGGCTAAGCTCGGCGGCTGGCGGCCCTTGGCGGCGAAACGTCCGCGTGCGGGCCGCAAAGCGTGATCGCCCGCGACCGCATGGGGGCTCGACCCCGGGCGGCGGTCTTGATCGGATCGCGGTCAGGAATGCAACTGTACGCTCAGCGCCGCTTACGGCGAAGCGACCAACGGAGGATCTCATGTCGGAGAAGATCGACAACGCGACGCTGATCGTCGGGAACAAGACGCTCGAGATGCCGGTTCGCCACGGCTCGACCGGCCCCTCGGTGATCGACGTTCGAAAACTCTACGCCGAGACCGGCTACTTCACCTACGACCCGGGCTTCACCTCGACCGGCAGCTGCAACTCGGGCATCACCTACATCGACGGCGATGTCGGCCAACTGCTGTATCGCGGCTATCCGATCGACCAGCTCGCGGAGCAGTCCAACTATCTGGAGGTCTGCTATCTGCTGCTCTACGGCGCACTGCCGTCGCGGAGCGAGTACGCGGATTTCGTCGGCCGCGTGACCAAGCACACCATGCTCCACGAGCAGATGACGAACTTCTATCGGGGCTTCCGGCGCGACGCGCACCCGATGGCGATCGTCTGCGGCGTGGTCGGCGCGATGTCGGCCTTCTATCACGACAGCACGGACATCAACGACCCGTGGCAGCGCGAGGTCGCCTCGATCCGCCTGGTCGCCAAGATGCCGACGATCTGCGCCTGGGCCTACAAATACTCGATCGGCCAACCCTTCATCTATCCGCGGAACGACCTGTCCTACGCGGCGAACTTCCTCCGCATGTGCTTCGCGGTGCCGGCCGAGGAGTACGAGGTTCATCCGGTGCTGGCCCACGCCATGGACGTGATCTTCACGCTCCACGCCGATCATGAGCAGAACGCCTCGACCTCGACCGTCCGCCTCGCGGGGTCCTCGAACGCCAACCCGTTCGCCTGCATCGCGGCCGGGGTCGCCTGCCTCTGGGGCCCGGCGCATGGCGGCGCCAACGAGGCCTGCCTGAACATGCTGCGCGAGATCGGGACGGTCGATCAGATCCCCGAATACATCAAGCGCGCCAAGGACAAGGACGATCCGTTCCGCCTGATGGGCTTCGGCCACCGCGTCTACAAGAACTACGATCCGCGCGCCAAGGTGATGCAGCAGGTCGCGCACCAGGTGCTCGACGTGCTCGGCGTCGAGAACAACGACACGCTGAAGGTCGCTCAGGAGCTGGAAAGGATCGCGCTCGAGGATCCGTACTTCGTCGAGAAGAAGCTCTATCCGAACGTCGACTTTTACTCGGGCATCATCCTGAACGCGATGGGCTTCCCGACCTCGATGTTTACGGCGATCTTCTCGCTGGCCCGGACTGTCGGCTGGATCGCCCAGTGGAAGGAAAGCCGGGAGGACTCGGAGCAGAAGATCGGCCGTCCGCGCCAGCTCTACACGGGCTCGCCGGAGCGCGACTACGTGCCGATGGACAGCCGCGGCTGATCGGACGCGA
>JBCBRF010000224.1:0-5398 GCA_039819865.1 Pseudomonadota bacterium | reverse complement strand
CCGTTCAACACGAACAGGTTGAAGCCCACCGGCGGCGTGATCTGGCCGATCTCGATCAGCAGGATCAGAAAGACGCCGAACCAGATCGGGTCGAAGCCCATAGAAAGCACCAGCGGCAGGGTGATCGGCAGGCTCATCACGGTGATCGAGATGCCGTCGAGGAACAGCCCGAGCGCGATGTAGAACACCGCCAGCGCGACCAGCAGGCCGTAGGGGCCGAGCTCGAGCGCGGCGATGGCGTTGGCGATGTCCTGCGGCAGGTGCATGTAGCCGATCGCCGCCGACAGACAGGCCGCAGCGGTCAGGATCGTGCAGAGCATGCAGGAGGTGCGGACCGCGCCCATCAGAGAGTCCCGCAGCAGCGCGACACTCATCTGGCCGGTGAGCGCGACGATCGCCAGAGCGCCGACGACGCCGATCGCCGCCGCCTCGGACGGGGTGGCGACGCCGGTGTAGAGCGAGCCGAGCACCAGCGTGATCAGGGTCAGGATCGGCGTCAGGTTGAGCGCGGCCTGGCCGAACGAGACGGCGTCTTCCGCGCGCCGGACCTGCGGCGCGAGCGCGGGCCTCATGGCGCAGCGGATCGCGACGTAGCCCGAAAACAGCGCCGCCACCAGCAGCCCCGGCAGCAGTCCCGCGGCGAACAGGCGGACGATCGAGACCTCCGCCAGAACGCCGTAGATGATCATCACGATCGAGGGCGGGATCAGCAGGCCGAGGCTGCCGGCGCCCGCCAGAGAACCGATCGAGAGGTCGCGGTCGTAGCCGCGCTTTCTCAGCTCCTGGGTGGTGATCTTGCCGACCGTGGCGGTGGTCGCGGCGCTCGAGCCGGAGACGGCGGCGAACAGGGCGGAGCCGAAGACGTTCACATGCAGCAACCCGCCCGGCACGCGCGAGGCGAGCGGCTGCAGGCCGCGGAACAGACGCTCCGAGATGTCCGAGCGGAAAATCAGCTCGCCCATCCAGACAAACAGCGGGATCGCCGCGAGCTCCCAGGAACTCGCGCTGCGGAACAGGATCTTGGAGAGGATCGCGCCGATCCGGTCGGGTCCGAAATCGAGCACCAGCATCAGAGAGCCGATCGAGACCAAGAGCAGGCCGGCGAAGACCCAGACGCCGGCGCCGAGGAAGAACAGCAGCAGAAGCAGCACCACGAGGCCGCTGAAGAGCGCGTCCATGCTCAGATCTCCGCGTTGGCGGCCGGGGCGCGGCCAGGGCGCGGCGCGGGCGTGCGGTCTTCGCCGCGCGCGACGGCGCGCGTCTCGGCGTCGTCCACGGCCCAGGGGTCGTCAGGCTCGGGCTGTCCGACTTCGCGCTCGGCCCCGTCTCGCTCGGCCCCTTGGCGCTTGGACCCTTGGCGCTTGGCGGCTTCGGCCTCCGTCTCGGTTTCGCCCAGCAGCGGACCGCCGAGCGCGACCTGCGCCATATGGGCGGCGAGCTGGAGCGCGAAGACCAGCATGCCGAGCAGGACCATGCCGAGCGGCAGCCAAAGCGGCACCTCGGCGACGCTTTCGCTGACGGCGCCGCGCAGCAGATTGCGAAGCGCGTCGCGGCCGACCCAGAAGGCGCAGAACAACGTCGCGAGCAGCGTCGCCGCCACGCTCGCCAGTTCGAGCGCGCGGCGCTGCTCGCGATCGAGCCGCGCGGTGATCAGATCCACGCGGATCAGGTCGCCCGAACGGAAAGCGTGGCCGAGGCCGAGGAAGGTCAGCGCCGCGACCGCGTAGCCGACGAACTCGTCGAGCACATAGGTCGAGCGGCTGAAGACGACCCGCAGGGCGATTTCGAGCAAGATATGGCCGAGGATGTAGACGATCAGAAGCGCCGCGAGGGCGGCGCCGGCGCCGCTCAGCAAGCGGGCGATGCGGTCGAGAAGGCGCATGATCGGCCCTTGTCCTTCGGGCCGGCCGTCGCTTCGCCGGCCTCCCTGTCGAGCGGGCCCCGTCGGCCCGATCGGCGGCGTCGGCGGCGCGGGGCCGCCGACGCCTCGTCATGAGAGCGGCGCGTCAGCGGCGCTGGAACTCGGCGAGGATCGCGGCCCCGTCCGGGCCGGTCTTCTCGATCCAGACCGCGCGGGCCTCGTCGCCGGCGGCGCGAAGCGCGGCGAGATACTCCGGCGCCAGGCCGTCGACGATGACGATCCCGTTCTCGCGCATCTCCTGGTAGTTCGACGCGACGCGCTGCTTCACCTCGTTCCAGGTGTAGTCCTCGGCCGCCTTCGCCGCCGCCAGAACCGCGGCCTGCTGATCGGCGTCGAGATCGTTCCAGACGTCGAGATTGATGTGCACCATGTTCAGAGGCATCGCGTAGTTCGCCTCCGTGAAGTGCGAGAGATGCTCCCAGAACTTGCCGTTCACGCCGCTCTCGGCCGAGGTCAGGACGCCCGAGACGCCGCCGGTGGCGAGCTGCGGGGCGACGTCCGCCCAGGAGAGCTGGATCGGCGCGGCGCCGGCGGCCTTCAGCGTGACGGTGCCGTTGGCGTCGTAGGTGCGGATCTTCAGGCCCGAGAGCGCCTCAAGGCTGTCCATCGGCGCGTGCGCCCAGAAGCCCGAGGGCGGCCAGGGGGAGGAGTAGAGCAGCTTCTGGTTGTTGGCGGCGAACACCGCCTCGTAGCGGGGCTTCGCGATCTCATAGAGACGGCGCGCCTCGGTCGGCGTCGCCGCGAGGAACGGCAGCGACGGCAGCAGGAACATCGGGTCGATGCCGCCGAGCGGGCCGACGAAGGTGTTGGCGATCGGCAGGGCGCCGTCGGCCACCGCGTCGAGCTGGTCCTTCGACTTGAAGCCGATGGCGCCGCCGAAATGGTGGGTGATCTTGATGGCGCCGCCGGTTTTCTCCAGAAGCGCGGCGGCGAACACCTTGTCGCCCTCGGCGTGGATCGACGTGTCGTTGTACTCGTTCGCCATATCCCACTGGATTTCCTTCGGCGAAACCACTCCGAGCGCCGCAATCGCCAGCACGCCGCAGGCGCCGGCCGCCCAAGCCCATCTCATCATCGTCTTACTCCTTTTGCGCTCGGGCCGCTCGCCGGCGATCAGATCGCGACGCCTTTGGCCTGCAGGCTTTCGCGCACGTCTCCCAATTTCTGGAAGCTGGTGATTTCCATGGTACTGAATTTGACTTGAAACGCCGTTTCAATCGCCATGATCAGCTCGATATGCCGCAAACTATCCCAGTTGCGGGTGTTCTTCGCGTTCGATTCATCGTTGATCTCGCACTCCGAGACCAAAAGAATGTCTGACACGACCTTCTCAAGTTTTTGCATAACTCGCTCCCACCACTTTCAGATCATTAGCCCAGAACTATTTCTATCCGCTGAACAGAACATCTCGCACTGGCTGCGGCCAACGCGCCGGGTCGAAGCCGTGTTGAGTGAAGGCCGCGAGGACCCAGCGCTCGACGCCGAGGCCGATGCAGCCGGTGTGCGCGGGCTGACCGTCGGCGGCGGTGATGTCGAAGCGGTCGCCGAAGAAGTTTCCGTGCAGGTTCACCGAACCGCAGGCCATCTCCTTGATCGAGCCGTCGCTCTTCAGCACCGGGATCAGGATCTCGTTCTTCACCTCTTGGGCCTGCTGGAAGAACTTCTTGGCGGCCGAGACGGTGGCGAAAAACGGGTCGGTCGCGGTCTGCAGCTTCATGTCGAGATCGAAGAACTCGGCGAGCTTTCCGATCGCCGGGATCGCCTTCTTGCGGCACTCGGCGACGTATTCCTCAGTGCCGACGAAGACGAGTTCGCGAACGTTGAACTCATACAGCCGATCGAGACCGGTGATGTTGCGGGACTCGTAGCGGAACACGCGACCCTGCCAGCTCACCACATGGCCGGCCTCGTCGAAAGTCTTGCCGGCGAGGGTCGGATAGGCCGGGAAACAGGCGGCCGGATTGAGGCACATGCCGTCATGATGGATGTGCTGGCTCGGCGGCAGGATCGCGCCTTCGGAGCAGGAATTGGCCTGGCGGAAGGCTTCGATCGCGTCGAAATCCTCGATCACCGTGCCGACGAACGAGGCCTGGTTCGGGTGGCTGTCGAAGTAGCCGCATTTGTGCAGCGTCTCGGCGCTCACGAAGGACGGGAAATGACCGTCGACCAGGTCGAAGGCCGACGCGTAGAGCTCGACGGCCTTGGCGTTCAGCAACTGGGCGAGACGCAGCACCGGGCCGCTATAGGCGACCTGGCCCGCGCCGTAGTCATGGACCCAGCCGCGAGCGACCAGCTCGGCGTTGACGCCCGGATGGTAGGCGCCCTGGTCCTTGCGGGCGTTCTCCAGGAAGCACTTGATGTCGAAGCCGGTCAGCTGCTTCGACATCGCGGCGAGATAGCGCTTGGCCTTGTCGACGACCTCGTCGGCCTTCGAGGCGTCGCGAAGGTGCAGGACGGCCGAGGCGCGATCCTCGGAGACCGTGATCTTCTGGAGGAACGGGGAGACGAAGACCGCCTCCTTCTCGATGTCGGAGGCCACCTCCGGCTCGACGACGCGCGGCAAGTCGAGGACCAGTTCGACGGCGGCTGGGAACATCCGGTTCATGGCCAATACTTTCGGTTGCTTAAAATTGGTAGTAGAGGAAGCCGGACTGATCGCCGATCGAGGCCACCGCCAGGACCAGGAGCGCGCCTGCGGCGACGCTCCAGGCCGGGGTCGGGCGCCAGCGCAGGATCGTCGGGCGGTCGTCCTCCGGCGCGTCTTCAGGCTCCGGATCGCTGCTCACCCAGTGGTCCCGCAGCACCTCCTGAGTGTTCGGCAGGCCGAGGACGATCGCGCCGTAGACCAGGACGAAGACCAGAGCGACGGGCGCGTCGAGGCGCACGCTCTCGGCGGCCGCGACGGGCGCGGGATCGGCCAGCGCGGCGGCGAGCGACCCGTCGGTGGCGAAGGCGATGGCGATGTCGAGGAGCGGGCCGAACGCCCACATCGACTGGAGGATCACGCCGGCGGTCTCGAGGTCCGGGGCGCGGAAGATCACCAGGCCCGTGACCACCACCGACATCGTCAGGAGCCAGCCCAGAACCGGCCCGAGATCCGGCCCGTTGAAGGTGCGCCAGCCATGATTGACCGCGAGCGCGCCGCCGTGGAGCAGACCGAAGACCACGAAGGTCCAGCCGGCGCCGTGCCAGACGCCCGCGAGCAGGAAGGTCACGACGACGGGGACCATGGAGGCGGCGGCCCAGCGGCGCCAGCGGCCGTAGCCGCGCTGGGCGGCCGCGCGCGTGCCGGAGATCGCCATCGGCGTGAACAGATAGGTCGTGAAGAACCGCGTCATGGTCATGTGCCAGCGACGCCAGAAGTCGGAGATGCTGGTGGCCTTGAACGGCGAGTTGAAGTTAAGCGGCAGCTTCAGGCCGAAGATGTAGCCGAGGCCGATCGCCATGTGGTGAGCTGGCAGGGTCGCGTGTTCCGCT
>JBCBRF010000223.1:0-5439 GCA_039819865.1 Pseudomonadota bacterium | reverse complement strand
CCTGATCGCGCTCTGTTTGCTGGTCGCGCGATCAGGATAAGTGGCCGCCGGTTATCCGTCCGATCGCGCGTCAAGCAAAGAGAGCGCGATCAGGATAAGTGGCAACCGGTTATCCGTCCGATCGCGCGACCAGAGCAAAGAAAAGACCGAGATCGCAATTCGAAGAGAAGGGATCATGGTCTGGAGGTCGAACCTCGCGGAGCCGTCAGCGCGTCTCGCCTGAGCTTTCCGCCAGAAACGGCTCGGCCGAAACGCAGCGCGCATGGTCGAACGGATCGCCCTCATTGTAGTCGCGCGCCCACTCCTCGCAGGCGGCGCGGTCGTCCGTCGGCCCCATCAGCACGCACCCGCCGCCGAAGCAGCGGAAACTGTGCTTGAAGTGATTCGAGATGATGATCCATTGCGGCCCGGGCCGCTCGACCGCCGCTCGATACGCCGCCCGTTCCTGCTCATTGGCGAGCGCAGCGGGAGCGCTCGCCGCCGAAACTGCGGCCAACAAGACTGCGGCCAAAATCGCCGTCTCGATCATGCGCAAGCGCGGCCCCGTTTCGGCCGCGCCCGGCCGATGCGCGCCAGGGGGGCTTACCTGTGCGCTCATATGGGCGCTCACACGGTGCTGTGGCTGCGCACGTGTTTCGAGAAGGCCTTCATCAGATCGCGCGTCAGCTCGCCGATCTCGAACGTATAAGGCCCGATCTCGGACACCGGCGTCACCTCCGCGGCGGTTCCGGTCAGGAAGCATTGCTGGAAGCCCTCCAGTTCCTCCGGCTCGATATGGCGCTCGACCACCTCGATCCCGTCTTGTTCGAGTAGCTTTATCACCGTCTGCCGCGTGATGCCGTTCAAGAAGCAGTCGGGCAGCGGCGTATGGACCACCCCGTCGCGCACGAAGAACACGTTGGCCCCCGTCGCCTCGGCGACGTAGCCGCGATAATCTTTCATCATCGCGTCCGAATAGCCCTTCGCCTCCGCCTCGTGCTTGGACAGCGTGCAGATCATGTAGAGCCCCGCCGCCTTGGCGCTGCAGGGGATCGTGGCGGGCTCCGGCCGGCGCCACCGCGCCATGTCGAGCCGCGCGCCCTTTTGCATGGCGTCGCCGTAATACGCGCCCCACTCCCAGGCCGCGATCGCCAGATGGATCTTATTGTTCTGCGCCGAGACGCCCATCATCTCGGAGCCGCGGAACGCCACGGGGCGGATATAGGCGTCGAGCAGCCCGTTCTTCTCCATCACCTCCTGCTTGATCTGGTCGAGCTCTTCGACGCTGACGGGCAGGCTGAAGCTGAGCGCCGCCGCCGACTGCGCCAGCCGTTCCGAATGCAGGCGGCTTTCGAAGATTTTGCCGTCATAGGCGCGCTCGCCCTCGAACACGGAGGAGGCGTAGTGCAGCGCATGCGTCAGCACATGCGTGGTCGCCTCGCGCCACGGCTTCATCTCGCCGTCCATCCAGATCCAGCCATCCCTGTCGCTGTAGCTCACGCTCGCCATTTCAGAGGCCCCTTCCTTCGATTTTCGCCCTGTGCGCCGCGGGTCGTGAGCCTGCCCATCGCCCACGCATTCCGCCATAAATTCGCGCTTGTTTCAAAACACCGCCCACAGAAGCAACAATGCTTCCCGAACTTGGGGCTTGGCGTAACAGCGCGATTTGATTATGTCAACGTGACTGACGTATGTTGCCGGTGCGAACAAAGCCGACGCCGCGCCGCCCGCGACGCGCCCCCGCTGGACCCGATTGGAGCCCTGATGCGATCGATCCGTCAGACCGGCCTCGCGCCGAGCCACAGCGGCGAACAGCTGCTTTTCCTCACCGACGACCAGCTGCGCCAGGGCATCGAGCTGATGTTCTTCGCCTACCGCGCCTTCACCCGCGATCCCGACGAGATCTTGCGAAGCCGCGAGTTCGGGCGGGCCCATCACCGCGCGCTGCATTTCATCGCGGCGCGCCCGGATCTGACCGTCGCCGATCTGCTCGAGATCCTGGGCGTCACCAAGCAGTCGCTGAACCGCGTCCTGAGGGAGCTGGTCGAGCGCGGTCTCGTCGAACAGCGGGTCGCCGAAGACGATCGCCGCAAGCGCCTGCTGCGCGTGACTGCGGAGGGCGCGGCGTTTGAGAAACGGCTGGCCGACGCCCAGCGCGCCCGCATGCGCCGCGCCTATCGCGAGGCCGGGCCGGAGGCGGTCCAGGGCTTCCGCCGCGTGCTCGAACGGATGCTCGACGCGGAGCTGCGCGACGACGTGCTCGATTTCATCGCGCACGCCGAGGGGTGAGAGCCGCGCCGCATGGGCGAGCCCCTGATTGGCTGCGATCGAGGGTGGCGGCGGCCTCCCGCTAAGGTAAGATCACGCTCTCGTGAGGTGGAGCAGGGCTCAGCGGCGCGTCGCCCAGACGGCGCGCGCACGGAGGATCGCATGGCGTCGTCGTCGGTGGATGCAGTGGATCGCGAACAGCCGTCGAGCCCGACCGAGGCGCATGTTCTGGTGGTCGACGATGACGAGCGGATCCGCCGTCTGCTGCGCAAGTACCTGATGCGCTGCGGTTACCGCGTGACCGAGGCGCGCGACGCCGCCCACGCCCGCACGCTGATCAACGCGCTGTCGTTCGACATCCTGGTGCTCGACGTGATGATGCCGGGCGAAGACGGCTTCAGCCTGACCCGCTGGATCGCCGGCCGCACGCCCGTTCTGCTGCTGACCGCCCGCGGCGAGACCGAGAACCGGATCGTAGGCTTCGAGGCGGGCGCCGACGATTATCTGTCCAAGCCGTTCGAGCCGAAAGAGCTGAAGCTGCGGATCGAGGCCATCCTGCGCCGGGCCCACGCCGCGCCGCCTCAGCCCAAGAACGCCGTCATCCATCTCGGCGACGCCCGCTTCGATCCGGAACGGGGCGAGCTGTGGCGCGGCGAGGAGGAGATCCGTCTCACCACGGCGGAGATCGCGTTGATGCGCCTACTCGCCCGGCGCACCAATCAGCCAGTGTCGCGCCAGGACTTGCTGGCGGAGCTTTCCGGCTCGGAGCGCGACGACGCCGGCATCGGCCAGGAGCGGGCCGTGGACGTCCAGATCACGCGCCTCCGCAAGAAGGTCGAAGAGACCCCGCGCGCGCCGCGCTTCATCAAGACGGTCCGCGGCGCCGGCTACATGCTGTCGCCCGACGGCGCCGGGTGATCCGCCGCGACGCCTGGACGCTCCACCTGTCAACCTCACTGGACACTCGCGCGTTTTCGCGCGACGCTGATCCCCTCCCGCCGGCTCTGCGCATGGTGCGGGTTCGTCCACGCGGTCCGTCCACACGGTCCGTCCATGGGGGGAGCCGATCGACGCCGAATCGGGGAAAGAGAGTCCGATGCGGAGACCGCGCGCGTTGGCGCGGGCGGTGATGAGCGCCGAAAAAGCGTCGTGAAGAGCGCTAGGCGAAGGGCGCTAGATGAAGGGCGCCAAGCGAAGAGCGCTAGAGGAAAAGCGCTTGGCTAGGAAGGAACTGCGCGTGGCGACGGCCCTGCTGACCCACCCCGCCTGTCTCGATCACGCCACCCCGGACGGCCATCCGGAGCGCGTCGACCGGCTGCGCGCGGTGCTGGCGGCTCTCGAGACCGAGACCTTCCAGGACCTGTTGCGGATCGAGGCGCCGGCGGTCGACGAGGCCGCGATCCTGCGCGCGCACGCGCCGGAGCACGTCGAGGCGGTGAAGTCCCAGATCCCGACCTCGGGCGCGGCGCCGATCGACGCCGACACCTGGGTCAGCCCGCATTCCTGGACCGCCGCCGAGCGCGCCGCGGGCGCCGTGGTCGAGGCGGTCGACATCGTAATGCGCGGCGAGGCGCGGAACGCCTTCTGCGCCGTCCGCCCGCCCGGCCACCACGCCGAGCACGACCGCGCGATGGGCTTTTGCCTCCTGAACAACGCCGCCATCGGCGCGCACCACGCGCTCGCCGTCCACGGTCTCGCGCGCGTCGCCGTGGTGGATTTCGACGTCCATCACGGCAACGGCGTCCAGGACATCTTCGAGCGCGACGGCCGTCTGTTCTACGCCTCGACCCACGAGTGGCCGCTCTACCCCGGAACCGGCGCCCCGCACGAGACCGGCGTCGGCAACATCGTCAATGTCTGCCTGCCCGCGCTTTCCGGCTCCGTCGAGTTCCGCGAGGCCTTCGCCGGCCAGATCCTCCCCCCGCTCGAACGCTTCCGGCCCGACCTGCTGATCATCTCGGCGGGCTTCGACGCCCATGGCGACGACCCGCTGGCCCAACTCCTGCTGAATGAGAGCGACTTCGTCTGGGCCACCGAGCGCCTCTGCGCGGTCGCCGCGAAGCTCTGCCAGGGCCGCGTCGTGTCGACCTTGGAGGGCGGCTATGATCTACACGGCCTCTCCCGCTCCACGGCGGCGCATGTCGAGGCGCTGATGCGCTGCGCCCAGCTATGACGCCGCCGGAGCCGCGAACGAAAGGACAGGCCCGATGAGCCAGAACGCCCCCGCCCCGTCCGTCGCGGACGACGCGCCGATCGACAAGATGAGCTTCGAGCAGGCTCTGGCGTCGCTTGAGCGGATCGTCGGCCAGCTCGAGAGCGGCCGCGTCGATCTCGAACAGTCGATCGCGCTCTATGAGCGCGGCGCGAAGCTGCGCGCCCATTGCGCGGACAAGCTGAAGGCCGCCGAGATGCGCGTCGAACAGATCGTCGCCGACCAGAACGGCGCCGCGACCGGGACCGCCCCGCTCGACGTCGAGAAATCCGCCTGACGCCGCCGACCGCAACCGAAAGCCGCCCGATGACCTCCGCCGCCCAATGCGCTCCAGACCAGCCCGCCCCGCGCGAGACCGCGGGCGCGGGCTTGGGCGCGGGCTTGGGCGCGGGCTTGGGCGCGCAGTCGGGGTTCGAGCAGGCGCTCGCCTCCCGTGCGGCGGAGACCGAAGCCGCGCTCGACGCGCTGTTGCCGCTCCCTCCGGGAGGCGAGGCGCGCGTGGTCGAGGCGATGCGCTACGCGGCCCTTGGCGGCGGCAAGCGCCTCCGCGCCTTTCTGACGCTCGAGACCGCAGCGCTGTTCGGGGTCGGCGGGGCCGGTCCCGCCCGCGCCGCCGCCGCGATCGAATGCGTGCACGCCTACAGCCTCGTGCATGACGATCTGCCGTGCATGGACGACGACGATCTCCGGCGCGGCAAGCCCACGGTGCATATCGCCTTCGACGAAGCGACCGCGGTCCTCGCGGGCGACGCGCTGCAGACCCGGGCCTTCGAGATCCTGGCCGCGCCCGAGACCCATCCGGACGGCGCGGTTCGGGCGGAGTTGGTGGCGATCCTGGCGGGCGCGAGCGGTGCGGCCGGCATGGTGGGCGGCCAGATGCTCGACATCTTGGCCGAAGAGGCCGCCGAAAAGGCCGCCGAAGAGGCCGCCAAGGAGGCCGCCGAGCGGAGCGCCGAGCGGGGCGCCGAAAAGACCCGGGC
>JBCBRF010000222.1:0-5474 GCA_039819865.1 Pseudomonadota bacterium | reverse complement strand
GATCAGGACGGATGCGACCAGGATCATGCGCAGCCCGCGATTGGTCTCGGAGATCCGCCGACGCGGCTCGCTCATCGAAGTCTCCTGTCGTGGCGGCGCCGGCGGAGCCGCGGGGCGCGAAGGCGGTGGGGCCGGCTCCGGCGGCGAGAGTGTGGGTCCCGGAACGGGCGCCGGCCGCGAGGCCGCTTTGGTCGAGGCCGCTTTGGTTGAGGCCGCTTTGGTTCTCGCATGGCGGGTCGGTTCGACGGGCAGTCCGCGCTCGAGCGCGTCCGCATCCCGGTCGAGCGCCTCGTCGAGCGCGCGCTCCGGCTCCCGCGAGCGCCCGAGCTCCTGCGCGACGCTCTCGTCGAACCCGTCTTTCAAATCGCGCGCCATCTCGTCCGCGAGCGCGGTCGCGGCGGCGTCCTCTCGAGCGCGTTCCGACAGATCGACCTCGCTGAGCGCGAGCCGGCGCGGTGCGAAGCGGGGCTGTCCTTCCGGCCCCTTCGCGGCCTCGGGCTTCGGCGGACGCGATCGGCTCTGAAACATCGACGATCTCCGGAGCAAGGTCGTGAAACGCTGACTGCGATGGACGTTACCCGATTCGAGAGGCCGGGCCAGCCCACAAGTCGGGGTTTCGCCCATTCTTGCGCGTTGCGCGAGGCCCTCCGTCCGTCCGGTTTCGCCGACGGGCGCCGCGTTCCGGTTTGCGAAGGCCCTTCCGCCGGGCGTATCCCTGCCCGCATGCTGCGCTCCTTCGCCCTCGCCGCGCTGCAGGCTTTGCCGCCTGAGACCGCGCACCGCCTCGCCCTGCGCGCCCTGGCCGCGGGTCTCGGCCCGCGCGCCGCGACCCCGCCGGACCCGCGGCTGGCCGTGGATCTCTGGGGCCTCTCCTTCCCGAACCCGATCGGCGTCGCGGCCGGCTTCGACAAGAACGCCGAGGCCCCCGACGCGCTCGCCGCCATGGGCGCGGGCTTCGTCGAGATCGGCGCCGTCACGCCCCGCCCTCAGGCCGGCAATCCGAAGCCGCGCCTGTTCCGCCTCGCCGAGGACCGCGCCGCGATCAACCGGATGGGCTTCAACAACGAAGGCCTCGCCCGCATCGCCGAGCGCCTGGCGCGCCGTAAGAGCGATTCTAAAACGATTGTCGGCGCGAATCTGGGCGCCAACAAGGACTCGCCGGATCGCCGCGCGGATTATGAGCAGGTGCTCGAGGGGCTCTGGGGCCTCTGCGCCTTCTACACGGTGAACGTCTCCTCCCCGAACACCGAGCGGCTCCGCGATCTCCAGGGCCGAGACGCGCTGACCGAGCTGCTCGCCCGCATGGTGTTCGCGCGCGACCGCCTGGCCGCGGGCTCGGCGGGCGCGAAGCCGCCTCTCCTGGTGAAGATCGCGCCAGATCTGTCCGACGCCGAGCTGGCGGACGTCGCCGCGGTGGCGTGCGAGACCGGCCTCGACGGGATCGTCGCGACCAACACCACGCTCGCTCGCCCCGCCTCGCTGAAAAGCCCGCACGCGTCTGAGAAAGGCGGTCTGTCCGGCGCGCCGCTCAAGGCCCGCTCGACCGAGGTCGTCCGCGCGCTCGCCCGCCTGACCGAGGGCCGGATCCCGATCATCGGCGTCGGCGGGATCGAGACCGCGGAGGACGCCTACGAAAAGATCCGCGCCGGCGCCGCGCTCGTCCAGCTCTACACCGCCCTCGCCTATCGCGGCCCGGAGCTGATGCCCGAGCTGACCGAAGGCCTGTCGCGCCTGCTCGACCGAGACGGTTTCGACACGGTCGCCCAGGCGGTCGGCGCCGACCTCTAGGCTCGTCGGCGCGTTCGGCTCACTCGGCCGCCGCGCCGAAACGTTCGAGCGACGGGCGATGCACGAGGCAGATCTTGTTGCCGTCCGGGTCGCGCATGTAGGCGCCGTAATAGTCGGGCGCGTAATGCGGCCTCGGCCCGGGCGGGCCCTCGTCGGAGCCGTGCGCCGCCAGGCCCGCGGCGTAGGCCCGATCCAGCGCCTCCCGGCTGGGCGCGATGAAGGAGACCATCGCCCCGTTCCCCGCCCGCGCGGCCCGCCCGTCGAACGGCTCGAAAACGAAGAACATCGGAAAAGCGCGGTGCGGCGAGACCCAGCAGAGCGCGGGCGGCCCGCCGTCCGGCTCGACCTCTCGGCGCCCGAGCCCGAGCGGGATCAGCACCGCGTCATAGAACGCGCCGGCCCGCTCCAGGTCCGACGCGCCGACGGTGACATGGCTGAACATCGCGTCTCTCCCCCTACACCGTTCTCGATCGCCGAAAGCGGCGGCCTCACCGCTCGAGCGCCCGCGCCCTGATCCTCGGATAATACGCCGCCAGCGTCGCCGCGCGCAGCAGCAGCCAGATCCAGAGCGCGCCCCAGACCCCGTGATTGCCGAAGGCCTGCAGCATCGCCCAGCTTCCCGGGAAGTAGACGCAAGCCGTCAGGACCATCGCGTCGCGCATCTCCCGCGACGCGGTCGCGCCGACGAAGATCCCGTCGAACTGAAACGCCGCGAACCCCGCGATGGGGATCAGCGCCGCCCAGAGCAGATAGCGCCGCGCGATCGCCCGCACCTCCTCCGCCGTCGTGAACAGATCGACGATCGCGGGCCCCGCCAAAACGAAGATCGCCGCGCAGAGCGCGGCCATCCCGCCCGACCAGATCGAGGTCAGCGCCGCCGCGCGGTCGAGCCCGCCCGGATCGCGCGCGCCCATCGCCTGGCCGACCAGCGTCTCCGCCGCGATCGCGAACCCGTCGAGCGCATAGGCCGAGACCATGAGGAACTGCAGCAGCACCACATTGGCCGCCAGCACCGCGTCGCCCTGCAGGCTGCCGAGCCGCGCGGTCCAGGCGAACCCGCCGATCAGCAACAGCGTTCGAATGAAGATGTCGCGGTTCATCGACATCAGCCGGACCAGCTCGCCCCGATCGAGCACCCGCTCCCAGTTCGGCCGCCACGCGACCGGCAGGATCCGCCGCACCCGCCCGAACGCCAGCCAGCCCCCATAGGCGAGGCCCGCGAGGTTGGCGAGCGCCGTCCCGATCGCCACCCCCTCGACCCCCCAGCCGAGGCCCAGCACGAACCAGAGGTTCAGCCCGACATTCACGCTCGCCAGCAGCACCTGATGCTGGAACAGCCGTCGCGTCATCTCCTGGCCCGCGAACCAGCCGATCAGCGCGTAGTTCGCGAGCTCCGCCGGCGCGCCCCAGATCCGCCAGGCGAAATAGGCCGCCGTCAGCCCCTCGGCCTCCGCCGACGCCTCGAACAGCGCGAGCCCGAGCCAGAGCAGCGGGATCTGGAGCGCCAGCAGCGCGCAGGCGATCGCCGCCGCCAGCCCCACGGCCCGGATCAGCGTATGCGCCGCCCGTTGCGGGTCCCCGCTCCCGAGCGCCTGCGCCGCGAGGCCCGAGGACGCGATCTGCAGAAAGTTGAACACCCCGAACAGCAGGCTGAAGATCTGCGCCCCGAGCCCGACCGCCGCGAGCGCCGAGGCGTCGCCGAGCCGTCCGATCACTGCGGTGTCGACTGCGCCCTGGATCGGGACCGTGGCGTTCGAGAGCGCGACCGGGGCGGCGATGGCGAGCACCCGAGCGCTGGTCAGCCGCGCCCGGAGCGGCGGCGCCGCCGCGGCCTCCGCGCTCACTTGGCGGGATCCGACGCGCCGTCTCCGGCCTCCGGCAGCAGGAAATGCCCATGCGCCGCGGCCACCGGCCGGTCGCGCTCGTCCTGCCAGGCCTCGACCCGCACATTGGCCACCCGCCGGCCCTGCTTGGTCACCTGAGCCCGCGCGAAGGCCGAGCGCGCCCGCGCCGAGCGCAGATAGTCGATCGTCAGGTCCACCGTCTTTGGCGTCGCCGGGAACCGCCCCGCCGCAATCGCCTCCGCCTCCGGCCCGCCGCGGCGCAGGATGCCCCAGGTCTGGTCCCAGGCGAGCTGCATGATCGCGGTGATCTCGAGGAACCCGCCCATCGCCCCGCCATGGAGCGCCGGCAGGATCGGATTGCCGATCAGCTTCGGATCGAATTCGAGCCGCGCGGTCAGCTCGTCGCCCAACCGCTCGAACCGCACGCCGAGGAATTGGACATAAGGAATCCGCGCGGTGAGGGCCTCGAGCGCCGCGTCGCGCCGGGCCTCTTGCTCCTGGATCTGATCGAACGGACTCACGCCGCCCCCTCTCGCGCCGAGCCTTTCGGGCCCGAGCCGCCCTGCCCCGAGCCGCCCTGGCCCGCCGACGCGCCTTTTGCCCCGCCCGCGGTCGCGTCCGCATTCCCGCCCTGGGCGACCGGAGGCTTGCGCCCTTCGACCATGAACGCGCCGACCGCCGTCGCGATCGGCGAGTCCGGCGTCTCCGCGTGGTAGGCGACCGCGCTCACGAAGGTGATCAGCCGCGTCTCCCGATAGCAGCGCGCCCGGGCGAAGATCGGCTGATGCGGTTGCGCCGCGCGCATATAGTCGATGCGAAGATCGAGCGTCGCGGCGCTCAGCGGTCGGTGCTTCGACGCCAGCACCGCCACCCCGCCGCAGGTGTCGAGCAAGCTCGTCACCACCCCGCCATGGATCACGCCGCTTTCCGGATCGCCGACCAGGGCCGCGTCATAGGGGATCGCCAGAGTCGCCTCGCCGTCGCCGCTATGGATCATCCGGATGCCGAGCGCGCCTGCGAACGGCAGCCCGGTCATCAGCGGCGCGTCCGACAGATCCGCCGCGCTCCCCTGATCTGCGAGCATCAGCGAGGCGAGCCGCGCGGGGTCGTCTGGATTGCCGTCGGGCGGATCGGTCGGGTCGGACATCGGCGTCGTTCGTTTTCAAGGACGTTCGTCGCCCTACAGCGCGAGTCGAAAAAGTGCACGCGGTTTTCCGGAATGGCGGCGCGGCGAAACACGCGCCCAAAGCAACTCCGCAGGCATGCGCTCGCTTCTCGCGCGGCGCGAGAGCCGGTCGGCTCAGACCAGCCCCCGATACGCGAGCACCAGCGTCGCGCCCAGCGCGAAGCCCGCGCCGGCGAGGAACGCGAGCGCGATCGACAGACCCGGGGTCTTGGCGTCGTCGGCCGTCAGCCCGTCGGGGTCGAGCGCGTCGGGCGCGAGTTCGAACGCCTCGTCGGGCCTCTCCTCCCGGTCCGGGCTCGGCGCGCGCGCGCTCTTCTCGAGCGCGTCGCGGGCCGCCTCGCGCACGCTCTCCACCGCCCGGTCGCCGTCAAGCTCGAGCCGCGCCTTGGGCCCTCCGCCCCTGCGCCGGTCCAGCGCTTGGAGCGCGCGATCGAGCTCGGCGTCCAGTCGCGCCTCGAGGTCGCCCGGCTCGTCGGCCCGAGCGCCAGAGGCGTTCTCTGCGAGAGAAGGGGTCGTCGACGGAGCGCCGCCGTCGAACGGGAGGGTCGGCTGGTCCGCCCAGTCCGCGTCTCCTCGCAGGGAGGGCGCGGCTTCCGCTCGCAAAGGGGGCGCGGTTTCCGCCTCGCCCGGCTCGGAGGCGCGATCGACCGTCTCGG
>JBCBRF010000221.1:0-5533 GCA_039819865.1 Pseudomonadota bacterium | reverse complement strand
TCGCCATCGACATCGCCGCCTGCCGTCCGCTCCCCGATTTCGAGCGGGACGTCGAGACCCTCATCGAAGACCTGAAGGCCACGCCGCGGGCGCCGGGAGTCGACGAAATCCTCTACCCGGGCGAGCCCGAAGCCCGCGCCGAGCAGGCCGCGCTCCGCGACGGGATCGATCTGCCGGAGGAGGTCGCCGAGACGCTCAGGCGGGGCGCGCGGGAGCTGGGCGCCCCGCTCCCGTTCTGAGCCGCAGCGCCGGCCGATGATTCGGCATGGACCAATCCGCCTTCAGCGCGTTTAACGAGTGGAGTTCAACCGCGAGTTGAGTCGGCCCAAGCCGCCTCCAGGCGTGTGAGCGAACAGGGGATGACGGGGAAGGACCGGGACATGCCGGCGCTCTGGAAAGCGATCGTTCTGACCGCGGCTGTGGCCGCCTGGGCCACCGGCGCCGCCGCGCAGCAGCGCATTACGACCTGCGATCGAGAGATCGAGGCGCTCTGCCGCGAGATCGCCGGCGCGTCGGCCGAGGCGCAGGAAGCCTTCTGCAACGTCGCCGACGGCGCGCGCGACCCGGCCGAGGGCGACCCTTTGCGCACCACGATCTTTCCGGGTCACGCGGATGCGGTCGCCGCCATTGCGGTGACGCCGGACGGCGAGCGCGCCCTGTCGGCCTCCCGAGACGGCGCCCTGATGCTCTGGGATCTCGAAACGGGCGAGGCCCTGCGGACTTTCGAGGGTCATCAGGCCGGCGTCCTCAGCGTCGCAATCGGTCCCGAAGGCCGCTTCGCCCTGTCCGGCGACGAGGACAGCGTGCTGATCCTGTGGGATCTCGAGTCCGGGGAGGAAGCGGCGAGACTGGTCGGGCACGACGATGCGGTGACGACGGTGGCCTTTACGCCGGACGGAAAGCTCGCCCTCTCCGGCTCTCGGGACCGCTCATTATTCGTTTGGGACCTCCGCGTCCGCCGGCCCATGCTGCGTCTCGAAGCGCATCGGGACCAGGTGAACGGTCTGGCGATCTCCGCCGACGGCGCCACGGTCCTCTCCGCCGGCGCGGACCAGCGCTTGATCCTCTGGGAGATCGACTCGGGCGCGCCGGTCAAATTCATCCCGAGCAACGTCGACGCCATGACCGCGGTCGCAATGTCGACGGACGGTCGCACAGCGATCTCCGCCGGCGAGAACGCGGGCGTTGTGATTTGGGACCTGGTCCGCGGACGCGCGCTTCGGACGCTTCGCGGCCATGGCGGGCCCGTGACCGACCTCGCCTTCTCGAAATCCGAGACCCACGCGCTGTCGGCCAGCCAAGACCGCTCGCTGATCTGGTGGGAGCTTGAAACCGGCGTCGCGCTCCACGCGCTGCAGTGCGATAGCACCGCCATCGGCGCGGTGGCGATCTCTCCCTCGGGCGCCGCAGCGGTGTCGGGCGACATGCACGGCTCTCTCAAGGTCTGGCGCGTCGGGAACTTCTGACGCGCCGCGGCAGGGACCAGCTAAGTCTGAGAAATTTGGAGCGGGCGATGAGATTCGAACTCACGACCCCAACCTTGGCAAGGTTGTGCTCTACCCCTGAGCTACGCCCGCATCCATGGGGTGACCAGCGCCCTCGGCGTTGGTAGAGCGGCTGTGTAGGAGCTTGCGAACCGCGGCGCAAGCGCGAAATCGCACCCCGCGCGCCCATTGCGCGCCGCCCTTCAGGATCCCCGATGAGCGCGCCCCCGCAAGAAGATCTCGACGCCGGATCCCCGCCGCCCACGACCGAGGCGGCCCTGCTCGCCGAGCTCGACCGGCTCGATCTCCCGTGGCGCGTCCATCGCCACCCCGCGGTCTTCACCGTCGAGGAGAGCCGCGCCCATCGCGGCGATCTCCCTGGCGTCCACGTCAAGAACATGGTCCTGAAGGACAAGAAGAACGGCCTCTGGCTCGTCACCTGCCGGGAGGATCGCCGCATTCGCATCAAGGAGCTGGAACGCGCGCTCGGCGCGCCGAAGATGAGCTTTGCGAAGCCCGAGATCCTCTGGTCCGCCCTCGGCGTCCGCCCTGGCGCCGTCACCCCGCTCGCCATGATCAACGACCGCGACCCGCGCGCCGTCACGATCGTCCTCGACGCGCAGATGATGGCGGAGGAGACCTTGAACGCCCACCCGCTCCACAACGAGGCGACCCTGAACCTCGCGACCGCGGACCTGATCCGCGCGCTCGAAGCCTGGGACCGCCCGCCGAGGCTGCTCGATTTCGACGCGCTGGAGGCCGCCTCCGCCGCGGATCCCGCCTGACCGATCGCATCGGCCGCCCGGAAACTTGCGCGAACGCAAGGCCCCAGGTCCGCGCCCTGCGCTTCATTGGTCGCGCAACCGACACATCGAACAGAAAATCGCGGATCTGTTGCGCCACCGGGCCGCCGCGCACTAAGTGTCCGCCAGACCTATCGATCTCCCGGAGAAGCCCATGTTCAGCTTCGGAAAAAAACCTACTGGCTCAGACGCCGCGAGCGGCGATGACGGGCTGGTGTTCGACGCCACCGACCAGACTTTCATGACCGACGTCGTCGAGGCGTCGCGCACCACGCCGGTGATCGTCGATTTCTGGGCGACCTGGTGCGGTCCCTGCCGTCAGCTCGGCCCGGACCTCGAAAAGGCCGTCCGAAGCGCGGGCGGCAAGGTGAAGCTCGCCAAGGTCGACGTCGACCAGAACCAGATGATCGCCGGCCAGCTGCGCGTGCAGTCGATCCCGGCCGTCTTCGCCTTCGTCGACGGCCAGCCGATCGACGGCTTCATGGGCGCGCTGCCGGCCTCTCAGATCCAGCAATTCGTCGACCAGGTGGTCAAAGCCGCAGGCGGCCAGGCCGGCGCCTCCGAAGGCGAACAGATCGAGCAGGCGCTCGCCGCGGGCGAGGAGGCGCTGAAACAGGGCGCGATCGCGGAAGCCTCGCAGATCTTCGGCATGGTCCTGCAGGCCGACCAGACCTCGATCGCCGCGATCGGCGGCCTCGCCCGATGCTATGCGGCCTCCGGCGATCTCGACCGCGCCCGTCAGGTGCTCGGCATGGCGCCGGAGGAGGCGGAGGAGGACCCCGCGATCGTCGCCGCCCGGAGCGCGATCGACCTCGCCGAGGAGACCGCCGGCGCGGCGGCGGCGATGAGCGCCAACCGCGCGAAACTCGAGGCCGATCCGAACGACCATCAGGCGCGCTACGACCTCGCCATGGGCCTGCTCGCGCTCGGCGATCGAGAAAGCGCCGTTTCGGAACTCCTGGACATTTTCAGGCGCGACCGCACTTGGAATGAGGAGGCGGCCAAAAACCAGCTGATGAAACTTTTTGAGGCCTTCGGACCGACAGACCCCGTCACGCTCTCGGGCCGTCGCAAGCTGTCGTCGATGATCTTCGCCTGAGACGCCTTCGCGCGTCGGGCGCTGAACGTCTCGAAAACAATCACGATCGCAGGAGGCAAGGGAGCGATGACGGGAATGGCGCGACGGATTTCCTTCCACAGCCTGCCGAGCGTCATTCCGGTTTTCCCGCTGGAGGGCGCGCTTCTGCTGCCCCGCGCCCGTCTGCCGCTCAACATCTTCGAGCCGCGCTATCTGGCGATGCTGGACGACGCGCTGCGATCGGATCACCGGATGATCGGCATGGTCCAGCCGAGCAAGGACGAGCCGAACCCGCCGCTCTATCCGATCGGCTGCTGCGGCCGCGTCACAAGCTTCTCGGAGACCGAGGACGGCCGCTATCTGATAGCGCTCAGCGGCGTGATTCGCTTCCGGATCAAGACGGAGGTCGAGGGCTTCACGCCGTTCCGCCGGGTCGAACCGGACTGGGCGCCCTACCGAGACGACCTCGACGAACCCGAAGACATCGAAGACGAAGCCGATCGCGACCACTTCCTTGATCTGCTGAAGCGATATTTCTCCGCGGCGAGCCTGTCCGCGGATTGGGAGGCCCTGGCGAAGGCCGATGACGAAACCCTGGTCAACGCCATTGCGATGCTCTGCCCCTTCTCCCCGCAGGAGAAGCAGGCGCTTCTGGAGGCTCCGACTCTCGAGGACCGCAAGCGCGATCTGCAGGCGTTGATGCAGTTCGTGATCGCCTCGCCCGGCTCCCAGGGCGACCTTCAATAGACCAGAAACGCAGGACGCGATGACCGAACAACGCCGCGATGCGCCGCCCATGGAAGTGGATCCGAAGCTTCTTGAAAGCTTGATCTGCCCCGTGAGCCACGGCCCGCTGGAGTATGACCGGGAGCGCGGCGAGCTGATCTCCCGCCACGCCCATCTCGCCTATCCGATCCGCAAGGGCGTCCCGATCATGACGCCGACGGAGGCGCGGAAGCTGGAAAGTTGACGCCCCTCAATCGGGAGCGCCCTGCGCGTCTCGCAGGCTCGGATCAACCGCGACCAGCTCGACCACGTTCCCGTCGGGATCCTGCAGGAACAGGCTCCGCCAACCCGCCCATTCGAAAACACGGCGATTAAAGGCGACGCCCGCCGCCTCCAGCCGGCGTTCCCAGTCCGGCAGCGTGTCGAGCGCGGTCGACAGCGCGACGTGATGGAGCGGGCTCGACGCGCCGTCCAAGCCCTCCCAACCGTGATCGTCCCGTGTGCTCGGCCAATCCGCCGCAAACAGCGCCAGAACCTGCGGATGGCCCGGCTCGCCAGCGCCGACTTCGAGGAACACGAGCCCGTCGAAACGCTCAAACTCTCGAAGGCCCAGAACGTCTTGGTAGAACGCTGCGGCGCGCGTCAGGTCGCTTACCCTGAGCGCGACCTCGCCAAGGCCGATGACACGGGGCGGGGCGTTCATGCGCGCATCATCTCGGGCAGATCCTCGCGATCACCCGCCGCGAAGCGCATCGCGAACCGGCGCAACGGCCCGACCGCGCCGAACGCCGCCAATCCGAGCCGCCGCGCCATGCGGACTGGCGCGATTTCGTTCGAGAACAACATGTTGATGCCGTGCGTCGCCGCGCTGATCGCGATGCTGTCGGGCCGCCGCCAGCGCTCATAGCGCCGCAGCACGTCGAGCGCGCCGATATCCTCGCCAAGCCGCGCCGCCGCCCCGAGCGTCTCGGCGAGCGCCGCCGCGTCCCGTAGACCGTAGTTCAGCCCTTGGCCCGCGATCGGATGAATGCCCCGCGCGGCGTCGCCCGCCAGCGCCATCCGATCGACCGCGAACGATCGCGCCACGCTCAGGGACAGCGGATAGGTCCAACGCCGGCCCTCGAGCGACAGCGCGCCGAGAAAACCGCCGAACCGCCGCCGCACCTCGCCCAGATAGGCGGCGTCGTCCACCTTCGCGAGCGTCTCCGCCAACCCGCGCCGCTCCGTCCAGACGAGCGCAGACCGGTCCCCCTTGAGCGGGAGAATCGCAAACGGCCCCGCGGGCAGGAAATACTCGTGAGCGACGCCGTGATGCGGTTTCTCGTGCCGCACGGCGCAAACCAGCCCAACCTGGTCGTAGGTCCAGGTGTCGCGCGCCACGCCCGCGGCCGCCGCCATCCGCGACCCCCGCCCGTCGCAAGCGACCGCCACCCGCGCGCGCA
>JBCBRF010000220.1:0-5547 GCA_039819865.1 Pseudomonadota bacterium | reverse complement strand
CGCCATGCGCCAGAGCGGAGCGCCCTCGTCGTCGACCGTGTTGTTGCCCTCGGATTTCGGCGCGACCATCGACTGGGCACGACCCAGCCCGCCTCGACCTCGTCGAAAGCGCCGCGCGTCTCCGCGCCGTTGAAGGCGTAGATCGCCACCCACTTGGGCAGGCGATAGTGGACCTCGAACGAGAGCGCCGGATGGAGATGGATCTCCAAGCCATCCGACTCTCGTTTGGCGCCCCAGCCCGGAAGTCGGTCCATCGCGGGGCCGTTCACGCTGAAATAGCGATCGGCGGCCACCTCGATCCCATAGCGGTTGTGCTTTTTCGGACCGGTTTGGGAGGAGTTCATCGCACAAATCCAAACATCGCAGCGCGTCGTCGCAAGCGGCGCCAAAACGCCGCAGCTAAGCTCTCAAGTGCTGGCCGAGATGTACACGACCAGAATTCAACGCCGATTTCAAGAAATCGTGCGACCGAAGGAGCCAAGACATGACAGTATCGCCAGAGATGCTCACACCGCAGAATTGTGCGATGGCGCTGATCGATTTCCAGCCCGCGATGTTCCAAGGCGTGCAAAGCCATGACCGCCTGGTCGTAATGGAGAACGTCCAGGCCTTGGCGCGCGCCGCTCGGGTGTTCGGCCTGCCCACCGTGCTCACCACCGTAGCCAAGGACAGCTTTTCGGGCCCATTCATGCCCGAGGTCACCGACCTGTTTCCGGGTTTGGACATCGTCGACCGGACCTCGATCAACTCTTGGCTCGACCCGAATTTCCGCGCCGCGATCCAAAAGACAGGGCGCAAGAAAATTGTCCTGGCCGGCCTCTGGACCAGCGCCTGCGTGACCTTCCCGACGCTCGACATGATCGCCGAAGGCTTCGAGATCTACGTGCCGACGGACGCCTGCGGCGACACCTCGGTGGAGGCGCATGAACGCGCCGTCGAGCGCCTGATCGCAGTCGGCGCGAAGCCGATGACCACGTTCCAGACGGTCTTCGAGCTGCAGCAGGACTGGGCCCGTGGCGAAACCTATGACGGCGTCATGGAGATCCTGAAGCGCCACTCGCCATACGGGATCCAGGTCCGCTTCTCGAAATGGGCGCTGGGCGAGCACGCCTCGGAGGCCGGCGGCCACTGACCTTGCCCGTCCGCTGCGCGGCGTCTTTGAGGGCGCGCGCGGCGGCGCCTGACTGTCGAGACCATCCCGCGCGCCCGCGGCGCGGCCGCCGCCAATCGGCCGCGCCGCCTCTCCTTCAAACCCTGGAGACCGCCCATGTCCCTCACCTCGTATCTGCTCTCGCTCGTCGTGGGGCTCGCCGTCGGCGTCGCCTATGGCCTGCTGCAAGTGCGCTCGCCCGCGCCGCCGATCATCGCGTTGCTCGGGTTGCTTGGAATGTTGGCGGGCGAGGCGCTGGTCTCGCATTTCCGCGGGCACGCCCAAGCGCTCGCAGATTGCCTGCACTCCAAGAGTTTCTCCGAGGCTTCCGCGAAACCCGCCGAGGCGGAGTGCGCGCCTCAAGACCAGAAGTCCGGCTGATCCGCGGCTTCGCCGCCCTCTCTCACCCTCGAAGCGCCCCACGCTCCGTCGCTCACCTGATTTGGAGACCTGAACCGATGGCCGACCGCATCTTGTTCAACGGCAAGCTCGCCACCATGGACCCGGAGCGCCCCGCCGCGACGGCGGTCGCGATCGAGGGCGCGCGCATTCTGGAGGTCGGCTCGGACGCCGACGTGCTCCGGCGTCGCGGCCCCGCCACCGACGTGATCGACCTCGGCGGCGCCTGCGCGATACCAGGGTTGATCGACAGCCACACCCACATCATCCGCCAGGGCAACAACTTCGCCATGGAGCTGCGATGGGACCATGCGCCGTCGCTGGCGGACGGGCTGGCCATGCTGAAGCGTCAGGCCGAACGCACTCCCGCCGGACAATGGATCCGCGTGGTGGGCGGCTGGTCCGTCGATCAATTCGCCGAAAAGCGCCTGCCGACGCTGGAAGAGATCAACGCCGTCTCGCCGGACGTTCCGGTCTATGTGCTGCACCTCTACGACCGGGCTTGGCTGAACCAAGCCGCCCTGCGCGCGCTCGGCATCGACGAGCATTTCTACGAGCCGTTCGTCTCCGGCCGCCTGGAGCGCGACGATCAGGGCCGCCCGACGGGCCTCGCCATGGCGCGGCCAAACGCGCAACCGCTCTACGCGCTCCTGGATATGGCGCCCAAACTCGACTTCGAGCAGCAGATCACCTCGACCAAGCACTATTTCCGCGCGCTGAACGGTCTTGGTCTGACCTCCGCGCTCGATTGCGCCGGCGGGTTCCTGAACTATCCGGACGACTACGGCGTCATCAAAGAGCTGAACCGCCGAGGCGAGCAGACCGTCCGCATCGGCTATCAGCTGTTCGCCCAGCGCCCGCTGTTCGAGCTCGAGGATTTCAAGCGCTGGAACGACGTCGTCAAACCTGACGAGGGGGACGATTTCCTACGATGCGTGGGCGCAGGCGAGATGCTGGTCGCCTCGGCTTACGATTTCGAGGATTTTTCGTATCCGCGCCCGGAGCTGCCGAAACGGATGGAGGGCGACCTCGCGCCGGTGCTCGAGTTCCTGCTCTCGAACCGGTGGCCGATCCGCTTCCACTGCACCTACGAGGAGAGCGCGCACCGATTGCTCGACGTCTTGGAGAGTGTCGGAGCCGACAAAGGCCTCGACGAGCTGAACTGGATCTTCGACCATGGCGAGACCATCACGCCGGCCACTATGGAGCGGGTGGCGCGGATGGGCGGCGGCATCAGCTACCAGAACCGCATCGCCTTCCAGACCACCGCCTACCGGCGGCGTTATGGCGAACAGGCGCTGTTGGAGGCCATGCCGGTGCGCCAGATGATGGCTTCCGGCGTGCCTCTGGCGGCCGGCACCGACGCGACGCGGGTCTCCAGCTACAACCCGTGGCTCTGCATCCACTGGCTGGTTTGCGGCCGCGGCCGAGGCGGCGACGTCATGTGGCGCCCGGAGAGCCGCCTAAGCCGTGAGGAAGCGCTCCGCCATTGGACCGCCGCCGGCGCTTGGTTCAGCCGCGAGACCGACAAGAAGGGCCAGCTAAAGGCGGGTCAGCTGGCGGACATCGCCGTGCTCGACCGAGACTACTTCGCCTGCGCTGAGGACGAAATCGCCGACATCGAAGCCGATCTGACGCTGGTCGGCGGCCGACCCGCCCACGCCAAAGGCCGTTTCGCGGCGCACGCGCCGGCCGATCTGCCCGGACTGCCGGATTGGTCCCCAGTCCCGGTGTTCGGCGCGCCCGGCGCCGCAGCGCTCTGACGATGGCCGGCTCGCCGAGCCCGCCGCAGCATGAAAGGACCCGCCCGATGTCCGAGATCGCGATCACGCTCGAGGACGGCGGCTCGAAGGGCCGCTACGTCGCCAAGGTCGAAGGCGTGGACGAGCCCGCCGAGCTGACTTTCTCCCGCGCCGGCGCGGACCGGATCATCGTCGACCACACTGGCGTGCCGGACAGCCTGCGTGGCCGGGGCGTCGGCGCCGCTTTGGCGGCCAAGGTGGTCGAAGACGCCCGCGCCCAAGGGGTGACGATCATCCCGCTCTGTCCGTTCTTCAAAGCCCAGGCCGCGCGCCATCCGGACTGGGCGGACGTGGTGCAAGGGGCGGGCGCATGACGCGAACGATCGACCGCCGCCGCGCGCCTGTCTTCGCGGCCCGCCCGGCCCGCCTCTTAGGGGGCGGCCTGGCCGGCCTCCTGTCGGCCCTCGCGCTATTGGTCGCGCCCGCGGCCTCCCGCGCCGAGGGCGACGCGGCCTTGCCCCCCGTTTGGTTCGAGGGCGCCGTCCAGCCGCGAGAGCGCGTCGAGATCTCGACGCGGGTGAACGGCGTGGTCGTCGAGGTCCTGATCTCCGGTGGCGAGCGCGTCGCCCGCGGCGACCCGCTTTTTCGGATCGACCCCGCGGAGTTCGAGATCGCCGTCGCCGGAGCAGCGGCCGCCCTCGCCGCGGCCCGAGCCGAACGCGATTTGGCCGCCGACGAAGCGGCTCGCCAGGGCGCGCTGCTGAGGCGTGGGGCCGGAGCCGAAGCCCGCGCCGTCCGCGCCCGCCTGGAACTGGAGGTCGCCGAAGCCGCCGTCGCTCGGCAAGAAGCGGATCTGCGCGCGGCGGAACTCGATCTCGCCCGCACGGCGATCCGTTCGCCCATCGCTGGGGTGGCCAGCCGGCCCAACGTGTCCGTGGGCGCCTTCGTCGAAGCCGAGGCTGGCGCGCCTCTGGGAGAGATCGTCTCCCTCGACCCTGTCCTTGTGGCCTACCGCGTACCCGTCGAACGTCGCCTGGCCACCCTGCAAGCGGCGCGGGTCTCGGACGCGGTCGCCATGTTCGAACGCCTCGAGCTGACGCTCGAACTGCCCTCCGGCGACGTCTACCCCCAAACCGGCCGCCCGCTGTTCGAGAGCGTTTCCGCCGACGCGGAGACGGGCGCGCTCACCACTTGGGGCGAGTTCTCCAATCCCGACCGCGTGTTGACCCCCGGCATGACGGTGCGGGTCCAGTCCGTCCTCCAGCCGGAGACCCGATGATGAGCAGCGCCGCCGCTTCCGCGACTTCCTCGCCCCCCGCCGCGCCCGCGACGACCGCCTGGTCGCCGTTTCGCCAGCGCGCCTTCGCGGTGCTCTGGATCGCCACCGTGATCGCCAATGTCGGCACCTGGATGCACGATGTCGGAGCCGGCTGGCTGATGACCGAGCTTTCGCCCTCGCCGCTGGTGGTGGCCATGGTCCAAGCGGCGACGACCGCGCCCGTCTTCCTGTTCGCGCTTCTGGCCGGCGCTCTGGCGGACATCGTGGACCGGCGCAAAATGTTGATCCTCGTGAACCTGTTCATGGGCCTCTCTGCGGCGGGCTTGGCGCTGTTGGTGAGCCTGAACCTGGTGACGCCGGCGCTTCTGATCCTGTTCACCTTCCTACTGGGCGCCGGGGCCGCCTTCTCTGCGCCCGCCTGGCAAGCGATCGTGCCGAAGCTGGTGCCGAAGCAGGACCTGACCTCGGCGATCGCGCTCAACTCCATGGGCATCAATGTCAGTCGGGCCATCGGGCCCGCGCTGGCGGGTTTCCTGATCGTCACGGTCGGTTTGGCCGCGCCTTTCGCTCTGAACGCCGTCAGCTTCATCGGCATCTTGTTGGCGCTCTGGTGGTGGCGCTCGCCCGAGGCCCCCGCCCAGACCCTGCCGCCTGAACATGTGGGCGGCGCCGTCCGCGCAGGCCTCGCTTACGCGTTGAACAGCGGTCCCGTCCGCGCCACCCTGATCCGGGCCGCGAGCTTTTTCGCCTTCGCCAGCTGCTACTGGGCCATGCTGCCCCTGATCGCGCGCGAGGTGCTCCAGGGCGGCCCGACGCTCTACGGCCTGCTGCTGGCGGCTGTCGGAGCCGGCGCCGTGGCGGGCGCGCTGGCGCTGCCGATAATCAAGAAGCGGCTCGGGCCGGACGGCGCAGTCGCCGCTGGGGCGCTGGGCACCGCGGTGGTGCTCTGCCTGTTCGCGATCGCCCCCACTCCGATC
>JBCBRF010000219.1:0-5549 GCA_039819865.1 Pseudomonadota bacterium | reverse complement strand
CGGGCGAGGCGCCGCTCTCCACCGGCGGCGGCGGCGGCGCGTTCAGATCCACGCCCCGATCCCGGGCGGCGTCGATCTCGAGCCGCCGGCGCAAAACTCGCAGTAATCTCGCCCAGCGCGCCCGGAGCCTGACCCGCCCCGGGCGCCGTCCAGCAGGAGCGACGGCTATGGCGACCCGCGCGAGGGAGAACGTCGACAGCGCCGAATGGCGCGACGAGGCCGGGCGGAGCCTTGTCGACCGCGCGTCCGACGCGACGCTCGGGGTTTTTCTCGCCTGGGCGGGGGACAGCCTCTGGCGGCGCATCGCGCTGCTGGCGCTGATCGGGATCGCCCTGTTCCTGCCGGGCCAGCTGGCGCTCGGACCCACCGACCGGGACGAGTCGCGCTACGCCCAGGCGTCGAAGCAGATGCTCGACAGCGGAGACTATGTCGACATCCGCCTGCTCGACGACGCGCGCCACAAGAAGCCGGTCGGGATCTATTGGGCGCAAGCCGCGAGCGTGCGGGCGGTGGAGGCGGTCAACCAGGCGCTCGGCTCGCCGATCGAGGATGTCCGGACGCAGATCTGGCCCTACCGCATCCCCTCTCTGCTTGGCGCGCTGTTGGCGAGCCTGTTGACGGCATGGGCGGTGCGCCCGCTGATCGGTCCGCGCGCGGGGTTTCTCGCCGGCATGATGACGGCGGGGCTGCTGCTGCTGAACGTCGAGGCGCGGATCGCCAAAACCGACGCGGCGCTTTTGGCGGCCGTGGTGGCGGCGATGGGGGCGCTCGCCCGGCTCTGGTTCTGGAAAGCCGCCGACGCCGCAACCCGCGGCTGGAACGTCTTTTACCTCTGGACCGCGCTCGCCGCGGGCGTGCTCCTCAAGGGACCCGTGATCTTTCTGCCCGTGATCGGCGTGATCCTCTGGATGCTGATCCTCACCCGCGACGCGAGCCCGCTGCGTCGTCTCGGCGTGAGCTGGGGGCTGCCCTGGATGCTGCTGCTCGCCGCGCCCTGGTTCATCGCCATCGCGGTGAAGACCGACGGCGCGTTCTTTCTCGAATCGCTGGTGCGCGATTTCGCCGGCAAGGCGGTCGAGGGGCAGGAGGCGCATGGCGGTCCGCCAGGCTATCACCTCGTCGCGTTCTGGGGCGTGTTCTGGCCCTGGACGCCGATGGCGCTGTTGGCGATCCCGTTCGTCTGGGGGTGGCGCAATGCGCCCGAGACGGCCTTTCTGCTCGGCTGGATCATTCCGGCCTGGCTGATCTTCGAGATCACGCCGACCAAGCTGCCGCACTATCCGCTGCCGACCTATCCCGCGATCTGCGCGCTGGCGGCGGCGGCGGTGCTCGACGGCGGCGTGCGGGCCAAGGGGCCGCTGTTCTGGGTCGGCGCGCTGCTCTGGGCGGTTCCCGCGGTGGCGCTGCCGCTGGCGATCGCAGCGGGGCCGTTCGTGCTCGATCCCGCGCTGCTGTCGCCGGATCGCCTGGTCGAGACCGCGCCCGGCGTCGCGCTGAGCGCGTTGGCGCTGGTGTTTCTGTTTCAGGCCTGGCGCTGGATGATGCGGAGCGTGTGGCTGGGCTTCGTCCGCTCTGCGCTGATCGGGGCGGCGCTGATTTACGCGGCCGCCTTTCAGTTCGCCTTTCCTGCGGTCTCGAAGATCTGGATCAGCGAGAATCTGGCCGAAGCGTCGGAGCCGTTCCGCGCCTGCGGCGCGGCGCGCCAGGGCTCTCGCCCCCCGATCGGGGTCACCCGCTATAACGAGGCGAGCCTGCCCTTCCTGGCGGGGACGGATACGCGCCGGCTGAACGCCGAGGAGGCTGCGGCCTGGATCGCGGCCGACCCGGTCGCGCTGGTCTGGGTCGAGGCGAATAACGATGCGCGCTTCGACCGGGCGCTCTCGGAGAGCGGCGCGACGGCGGACGCGCTCGCCACGGTCGACGGTTTCAACTACAGCAACGGCAAGACGCTCAGCTTCACGCTGTTCGCGCCCGCCGACGCCTATGCGGGATGCGCCGCGCCTCAGTAGTCGGCCCGGCGTCCGCGGGCGCTTTCGGGAGCGCATCGGCGCGCAAAACGCGGCGCTCGGCTTGAAACATGCTGGCCAACGCGCCCGCGCTGGGCTTTCTCCGGCGCCAGCGCTTGCCTGACGCTTCCACCCGCTGGTCGAAGACGAGGACGATGGACGAGACCGTGACCGACGCCCCGACGCCCGCCGCCTCCGCCGCGGACCCGGCCGTGGTGCGCGTCAGCATCGTCGCGCCCATGAAGAACGAGGCGGCCAATGTAAAGAGCCTCGCCGACGAGATCGCGGCCCATTGCGGCCCGCTCGCGCCCTTCGAGGCGATCTTCGTCGACGACGGCTCGGACGATGAGACGGCGAACGCGATCGACCGCGCGCAGCTCGAGCATCCCTGGCTGCGGCGGGTCAGCCACGCCCAGAGCTGCGGGCAATCCGCGGCGGTGCGCACCGGGGTCGAGCAGGCGCGTGCGCCGATCGTTCTGACCCTCGACGGCGACGGCCAGAACCCGCCCTCGGAGCTGCCGAAGATCGCGCGCCCGCTGCTCGAAGACGCGGAGGGTCGTCTCGGCCTCGTGGCCGGGCAGCGGGTGGCGCGGCAAGACACCTGGTCGAAGCGCGCGGCGTCGCGCTTCGCCAACGGGCTGCGGGCGCGGATCCTGAAGGACGACACGCGCGACACCGGTTGTGGGCTGAAAGCCTTTCGCCGCGACGCGTTCCTCGCCCTGCCGTTCTTCGACCACCTGCACCGCTATCTGCCGGCGCTGTTCAAGCGCGAGGGCTGGGGCATCGCGCATGTCGACGTCGCCCACCGGGCGCGCGAGCATGGCCGCTCGAAATACACCAATCTCGGGCGCGCCATCGTCGGCGTCACCGATCTTGCAGGCGTCTGGTGGCTGCTCCGCCGTCGTAAGCTGCCGCGCATCGCCTCCAGCTCCGAGGCCCCGAACGGGGCCGCCAGAAAGGACTCCTGACCGCCATGGACGCCGTCGAACCGCATTGGATCATGAAGCTGCTCCTGGTGGACAGCTGGATGGGCGTCGCCATCGCCGTGTTCGGCCTGTCGGCGCAGATGGTGTTCATGAGCCGGATGCTGGTCCAGTGGATCGCCTCCGAGCGCGCGCGGGCGAGCGTGGTGCCGGTCGCTTTCTGGTGGCTGTCCATCATGGGCGCGCGGATGCGGTTGGTCTACGGGATCATGCGCCAGGATATCGTGATCCTGCTGGCGCAGACCTTCGGGTTCGTCGTCTACGGCCGCAACCTGATGCTGATCTACAAGCGGCGCGCCCCGACGCCCGCCGAGTGATCGCGATCACGGCCGGACGGTTTCGGCCCCGCGGCCGCCGCAGACCGGCCCAGATCGGCGCCCAGCTCAGGGAGGACGCGGCGAGCGAGACGCGCGCGCGAACGGCTGGGAGGCGGCGATGGCCCCGATCGATCCAAAGATCCTCGAGCCCGAGCTCGCCCGTTGGCGCGCCGAGGGCTGGGTGGCGCAGGACGGGGCGGCGAGAATCCTGGCCGACGCCCGAGCCGCCGAGAACGCCCGCCGCCGAGACGCGCCGGCCTCCGGCCTCTTGACGATCTTCGGCGCGCTTCTGTTCTGTCTGGCCGCCGCAGCCTTCGTCGCCGCCAACTGGGCGGCGATCCCGCGCCCCGGCAAGCTCCTGCTGCTGATCGCGTTGATCTGGACCGCCTATGGCGGCGCCGCGCTCGCCCGCTGGCGCGGCGCGAACGCGGTGGGGCATGGCCTCGCACTGGTCGGGGCCGGGCTGTTCGGCTCGAGCCTCATGCTGGTCAGCCAGATGTACCATATGAGCGGCGACGCGGCCGGGCTGTTCCTGGTCTGGGGGCTCGGCGCGCTCCTGACCGGAGCGCTTCTCGCCTCGCCGCCGAGCTTGGCGCTGGCCGGCCTGCTGTTCGTGGCCTGGGACGCGACCGGGGCGTGGCTCTGGGATCCGTCGGGCTTCGAGAAGCCGTTCTGGACCCACCTGCCCTTCCTGCCGATCTGGACGCTGCTGTCGGCGGCGCTTTGGCGGACCGGCTGGCGGTTCGGGCTGCATGTCGCCGCGATCGGGCTGCTCTATTGGCTCCTCCAGCTGCCAATCCGCGCGGCGGACTGGGGCGGACCGGACACGCTCGCCGCCTGGGTCCCGACATTCCTCATCGGCCTCGCCCTGTTCGCCGCGGGCGTCGTCGGCGACCGGCGCGCGCCCTGGAAGGGTCGGTTCGAGGCGCTCCGCCCTGGGCTCGGCCGCACGATCGCGATCTATGGTCAGCTCGTCGCAATGCCCGCGCTGTTCGCGATGACCGCGACCTCGGAGGGCTTCGGCTTCGGCGAAGGCGCGGTCCTCCTGATGGCGGGCGCGGGCGCGCTCTGGATCGGGGCGGCCGGGCGCCACGTCACGCTGGTCGCCTGGAGCGCCGCCTGGATCGCGCTGGCGCTGGTGGTGATCTATGTCGCGACCGTCGGGACGATGCTCGAAACCGCGCTGTTTTTCCTGCTGGCCGCGGTCGTGGTCGGTGGCGTCGCCTGGGTCGCCCGCCGCCTCGATCAGAGGCCGCCGCCCGATCCGGCCCCGGATCAGGGGCCGGGGACGAAACCGAGCCCTGAGGAGACCCCCAACACCCCCGACGTCGCGATGGGAGCCGGCTCATGACACCGCGCGCGCTCTGGACCGCCCTCGCCCGCTGGCCCTTCGCCTGCGCCCTCCTCGCCCTGCTGCAGACCGGCGCGATCGGGTGGATGACCTGGGACAGGATCTCGATCCTGAGAAGCGGGACCGAGATCACGCTGACGCCCGAGCCGGTCGATCCGCGCGACCTGTTCCGCGGCGACTATGTGATCCTGAGCTACCCGATCGGCCTGCCGCCCCAGGCGCTCGAAACGGCGGAGACGCGGCCCTCGGCCGCCGGGGTCCGTGTCTGGGCGCGCATCGAGCAGGACGATGACGGGCTCTGGCGCGCCGTCGAACTCGCCGACGTGCGCCCCGACGCGCGCCCGGCCGGCGCGCCTGGCGACGGCGTCTGGCTCCGCGCTCGCGCCGACGGCTACCGCGACGGCGGACGCCTGATCGTGACGCGCCTGAACTACGGCCTCGAACGTTACTACGTGCCCGAGGGCGAGGGCCGCGCGCTCGAGGATCTGATCGGGGAGCGCCGCCTCCAGGTCCTCGCCGCGGTCGACGGTTCGGGCCGGGCCGCCATCAAGGGGCTTCGGGTGGACGGCGAGACGGTCTACGAGGAGCCGTGGTTCTGAGCGCCAAGTCGCTCCCCACTTGAAACGGTATTGAACATCTGGCGGTATCCGAGGCCTGACGCATAACACTAAAGAGGCGCACCATGCGGGTCGTCCTGGCGCTCTTGTTGCTCGCGGCCGCCTCCGCGCCGGCGCGCGGAGAGCCCGATTTCTGCGCCGATCCGAGCGCGACCTGCGCCGCCAAGCTTCCGCAGAACTGCCTGCGGAAATTCTCCGCCGGCTCTCTGGCCGCGGGCGACGCCTGCGACGGGCCGATGCTCGCCTACAAGACCTGCCTCTCGGACGCCGCCGAG
>JBCBRF010000218.1:0-5565 GCA_039819865.1 Pseudomonadota bacterium | reverse complement strand
GCGCAAGCGGTCGCGACGCCCTCGATCGCGGCGTCCGGCTACGGGGAGCCGTTTGTCCTGCATCGACGCCAAAGCCTTCTCTTCAGATCACGGATTGTCGCGGCATGAGTATGTTATAGTGTTTCAAAACTCAAGCGAGAGGCTCTCCCCGTAGCCGGACGCCGCGATCGAGGGCGTCGCGACCGCTTGCGCGCACCGTGGCGGCTGTCGTCCGCCGGGGTTTCTGTGACCACGACGGCTCGGCCGCGCCGGGCGATCAGGCGCGCAATCGCCGTCGCGCGCGACGGTTTGCCAGAACCTGATTCGGAAGGTGGTCCGGTCTAAGCGACCCTCAGCGGCCTAGCGGCTCCGCCCCCGGCGTTCGAGTTGGACCCAGCGGAACAGCACGATCGGCCAGAGCAGAACCACGCCGGGCACGGCGAGGACGCGGAACAGGTAGGTTCCGCGGGCGCTCTCATCGATGCGGTCGACGCCGAAGGACAGGAAGGGGACGGCCACGATCAGGCCGATCCAGCTCCACCATTCGACGACGCGAAGGATGCTCTCCGCGGTCTCCATCGCCGGCATGCCCCGCCCCCTTTTTCGCTTCGGACGTCCAATGCGCTCGGCGTTCGAATAGCCCGGGGCGCGGAGAGCTGTCCACCGTCCCGGGCCCGCGTCTTAAAGCACGCGGTGCGGCCTCCGGGTCGTGGCCGGGTCGACGTTCGCCAGCGGTCGTCTGTCTCCGCCATGCGGATCGCCCCGGCGACGGTCAGGCGCGTTGCGCCGACATGCGTTGTTCTGAGACGCGCGCGCTGGTATGGCGCGGCCGTCGGGGTTCGGCCAGAGTGTTGGGGGCGCGAGCGATGCGTTGGATCTTGCTGCTGGCGTCGCACGGCGCCGTCTTCGCCGCGGGCTTCGGCCTAGGGGTTTATCTGCTTCCGATACTGACGGCCCCCCCAAGCCTAGACCGCGCAATGCTGGCGGAGATGGCGGCGGGCGCGACCTTTCAGACGACGTTTACACGCGATCTGAAAGGAAGCGATTTCCTGCATTGGGGCGAAGGTTCGGTCAGCGTCGCGCCGGACAAGATCGTTCATCAAGGCGCGCTGGCGCCCGGGCCGGATTACAGAGTTTATCTGGTCGAGACCTTCGTCGAGGATGAGGAATCGTTCCTCGCCATCAAGGACGAGGCTCTGCAGGTGGGCGAAGTCAAAACCTTCGACGGTTTCGTCGTGGAGCTGCCCGCCGGGACCGATGTTGAGAGCTTCAACACCGTGTTGGTTTGGTGCGAGGCGTTCAGCGAATTCATCACGGCCGCGAAATACCGCTGAGGCGAGCGCGCTGAATTGGCGGCCCCAAATCGTGGGCTATCCTGCACGCGATGAGCCATCGCCCGCAGCGGTTGGCGGCCCTTCGACTGAAAGCGTCCGCTTACGGCGTTTCACCGGACGCTTCGGTCGCTCTGACTGTCGGCTGCGTTCGGTCGGCTCCGTTGAAAACGTCATTGACGTGAAGGATGGCGACGAAGGGTCGGGATCGAGCGACGACGCAGGCGCCGCTCGAGACTAAAAAATCGCTTCATCCGCCGAGATGTATTCGCTGCGCCGCGCCACTGGCGGGGTTCAGGCGCGCATGCGGCCGCCGTTGGGGTCGAAGATCGGTTGGGACTGCAGGTGGGCGGGGACGCGCTCGCCCAGGATTTCGATCTCCCACGGCGCATCGGCGTCGGCGATCTCCTTCGGCACGTAGCCGAGCGCGATCGAGGTCTTGGAGGCGTGGGCGTAGCCGCCCGAGGTCACCCAGCCCTTCACGCTCCCGTCGAACCAGATCGCCTCGTCGCCCAGCACGTCGGCGTTCAGCCGGTCGCTCTCCACCCGGAAGGCGCGGAGGCGGAGCGCGCCGCCGTCGGCCTTTTCAGCCTCGGCCGCTCGCCGACCGACGAAGTCCGCCTCCTTCTTCAGGCTCACGAAGCGGCCGAGGCCGCATTCGTACGGGCCGTAGATCGGGCGATACTCGCGCGCCCAGGTCCCGAAGTTCTTCTCGAGCCGCAGGCTGTTGAGCGCGCGGGCGCCGAAGAGCTTCATGCCGTGGGGCTGGCCGGCCTCCCACAGCGCGTGGAACAGGGCGCGCTGGTATTCCGGGCCGACCCAGATCTCATAGCCCTGATCGCCCGTGAAACTCACCCGGCCGACCCGGGCGGGGATGGGCCCGAGATCCATCTCGCGGACGTCCATGAATTTGAACGCGCCGGTGGAGACGTCGTCGTCCATGCCGCCCTGGGCGACCTCCGCGAGGACGGTCTGCGCTTTCGGTCCCGCGATGGAGAGGCCGACCAGCCCCATGCCCCAGGGCGTCACGGCGGCGCCGTCCGGGTCCACGGGCTCGCCATCCTCGTTCAGCAGGCGCTGCTCGAACCAGCGCATATGGTACTCCTCGGCGACGCCCGAGCCGAGGAGCATGAAGGTCTCCGCCCCGTCCGGATCCAAGAAGCAGGAGACGGAGAAGTCGCCGATCACCTTGCCCTGCTCGTTCAGCATGGGCGCGAGGCTCATGCGGCCGGGCTCGGGGATGCGGCCGGCGAGGACGTGGTCGAGCCACTCGCGCGCCTCGGCGCCGGTCACCTCGTATTTGGCGAAGCTCGAGGTCTCCATCAGGCCGAAGGTTTCGCGCACGGCGCGGCATTCCTCGGCGACATGTTCGAAGTCCGTGGAGCGGTGGAAGCTGAACCGCTCGACCGCCTGCTCCGGAGTGGGCGCGTACCAGAGCGGGGTCTCGAGGCCGTAGGCGGCGCCCATGACCGCGCCCTTGGCCATCAAGGCGTCGTAGACCGGGGTGGTTTTCAGCGGGCGCGACGCGGGAAGCTCCTCGTTTGGGAACTTGATCGAGAAGCGGCGGCTGTAGTTCTCGCGGACCTTGGCGTTGGTGTAGGCGGGGGTGGTCCAGTCGCCGAAACGGGCGACGTCCATGCCCCAGACATCCGTGCCCGGATCGCCGTTGATCATCCATTGCGAGAGCGTCAGGCCGACGCCGCCGCCTTGGGAGAAGCCGGCCATGACGCCGCAGGCGACCCAATAGTTGGCGAGGCCGCGCACCGGGCCGACCAGCGGGTTGCCGTCAGGCGCGAAAGTGAACGGCCCGTTGATGATCTGCTTGATGCCGGCGTTCTGGAAGGCCGGGAAGTGCTGGAAGCCGACCTCGAGCGAGGGGGCGATGCGGTCGATGTCGGGCTGGAGCAACTCGTGGCCGAAGTCCCAGGGCGTCTGCTTCTCGGACCAGGGCACGCAGGCTTTTTCGTAGGTGCCCATCAGCATGCCGCCGCGTTCCTGCCGCATGTAGATCTCGCCGCCGAAATCGATGGCGTGGACGACCTCCTTGCCGGTCTTCTCGTTGATCTCGGCGACCTCGGGCATGTCCTCGGTCAGCAGGTACATGTGCTCCATGGCGAGGATCGGCAGTTCGAGCCCGACCATGCGGCCGCATTCGCGGGCCCAGAGGCCGCCGGCGTTCACGACGTGCTCGGCCTGGACGTTCCCCTTCGCGGTGTGGATCGTCCAGGTCCCGTCGAGCGCCTGGGTGACGTCCTCGACCTTGGTGTGGGTGTGGACCTCGGCCCCGAGCTTTTTCGCCGCCTTGGCGTAGGCGTGGGTGACGCCGGAGGGGTCCAGGTGGCCGTCGAGCGGATCCCAGTAGGCGCCGACGAACTGGCTCTCGTCCATGAGCGGAAAGCGCTCCTTGGCCTCCGAGACCGAGATCACCTCGGACTCGAGGCCGAGATAGCGGCCGCGGGCGACCGCCATCTTCATCCATTCGAGCCGGTCCTCGGTGTCGGCGAGCATAACGCCGCCGGTGATGTGGTGGCCGGTGGCCTGGCCCGAAAGCTCCTCGATCTCCTTGTAGAGCTCGATGGTGTATTTCTGGAGCTTGGCGACGTTCGGATCGCCGTTCAGCGTGTGGCAGCCGCCGGCGGCGTGCCAAGTCGAGCCGCTGGTCAGCTCGTCGCGCTCGAACAGGGCGATGTCGGTCCAGCCGAACTTGGCCAGATGATAAAGCACCGAGCAGCCGACCACGCCGCCGCCGATCACCGCGACCCGAACTTGGCTTTTCATCAGCGTTCCCTTGCGCTCGAGGCGCACCCGCCGGGCGCGCTAGTTTATCAGAGGATCATTCGCCGGATTTAGGACCGCGCGCGCGTGTCCGACCGACGCAGGAGCGACGGAAAAAGGCGCGGAGGGGACGGGCGGCGCGATCTGTCGCCACGCTTGGATCCGTGCACCGGGCGCCGTCGACGCGCCGCATTCGGTCGCGACAATCGATGCTTCACGTGATTCTGGAGATCGATCGGATGACGCGACGGCGGAGCGACCCCGTTTCTCTCTCCCACATCTCCGCGCGGCTCGAGGCGGAGTACGAGGCGCTGTGTCGGGCGCCCTCCGACCCGAAGGCGCGCGGGTTTTTCGAGCGCGCCGCCGACCGGCGGGCGGTGCTGCTGGCGGCGCGCCTTAAGAATACGCTGTGGTTGCGCTCGGGGCGCGGGGAGCCGGGTTTTCTCAAGCAGCGCACGCCGCATGAGCGGGAGATCCTGTTCGCCGAGCTCGCGCTGCGGTTCCAGCGCGAGGCCGGGCGCGGCGCGCGGGCGCGTTCGGCCTAAAGCCTGATCCGGGCTTAGCCCAGGCGGTCCTTCAGCGCGCCGAAAGCGAGGGCGGCGGCCATGGACGGGCGTCTTAGCCTCCCGCGCGCGGGGTAGGCCGGCGAGGGGATGCGGGCCATCAGCTCGAAGCGCTCAGGCTCGCCCAGGATCGCCTCGGCCGCGATCTCGCCGCCGAGGCTCGCCATATGGACGCCGGAGCCCGACCAGCCGCCGATGGCGAGGAGGCGGGGGGCGATGCGGCGGAACACCGGCGCGCGATTCAGCGAGATCCCGAGCGTTCCGGCCCAGGCGTGGTCGATGCGGATGTCGGCGAGGCTCGGGAACAGCCGCGTCATGCGCCGACGGACCCGCTCGGCGATGTCGCCGGGGCCGCGGGGCCGGCTGGTCTCGCCGCCGCCGAACAGCAGCCGGCCGTCCGGGGTCGGGCGGAAACAGTTGATCACGAAGCGGCTGTCGGAGACCGGGACGCCGCCGGGCATGAGGTCGCGCAGCCGATCCCCGAGCGGCTCGGTCGCGATCTGGAAGGCGCGGAGCGGCGCGACGCGGGCGGCGTAGTCGGGCGCGAGCCCGTCATGGTAGCCGCCGAGGCAGAGGATCACGCGATCGGCCGAGACCGAACCTTCCGCCGTGACGAGCCGCGCTCGGGTCCGCGGATGGGGCGCGGCGCCTTCGGTTAGCGCGACCGTTCCCGGCTCGACGACGGCGACGCGGCTGCGCTCGAAGATCTGGGCGCCGGCGGCCTCGGCGGCCCGTGCGAGCCCCCGGGCGTAGGCGAGCGGGTTGAGCGATCCGCTTTCGCGATGGAGCACGCCGCCGAACAGGCCCTCGGCGCGCACCCAGTCGGTCAGGCGCGCGGGCGGCAGAAACTCCAGCCCGCCGATCCCGTAACGCTCCGCGAGGGTTGCGACGGCGTCTTCGACGCCGAGGCCGAAGAC
>JBCBRF010000217.1:0-5566 GCA_039819865.1 Pseudomonadota bacterium | reverse complement strand
ACTGGCTCTCGCCGCTCTCCGTGGCGATCTTCCCGTCAAGCGTCCTCGCCAGAGCGCTCCCGCCGAGGTCGATCTTCGATGGATGGACGCCGCGCTCGCCTTGGCGCGGCGCGGGCTGGGCCTGACATGGCCGAACCCGTCGGTCGGCTGCGTTCTGGTGCGTCCCGATGCGCAGGGCGGGCGGCTGATCGCGCGGGCGGTCACCCAACAGGGCGGAAGGCCGCACGCGGAGGCGGCGGCGCTCGCCGAGGCGGGCGACGCGGCGCGCGGCGCGACCGCTTATGTCACGCTCGAGCCGTGCGCCCATCAGGGCGCGACCCCGCCTTGCGCGGACACGCTGGTCTCGGCGGGCGTGGCGCGCGTGGTCTCGGCGATCGAGGATCCGGATCCGCGCGTGGCGGGCCGGGGGCATGCGCGGCTGCGGACCGCCGGCGTCGACGTTCTGGTCGGCGTGCGCGCGGCGGAGGCGGCGGAGGCGAACCAGGGCCATCTGCTTCGGATCCGCGCGGGGCGGCCTCTGGTGACGCTGAAGCTGGCGACGACGCTTGACGGGAAGATCGCCACGGAGAGCGGCGAGAGCCAGTGGATCAGCGACGCGCCGGCGCGGGCGCGGGCGCATCTGCTCCGCGCCACGCATGACGCGATCCTTGTCGGGGCGGGGACGGTTCGGGCCGACGATCCGCGGCTCGACGTTCGGCTGAGCGGGCTCGCGGGCGCGTCGCCGGTGGCGGTGGCGGCGGATGGCGGGCTCACGACGCCGCTCGACGGGGCGCTGGCGAAGGGGTTGCCGCAGCGCGCGTTCTGGATCCTGCATCGGGCGGACGCCGATCGATCGAAAGCGGAGGCCCTGGCGGCGCTCGGCGCGCAGCTGATCGAGACGCCGGCGAGGCCGGACGGCCGGCTGGACCTGCGCGCGGCGCTCCTGGCGCTCGGCGCGCGCGGGGTGACGCGGGTGCTGTGCGAGGGCGGTGGACAGATGGCGGCCGCGCTGTTGTCGGCGGGCCTGGTCGATCGGCTGGTCTGGGTGGCGGCGGGCGCGGCGATCGGGTCGGAGGGGCGGCCCGCGGTCGGACCGCTCGGGCTCTTGAGGCTGGCCGAGGCCCCGCGCTTCCGCTTGCGCCGGCAGGAGCGGATCGGGCCGGATCTGTTGTCGGAATGGACGCCCGTTCAGCCCTGACGCGCGAGCGCGCGCGGGCTGGCGTCGCCGCGCGGCGGGGCTTAAGTGCAAGGGACACTCGATTGGAGGACCCTTGCGATGAGCGACGCCGACAAGCTCGATCCCCAAACCGTCACGGAACTGGAGGCGGCCGCGTTCCGCCGGCTGGTCTCGCATCTGCGCGAACGTCCCGACGTGCAGAACATCGATCTGATGAACCTTGCGGATTTCTGCCGGAACTGCCTGTCGCGCTGGTACGCGGAGGCGGCGACCGAGCGCGGGGTCTCGATCGATCGCGAGGCGGCGCGCAAGATCGTCTACGGCATGCCGTACGCGGAGTGGAAGGCGAAGCATCAGGCGGCGGCGACGCCCGAGCAGAAGGCGGCGTTCGCGGCGAAGGGGGGCGGTCACTGAGTCGTCTGGGGATCTCTTGTGGAAAACACAAGAACTGCCGTGGCGCTCTTGACCGACCGCAAGATTTGGTGCTCTGAAACCTGAAGGCGTCCGATCGCGGGCGCGGAACGGGCTTCGGAGAACCAGCTATGGACGGCGGCTTCAACAATGGCGGCTACGCGGGACCGGCGCGGGACGAGAGCCTCGCAGGCGAGGATCAGGCCTCCTCGGTGACGGTGGCGGCCGGGCAGCTGCGCTCGATCATCGAGCGCGTCGAGCGGCTCGAGGAAGAGAAGAAAGAGGTCGCCGACCAGATCAAAGAGGTGTTCGCAGAGGCGAAGGCCAACGGCTTCGACACCAAGACGCTGCGCAAGGTGATCGCGCTGCGGAAGAAAAAGCCGGAGGAGCGTTCCGAGGAGGAGGCGATGCTCGACCTCTACCTGAATGCGCTCGGCATGCTCGCGAGCTGAGGATCTCACGCCAACCGATCTGTCGGCGCGGGGCGGCGAGGATCGCGCGTCAGCGCGAGACGAGCGTCGGTTGGGTCGGGCGACCAGCTGGATCGCTCGTCGTCGGCTTCGCCGCTCTTCGCCGGAACGCCGCCGTCGCCGATCCGTGCTCAGAGGCCCGTGCGATCCAGCCAATCCACGAGCGCGGCGTTGACCGCCTCGGGGGCCTCTAGGGTCGCGAGATGGCCGCAGTCCGGGATCTCGGTCGCGACCGCGGTCGGGACGGCGGCGATCTCCTGATGGACCTTCGGCGGGGTCAGCCGGTCCTCGGCGCCCCAGATCACCGCGAGCGGTCCCAGGTAGGCCGCGACCGCCTCCGTCATGGTTTGTCGCGCGCTCAGGGCCGCCGCCTGCCGCTCGAACACGTCGAACGGGATCGCGCCCATCATGCCGGCGACCTCGGTCGCGAGGTCCGCGGTGCGCTCCGGCGCATGGGCCCAGAAGTTCGCCATGAAGACGTCCAGATACGCGCCGAGGCCCTGCGCGCGCGCGTCCGCCACCGCTTTGACGCGCCAGCGCAGTTCGGGCTCGCGCGGGGCGTAGGGGTTGGTGTCGAGGAGCGCCGCGCCCAAGATTCGCTCCGGCGCCAGACGAAGCGCCTCCATCGCGATCATGCCGCCCATCGACAACCCGACCAGAGCGAGCGGGCCCTCATGCTCCGACAGCATTCGCTCGGCCATCGCCGAGACGCGATCGTCGGAGCGCGTGTCGGCCAGCGCGACCGGCGCGCGGGACTCCAGCAGCGGGCGCTGGGGCGCGTAGAGGCGCGCGTCGCAGAGATGGCCCGGGATCAGGACGATCCCCGTCACTGCGCCGTGCTTTGCGCGGTGCGGCTGCGGCGCAGGTTGGCGCCGTCGCCTTCGAGCTGACGCACGATGAACTCGCCGATGCAGCTGTTATGGACCGCGATCGAGTCGACGACCGGCTCGGCCTCGTCGACCTCCCGCCCCTCGGCTTCGCGCCGGGCGGCGGCGGCCTCCTGACGTTGGGCGTCCTTCTCTCCGTAGCGGGCGTTGAGCTCCTGCTCGGCCTGGCGCAGCTCCCGGGCGTCGTCGACCTTGCAGGCGGCCGGCGTGCCGAGTTGGCGCTCGATCTGGCGCAGGGTCGAGCTCGATAGGATCCAGCCGAGCGCGAACTCGTAGGCGTCGGCGTCGAGCGAGACGCTCCAGACCCTGCTCTTCGACAGGTCGCGCTTAAGGCATTGCTCGCGCGGGTCGCCGAAGCTGCTGTCGTCGGGGCCGAGCAGGTAGCGGCAGTCGGCGAACAGCGCGCGGCGGGCGCGAAGCTGGGCCAGCTCGGAGCGGGAGGTTCGCGCGTTCAGGATCGCCTGGATCGGCGTCAGCAGCTCGCTCAACGCGTAGCTCGGCTCCTCGGCGTTCGAGGAGGTGAGGTCGAACACGATCAGGCGGATGTCCGCGTCGATCGCCGCGTCGTTCGGGATCGCTTCGCCGCGCTGGCGCGCACGAGAGATGGCGCGTCGACGCTCGCGCAGCACCTGGCGGAGGTTCTCGAGAACGTCGGTCGCGGTGTCGATGCCGGAGTTCTCGAAATAGGCGCCGTCGACCAAACGGGCCTTGCGCACGGTCACGCCGCCGTCGGCGAGCTGCTGGACGACGTCGAGGGAACCGGCGGGCGTAATGTAGGGAAAGCGCGCCGACAGCACCATTGCGGTGGAGAGCCGGAGATCGGGCACCTGGCCGAACTCGTCGGGCTTCGCGACTTCCGCGTAGCTCCGCAGGCCAGCGCCGAGATCCTGGATCGGCGAGATCACGACCCGCAGACCGGTGTCGACCTCCGTGCTGTTCAGGAGCAGCACCGGCGCCGAGCCGTCGGGGCGCCAATAGTTCAGCAGGCCGGTCTCGATCAATTCGGGCGCTTCAGGCTCCACGTCGCGCCATGCGGCTTCGAAGGCCTGTTCCAGCGCGAGAGCGCGGCTCAGTTGCGGGATCGGCTCGGGCGAGAAGCGCGCGGTGAAGTCGCCGAACAGCGTGGCCGACAGGAGCGGGGTCAGGAAGTCGCGCTCGAAGATCGCCTTCACTTTCGGTTCGATCTGATCATGGTCCGCCGCCTGCTCGACGCAGGCCGCGAGGTCGACGTCGTCCGGGCGGTCGGGGCCCGCGTCGTCGTCGCCGAGCGCGGGGGAGACCCCATTGCGTTCGCGCTCGTCGGCCGCTTTGGCGAGCGCGGTGAAAACGGTCGCGCCGACCGAGCCGCCCGAAACGCCGCTGATCGCGAAGACATGGTCCGCGAAGCTCGGGCAGGCGTCCTGCAGGCGGGCGAGGAAGGTCGCGCTCTGATGCGCGGCGTAGAGACCGCCGCCTTGCGCCGCGACGACGTAGACCGGGTATTGCTTGCCGGCCTCGACATAGGCGTCGCGGGTCGGACGGGCGGCCAGCCAGGCGTCGAAGGCGGTGCTGATCGAGGCGCGGGCCGACGCGAGGCGAACCATCTCCTCGGCCTCCTCGAAGCTCATGGTCTCCGACCCGTCGGCGAAGTCCTGGCTCGCCGGCGGAAGCTGGCGGACATAGTGGTTGTCGTTCCAGTCGAGCGCCGAGAACAGGAGCGCCGCGCCCACCAGCAGGCCCAGGGCCGGTATCCCGGTGCTGTCGTTCACATAGGTCAGCCAGGCGAGACCGTAAGCCAGCGCGATCAGGAAGATGCAGATGATCGAGAGCGGGCCCAGGATCTGAAGGACCGCGATCGGGTTCGTGAACAGGTAGAACACGAAGCCGATCAGGGCCGCGCCGAACGTCAAACGCGTCCAGGCGCTGAACCAGAACTCGCTCCTGCGGTCGGCCATTTCGCGGCCGCCGCGGGTGCGCCGCCAGCTGAGCCAGATTCGCATCAAGCCGATCAGAAGCGCGATCGCGGCGGCGGCGTAGAGGCCTTCGGCGTCGGCGTCCTCGCTTCCGGCCGCGCCGGCGTAAAACAGGCCTCCGGCGGCGGCGAAGGCGGGCGCGGCGCCGATCAGTCGCGGCGCCCAACGGGCGATCGATCCGGTCGCGCCCTGCTGGTCCAGCGCCCCGGTGTCGGCCAGATCGAGAAGCGTCAGCGTCCGGCCGATATACCAGAGGATGTAACAGGTCAGCCAAAGCAGCCCGAGGAAGATCGCGAATCGAAGGTTCTCAGGGGTGAACCCGTCGGAGAACTCGAAATCCTCCGCCAGCAGGTGATAAACCTCGGTGATCTGGCCGGGCATCGCGAAGGCGATGACGCCGAGGAGCGACGCGATAAAGGGCGCGCGCATCTCGCCGATGACGCGCATCACTCCGCGGACGCCGTTGCGGTAGGCGCGGGTCCGCTCCAGCAGGCCGGAGATCGTCCACCAGGGGCGGCGCGCCGCGCCGGCCGCGTGATCATCGCTCATCTCGAACCCTCCCCGTCGGTCCGTCGAACGGTCGGCGCGCCCCGTGCTCAGGCGCGGTCGGGACCGCCGACCCTCCTTCCCCATAGATCGTAGGCCTCGGCTTCCTCAATGGCGACCGAGACGATGTCGCCGGGTCGCAAT
>JBCBRF010000216.1:0-5681 GCA_039819865.1 Pseudomonadota bacterium | reverse complement strand
CGGGGATCGCCCAGATGGAGCAGCGCCCAGACCGTCAGAGCGGCCGACAGGATCGTGGTCGCGAAGAACAGCGGCAGGAACGCGGAGCGCAGGATCACCCGGTTGATCGCCCGCATCGCGGCGGCGCCGTCCGCGGGCGGCAGTTCGGCGAAGGCGCGCATCGCGAACACGGAGAAGGTGAAATAGACCCCGGCCATCACGCCCGCGCCCAACGCCGACGCCCAAAGCGCCATCTGGATCACCGTCTCGAGCATCAAGCCTCCCCCGCCGCTCGCCTCCGGCCGCCGCGCGTGCCATAGCATCCTTCCGTTCCGACGGTCGAGACGGCGGCCATCGGCATCCCCTCTCGCGCCCGCACGGAGTTCGCCGATGCAATCCCTCGATCTCGCGCCGCAACTCTGGGCGGATCTCGTCTCGGGAGAGAAGCGCGCGACCATTCGGTGGGGGGAGCGGACGATCTCGCCGGGGCCGATGGCCTATGTGCACGAGACGGAGCGCGACCGGCGTATCGAGGTGATGGTCACGCGGGTCACGGAGATGCCGCTCCGCGAGGTCGCGGAGTTTCTCGGGCGGAAGCGCGATTGGCCGGACCGAGTGCTGCTCGAGGGCATGCGAAAACACTATCCGGAGATCACGCTCGAGGACCGGGTCCAGGTCATCGAGCACCCGCCCTTCGAGCGGCCGCGCCCCCGGCGCTGAGGCGCGCCGAACCGGCGCGCCCGGGCGGCCGCGCGGGTGGGCTTCTCCGTCTTCGGGGATCCCGCGGCGCGGGCTCAGGGGCGGGGCGCGGCCGCCCGCGTTCATCTTTGCGAAAGTCCTGTGACAGGAGCGCCCCATCGCCGTCCTATCGCGGCCCTCCACCCGCCGTAGCGCTCGGGGTGAAAGGAGCCTGGGCGCGCCCATGGGACAGGATCTCGACCTCGAAGCCTATCGTCGGCGCTACAGCCGCGCGGATCGCCCCGGTTGGGAGGCGCTCGACGCCGCCGTGGCGCGGCTCTATCCGGGCCGGGCGCCGGACGAGACCCGCGCGCCGACGGTCCCGCACCGGTTCGGCGGAACCGATCCGCTCGATCAGATCGTCGCCTTCGCGCGTCCCGAAGCGCCGACGCCGCATCGGCATCTGATCAGCTACGGGCTCAGCCAGCTCGACTATGAGGAAGCCGCCATCGGGGACGCGCATAGCGGCTGGGGCTTCGAGCTCAGCCTGCGCATCGCAGGTTTGGGCCCGGTCCCGCGCTGGGCGGCCGACCGGCTGCAGGGGCTCGCGCGCTATGTCGAGAGGACCGAGCGCTGGTTTGAGCCCGGATGCCATATCGGCTTTCGGCACGGTCTCGATCCGGACGCGCCGACTCTGCTAAGCGGTTTTTTGGCGGCGCCCGATCCGGAGATGCCGGAGATCGCGACGCCGCATGGGGCCGTGCAATTCCTGCAGCTGATCGGGATCACCGGCGGCGAGATCGCGGCGATTCAAGACGGCCGCGTACGGGCCGAAGCGCTGCTGGCGGCGCTCCGGGACCGGGATCCGCTCGGGGCCGTCGATCTCGATCGCGAGAGCCTGTTCTGACTCCGCCCGTTTCAGCGCTCGGCTTTCAGCGCTCGGCTTTCAGCGCTCGGCGTGGGCGGCGGGCGCGGTCTCGAGCAGGAAGTCGAGCGCGGCGGCCCGCGCCTCGGGACCGACATTGTCCCGGATCAGCAAGTGATAGCCCTCCGGGAGCTCGAGATACCGCTTTTCGCCCGGGATCTTGGCGAAGGCGGCGCGCACGGCGGCGCCGGGCATGATCTCATCCTTCGCGCCCCAGACGACGAGGACCGGGGTCCGCACGGTCTCGGCGGCGACGACGGCGCGGTCCATCAGGCGGACATTGCCGAGATACTCGCGCGGAGAGCCGCTGGCGAGGTAGTGGGGATCCGCTTCGAGCTCGGCGAGCGCTTCGGGATTGTCGCTTAGCGTCACGGCCCCGAGGCCCGATCCCGCGATCCGCTCATCCGGCGCCATCGCGGTGTAGACCCAGAGGAAGGCGCGGACATAGTCGGCGAGTTGATCGCCGCCGAGAGAGGCCGGGGCGAGCAGAACCGCGGCGTCCGCCTCGGGCACGCGGTCCTCGCCAAGCGCGGTCATCGTGACGGCCCCGCCCATGGAATGGCCGATGATCCCGAGCGGCGCGTTCGGATGCGCTTTTCGCGCCGCCCGGACCACATAGGCGAGATCCTTCACCAGGGCGTCGCCGCCCGGCCAAGCCCCGCGCGACACGTTCTTGCCGAAGCCGCGCTGGTCGTAGGCGTAGGTCGTCACGCCCTTCTCCGCCCAGCTTTCGGCCACATCGCCGTAGGTCAAAGTGGCGTGCTCGCCATAGCCATGGACCGCGACAAGCACCAGCTTCGGCGGGACCGGGCGGTCGCGCGCGTCGACGGCGGGGTAAGCGAACATCCGGAGCCGCGCGCCGTCATGGCCAAAGGCGTAGCGCCCGTAAGCGTCGTAACCGAAGGCGGGTTCGACGGAGGCGGCGTAGTCGGGCGCGAAACTGTCGGGCCGCGGCCCGCCTGCGCTGCAGCCGAGCAAACTCGCCGCAACGCCGAGCGCCGCTAAGGCCCGCGCCGCGCGCCGCCCGGTCTTCGCTTCACCGCCCCCAAATCCCATCATCGCATCGCATCCCGGCCGCCCTGGGCATGATCGCGTTTCGCAGACCCGCAAACACGCCTCTCGGTTTTCGCTCCACCGCACTCGATCCGGGAACTTGATCAGACTGATCCGGACAGCGCACTCGTTTCGCATCCGCCGCCGCAAGGACCATGCCCAGCCGGACACGCTGGCCGCTTCGGGCCGCTTCGGGCCGCCGCGGGCCGGTCCCGCCCGGGCGCCGCTCTCCGCCGGCGACGGGCGCCGACGACGGGCGCGGCTGTCTCCCCATCGGCCGCTCAGGCAGAGAACCGGCTCCGGCGTCATGGAACAAGATGCGGCGGACAGATGGCTGCAAGCTGCGCCAAAAAGACCGCAGCGCCGACCGCGGCGCCCGGCGAGGCGCAACGGAGACGCCGAGGGATCGAGACCGCGCGCCACGGCGCCAAACTCGAATTCTTGAACAGGCGAATAAGTGACTTGAGCTTGGCGCGCCGAGGCGACAAAACAGCAACGCGATGAAAGTCTACAAGATTGTTCCAAAACAGCTTTGGCGGATCGCCGAAGCAGAGGGCTCGTTCCATGGCGCGCCGGTCGATCTGGCCGACGGCTTCATTCACTTCTCGACCGGACCGCAGCTGAGGGAGACCGCGGCGAAGCATTTTCGGGGCGGTGAGGACCTGTTGCTGGTCGCGTTCGATGCGGATGCGCTCGGATCGACGCTCAAATGGGAGCCGTCGCGGGGCGGGGCGCTGTTCCCGCATCTTTACCGGCCGCTCGATCCCGACGAGGCGCTCTGGAGGCGGGATCTGCCGCTCGGGCCCGACGGTCAGCACCGGTTTCCCCCTGAGGCCGACGATCTCGAAGCGTCGAGCTCAGCCTAAGCGCGCCGAACGGACGGGCGGGGCGACGGCGTCGAGGCCGGCCAGCGCTTTCGACCAGGGCGGGGGCAGGGCGGAGGCCGGGGTCTCGAACCGGGCGAAACGCTCGCCAAGCAGATCGGCGCGCGCGGCCCGGATCGCGGCTCTGTGCGCCTCGCCGCCGACGAAACGCCGCATGCCGTCGACATCGTCCCAAACCGTCAGGGTCCAGGCGCGGGGACCGAACAGCTCCCGCCTCTTGGCGTAGCCGAGCGCGCCGGGCCGACCGACGAGATCCGCTTCGGAGAGGGCGACGCCGCGCCAGAAGGCCGCCCTTCCCCTCCGACTAGGCGGCAGGGTCGCTTCGGTCACCACGACCAAAACGGCGTCGCCTTTCGGGCGGGCGATCGTGCGATAGGGCGTGGCGATCGCGAAGGGCATCGAGCGGCTCCGACTCCGGCTCCGACTCCTGGGCGCGGCGGCGGGTGTCGACGCGGGAGGTCGTAGCCGGGCGGAAGCTGGACCGGGCGCGAGGGCTGTCAACGCCCCGCCCGATCGGCGAGCAGCCGCGCGACCAGGCGCTCGGCGATGGCGGGGGTCTCGGCCAACGGGGCGGGGGACGCTCCGACCAGGTCGGCGAGCGCCGTCGCCTCGGACAAGGGGCGCGCATGCCCGCCCGCTTCGAGCGCGGCATGGAACCGCGCGAGCTTCGGCGACAGGCGGCCGACCGGCGCGATCAGCACCGCCGGGCCGGCGCTGGCCGCCTCGCTCGCCATGTTGACGCTGTCGGCGGTGACGATCAGGGCGTCGGCGCGGGCGAGGATGGCGCGAAAAGGGTTCTCGCCGGCGCCATCCCACCAGAAGCCGCCACGCCCGCGGATCAGGGCAGAAAGGCGCGCGGCGACCTCCTCGGGGGTGCGGCGCGAGCCGGTGGCGGCGATCGACGCGCCCTCCGCCGAGAAACGCTCGATCGCCTCGCTGAGGGCGTCGGCGTCGCTTGCGGCGAAGCGGGCGGAGCCGCTGCGGCCGCCGACGAGCACGCCGATCACGGGCTTGGGCAAGGCGTCGAGGCGCGGATCGGGGCGGGCGCGCTCGGCGCTCAAGGCTTCGGGCGACAGATCGGTGAGGGCGCCGATGGTGCGGATCAGCGCGGGGTGGCCAGCGGCCGCCGCGGGGATGCGGTCATGGCGCGGCGCGATCACGAAGTCGAAGCCGGCGATCGGCATTTGAGGCCAAAGGATCTGTACGGCGCAGGCGCCTGTGGTCGCGCGCAGCGCGGCGACGATCGGGGCGCTCCGACGACCGGCGCCGATCAGCAGGTCGGCGCGCGGGGCGGCCGCGACGGCCGCCGAGTCGGACAGGGCGGCGAACGCCGCGCGCGGACCGAAACGCGCCCAAAGCGCGGGCGGGGCCAGCGCCGCGCCGGGGCGGAGCGCGAGGCGTTCGATCACGATCTCCACAGCGTCGGCGCCGGCGGGCCAAGCCGCGGCGACGGCCGAGGCGAGCGCCTTCGCCGGGTTCTCGTTGCCCGCGCGGCCATCCGTGAGCACGCGCACGCGCAACGATCGGCCGGCCGCCGCGCCTAAATCCTCTTCGAGGGAAGTTTCGCCGCCGCCTTTCGTTGCGCAATTTTCTTTCATACACTAGCCTCCGATCGCCGTCGCGCGGGGTCGACGCGCCGCCCGCGCCATGACCGGCCAGCGCTCGTTCCGCGCCGCGCGCACCCGAAAACAGGCCTGACGCCCCACGCCCATCCGCGGAGTACCGATGCCCGGCGTAAAACTCGACCCGATCGATCGCAAAATCCTGGCGGAGCTTCAGGCGGACGGCCGCATGACCAACGTCGATTTGTCAAAACGCGTCGGCATCTCCGCGCCGCCCTGCCTGCGCCGGGTCCGGGCGCTCGAGGAGAACGGGTATATCGACGGTTATCATGCGGAGGTGAACTCGCGCGCGCTCGGCTTCGAAGTGACCGTGTTCGCGATGGTCGGCCTCGAGAAGCAGTCCGGATCGGACCTCGCGGACTTCGAGGCGCGGGTCGCGGAGTGGCCGCTGGTCCGCGAGTGCCACATGCTGAACGGCGAGGTGGACTTCATCCTCAAATGCGTGGCGCCGGATCTGACGACGTTTCAGGACTGGCTGACGAATGAGCTGACGCCGAGCCCCAACATCGCGAGCGTGAAGACCTCGCTGGTGATCCGCCG
>JBCBRF010000215.1:0-5760 GCA_039819865.1 Pseudomonadota bacterium | reverse complement strand
AGCGCGATCCGGAACAGTGCTCGCGGTTTTCCGGGTAAATCGCGCGGAAAGGGCGAGCGCGATCCGGAAAAGTGTTCGCGGTTTTCCGGCTAAATCGCGCGGACAGGGCAAGCGCGATCCGGAAAAGTGTTTGCGGTTTTCAGGCTAGATCGCGCGGACAGGGCAAGCGCGATCCGGAAAAGTGTTTGCGGTTTTCAGGCTAGATCGCGCGGACAGGGCGAGCGCGATCCGGAAAAGTGTTCGCGGTTTTCCGACTTAATCGCGCGGCGACCGGACATACCGGCGGCGCGCGTCTCTCAGCGATCGCCGAGCCCGAACAGATCGTGGAGCGCCGCGCGTCCGAGCGCCTTTCGGAACGCGCCCGCCCGGAGCCTCTTCACCCGCCGCCGCGCCCGCCGGCGGTCGGCCTGGTCCGCCTGGATCTCCGCGATCAGCGCGCGAAACCGGTCGGTCAGCACGCCCGCGCCGCTCGCGGTCTGATAGACCCGGTGCCCTGGATCGCCATTGCCTTCGAGCAGCACGGGCCCCGCCGCCGTCGGCGCCAGATCCCAGCCGAGGATCCGGAACTCCGGGACCAGAGCGTGCGCCTTCAGGACCGTATCGCGCGCCGTCGCCCAGTCAGGGAGCGTCCGGCCGACCAGCGTCGCGCCGGTTGCAGGATGCGCCTCGAGGATCTTGGCGTCGATCCATGCGCCCTGCTGCGCCCGCGTCACGCGGCCGGTCTCCGGATCGATCAGCGCCTTCAGCGCGCCTGGGAAAAGCCCGTCATCCGTCGGCGCTCCCGGCGCGGCGATCTTCCAGACCGCATACAGGATCTCCGCCGCGCCCCGCCCCCGAGCCGTCACGAACCGCACGGTGTTGAGCCCGCCCGCGCTGACCTCGGCGATCGCCGGATGCGGCGCCAGCCGGTCCTGGAGCAGATACCCCTCGAGCGCCGCGACCTCCGCGATCGCCGCCGCCGCGGTCTCCACCGCCAGCGCGCGCCCGTCGCCAAGCCGGAGCGCGTCGATCCCGGGCTCATAGGCCGAGAGGCTCAGAACGCCGCGGCTCTGCTCGCCGCGATTGGGCTTGCCGAACAGCGGATAGCGCGCCGCCTCGCGCAGAAACGCCGCGATCGCCTGCGCAGACGCCGCCACCCGAGCCGCCCCCGGATCCGCGACCGCCGGCCCGCCCACCACCGCCTGCAGGCGCGGGACCGGGAGGCCCGCCCCCCGCATCAGCGCGTCGAACAGCAGCTTGTCGCCCCAGAGTCCGGGCGGCGTCGCGTCCCGGTTCAGCCGCCTGTTGAGCGCGCGCTGGCCGAGAAACCCGACATAGCGGCCCCGCGCCTCCGGACTTAAGCGCTCCCACTCGAACAGCCGGTAGCCGAAATACTCGATCAGCATCAGGTGGTTCGGGAAGCGCTGGAGCGGCGCGAAATCCCACAGGATCTCCCACCAGCGCCGCCCGCTCTCCGCCCGAGCCCGCGCGAACAGGGTCCGGAACCGCATGTCGGGGATCTTCGGCGCGCCAAGCCCATGCATGTCGAGCGCCGCCCCGTCGTCGGACGGCGCGGCGCTCGGATCCGCCCTGAAGGGACGTCCATCCATCGGGACCCCGCTTTGAGGCGCGCCCGCCCCCTTACTTGTCCGCCAGCACGCTGGAGAGCGCGGTCTTCAGCGCCCGGCGCTTGTGCGCGCGCTGCTTCTGCTTCCGGGTCGCCTTGCGCTTGGTCTTGGCCGCTTTGGCCTCCGTCAGCATGCGCTCGAACCACCGGCCGCGCTCGCCCGCGAACAGCCCCTCGTTCGCGGCGATCTGGAACAGCGTATGGTTCGGGTTGGTGTTGCCCTCGACCACCAGCGGCCCCTGGTCCGTGAGGCCCATGTCCCAGCCGATCACCGGCGTCGCCGGGAACGCCAGCGCCGCCCGCTCGACGAGCGCCAGCATCGCGTCCCAGTCGGGCATCGTGACGCCGAGCAGCGTCTCCCCGGTGCCGGGATGGGTGTCGATCAAGCGCGCCCCGACGCCCGAGCCGATCTGCACGCGCACGGTCTCTCCGGTCTCGAGATCGATATGCGCCAGCATGTTGCCGTCGCGCCAGAAATTGTCCGCGATCGCGCCGACCGCCGGGATCTTCCAGACCGCGTAGATCGGCTTCACGTCGCGCCCGTCGCGCACCGTGACGACCCGCACCGTGCCGAGCGCGTCGCCGGCCATCTTCTGGAGCGTGGGATGCGGCGCGATCCGGTCCTGGAGCAGATAGCTGTCTTCCTCGAAGGTCTCGAAGATCTCCTCCGCGAACGCGTCGACGCCCTTCGCCCCGACGCCCTTCAGCGCCAGAACGTCCGCCTCCGCGTCGTAACGGTCGATGCTGACGACGCCGAGCGACTGGCTGCCGCCGACCGGTTTGCCGAACAGCGGATAGCGCGCGTCATGGCGCAGGAACTGGGCGAGCTCGCCTGCGTTCGACAGCGTGCGCTGCGGATGGCGCCGCTGCGCGCTCGCGACCGCCTGGGTCTCCGCCGCGCGGAGCCCGTACCCTTTCAGCATCGCGGCCAGCATCGTCTTGGTGTCGATGCAGCCGTGATGGACCCCGTTCCAGTTCACCGTCCGGTTGAAGCGGCTCGAGCCCACCACGCCGACGAAGGCCGTCTTCTCCTCCCAGCTCAAGCTCGGATCGAACAGCCGGTGGGAGAAGTAGTCCGCCGCGCTGACCTTGCGCTTCGAGAAATACATCCGGAAGATCTCGCCGATCAGATCGCGTGGACGTCGCCCGGTCTGCTCGAAGATCTCGTGCAGGAAGTACTTGATCCGCATGTCGGCCAGCGGATTGTCGACGTCTACGGCCTTGCCCGTCTGCGCCGCGGCGCCAGTGGTCAGGGTTTCGGCCATGCGGGATCTCCTGTCTCGGAAGCGGCGCGCGCGGGGGGCGAAGCGGCGCGGCGCGATCCCTGGCAGAATGGCCGGACAGGCTTAAAACCCCGCTAAGGGGAGAGCGCGTCGCAACAAATTGCGTGAACCAAGGCCGCGCAGGCCGGAGGCGGGGCGCGGCCGAGATCCAGATCGGGCCGGGTCTGGCGGGGTCGGGCGGGGCAGGGCGGAGCAGGGGAGGTCGCGGTGAACTGGGACGACGCCAAACTCTTCCTGACGATCGCGCGCTCCGGCTCGGTGCGTCGCGCCGCCCCGCCGCTCGGGCTGCACCACTCCACTGTGCTGCGCCGCCTGGACGCGCTCGAACGCCAGCTCGCCGTTCGCCTGTTCGAGCGCGGCCGAAGCTATGCGCTGACCCCGGCGGGCGAAGCGCTGCGCGCCCATGCGGAGGCCGCCGAGACGGCGCTGTCCGCCGCGACCGCCGCCGTCAGCCGCGGCGACGCCCGGATCGCGGGGCCGATCCGGATCGCCGCGCCAGCGCCCGTCCTGGAGCGCCTTCTCGCCCCGGCGCTGTCGCCCTGGCGCGCCCGCTATCCCGATCTCGAGCCCCGCCTGATCCCGCTCGATCCCGGAGAGGAGGATCCCGCGGCGGAGGTCTCCGTCCGCGTCGGCCACGCCCCGCGCGACGGCGAATTCGATCAGCCGGCGGGGCTCTGGTTCGAAGCGGCCTACGCGGCGCGCCCCGATCGGGCTGAGCGCCTCGACCCCGCCGCGAGCGGTCTGATCGTCGACCCTCCGTCCGACGGGAGCGAGCTGTCGCGGCCGCCTTGGGCGGAGTTGCAGGGCTTTGGCGCCGCGCCCCTTGCGGCCGCGGCCCGCGGCTCCTCCGCCCGCGCCGCGTTGGCCGCCGCCGGCCTGGGCGTCGCCGCGCTGCCTTGCATCCTGGGCGACGGGCTGCCCGAGCTTGTGCGGGTCCGCGGCCCCTGGCCGGCGGGCGAACTGCGCGTCGCCGCGCCCGTGCGCCTCCGCGGCGCGGCGCGGGTCCAGGCGGCGATCCGCTTCTGCGCCGCAGCGCTGAAGGCCGGGGCCCCCGCGCTCCAGGGGCGCGGCTCCGAGACCGACCGCCTGCTCCGCCGGATCGGCCGCGGCGCGGCCCAGGGCGATCAAGTATGATCGGGGCGCGCCGCCATCCGTCGTGAGCGGGTCGAGCGGCCGCCGGCGGGACGCATCGCCGCGCCGTCCCGCCCCGCTATCCCGTCATACTGTTCCGATATGGATCATTTTGGACGGCGATTCGGCGGTTTCCGAGCGCCCGCCCCCAAAGAAGGAGTTCAACGATGTTCGCCACCGGCCACCGCATGGTCCTTATGAACGACGCCGGTCAGGAGACCGGGATCCTCAACAGCCAGACCGCCAACCTGGCGCTTGGCGGCGGCACGGCCGAGGGCGACCTGATCCTGCGCGACGGCAATGGCCGGCACACCGTCCATATCGACGGCGGCGACGGGAACATCACGCTCGGCGGCAACGGCGCCAACGCCGACATCCGCCTGCTCTCGGACGACGGCCGGATGCGCATGCATCTCGACGGCGCCACGGGCAATCTCTACGCGGGCGGCGAAGGCTGCGAGGGCGATATCCTGCTGAAGCACAAGGACGGCTACGGCACGGTCCATATCGACGGCGGCGACGCCAACCTGACCATGGGCGGCGGCGGCGCCCAGGGCGATCTCGCGCTGCTGAACGGCGCCGGCGCCCAGACCGTGCATCTCGACGGCGGGAACGGCAATGGGACCTTCGGCGGCCACGGCTCGAACGGCGACCTGCGCCTCCTCTGTTACGACGGCCGCGTGCGCCTCCATCTCGACGGCGGGACGGGCAACATCTACGCGGGCGGCGAGGGTTCCCAGGGCGATCTGGTGCTGAAGGACGCCCACGGCCTGCAGTCGGTGCATCTCGATGGCGGCAACGGCAATGCGACGCTCGGGGACAACGGGCACAATGGCGATCTCCGCCTGCTCGACGACAAGGGCTCGGTCCGCGCGCATCTCGACGGCGGCGCGGGCAATCTTTATCTCGGCGGCTTCGGCGCCGCCGGCGACATCGCGCTGAAGGACGCGGACGGCCAGACCGTGATCCACCTCGACGCGGGCGACGGCCGCATCATGGTGCAGGGCCGCGCCGTCCACACCGCAGACCACGTCTTCGCCGCCGACTACGCCGCCCCGACCCTCTCCGAGACCGAGGCGCATATCGCGGCCCACGGCCATCTGCCGGGCGTCCCCTCCGCCGAGCGGATGCGGAGCGAAGGCGTCGACCTCGCGGCGATGAACGGCGCGCTGCTCGCCAAGATCGAGGAGATGACCCTTCACCTGATCGCGCTCGAGAAGCGGCTGTCGGACCTCGAGCGGGACTGAGCCGCGCTTGACGCGCGCAGCGGGCTTCGGTCCGCTGCGACTCGGCCCCGTCGCGCGCCGGGGCCGATGTCGGACAGGCCAGCCGGGAGGGACGCCATGACGACCGCGACAGCCGAGATCACGCCCGAAGACACCGAGTTTGTGAAGTTCTGGAACGAGATCCTCGCGCCGAAGTTCATCCGCTTCAAGCATGTGCTCGTCGACGGGCTCACGCAGCACAGCGCGGAGGTGATGCCGAAGCTCCCCGTGCGCGTCGGCGACGCGGTTCTCGATGTCGGGTGCGGCTTCGGCGACACCGCGATCCAGCTCGGGCGCATGGTCGGGCCCGAGGGCCGCGTGGTCGGGATCGACTGCTGCGACGCGTTCCTCGAAGACGCCCGCCGGGCGGCGGCGGACGCGGGCGCGAACAATGTCGGCTTCCTGCGCGGCGACGCGGAGGTCGCGCTGCCGAAAGGCGAGTTCGACTTCGTGTTCGCCCGCTTCGGCACGATGT
>JBCBRF010000214.1:0-5775 GCA_039819865.1 Pseudomonadota bacterium | reverse complement strand
TCCGCCTGGACCTTTCAGGACGGGCGCGCATCTCCGATCCCATGAGCAGAAACGATCTTCCCGCCCATCCCGAAGGTCCGGCCGTTCCAAAGAATGTTCGCCGCCTGTGTTTGGTGCTGGGCGATCAGCTGGATGCGAACTCGGCGATCTTCGACGCCTTCGATTCCGACCAGGACGTCCTCCTGATGTGCGAGGCCGGCGAGGAGGCGTCCTACATCGCCCAGCACAAGCGCCGTCTCGTGATGTTTTTCGCCGCGATGCGCCATTTCGCGGCGGAGCAGGCGCAGGCGGGGCGTCCCGTGATCTACCACCGGCTCGACCACGAAAACCCGCCCGAGAGCCTCGGCGCCGGCCTGACGCAGGCGGTGAAGGCGCTGAAGCCTGAGGCCGCGATCGTCGTCGCGCCTGGCGATTGGCGAGTCCGCGGACAGTTGATCGGCGCGGCGGAGAAAGCCGGCGCCCGGCTCGAAACGATCGAAGACCGCCATTTCCTCAGCACGCCCGAGGCCTTCGCCGAGATGCGCAAGGGCCGCAAACGCTTCATCCTGGAAGACTTCTACCGCGCGGAGCGCAAGCGCACCGGTTGGCTGATGGATGGCGAAGGCCCCGTCGGCGGCGCCTGGAACTTCGACAAGCAGAACCGCAAGAGCTTCGGCCGCGACGGTCCTGGGCTGATCCCCAAGCGCAAGACCTTTACGCCCGATGCGATCACCATGGAGGTGCTCGCCATGGTCTCGAACCGATTCGGGAACGCGCCGGGATCTCTTGACGGCTTCGAGGAGCCCGTCACGCGAACGGACGCCCTCGCGGCGCTCGACGACTTCATCGACAACCGCCTCGTGGACTATGGCGACTACCAGGACGCGATCGCGATCGGGCGCGTGACCCTCTACCACGCGCGGATCTCCGCGGTGATGAACCTGAAGCTGATCTCGCCCGAGGAGGCGTGCGCGCGCGCGATCAAGGCTTACGAAAAAGGGGCCGCGCCGCTGAACGCGGTGGAGGGCTTCGTGCGGCAGATCCTGGGTTGGCGCGAGTTCGTGCGGGGGATCTACTTCACGATGATGCCCGACTACGCGGATCGGAACGCGCTCGACGCGGATCGCGACGTGCCCGAGTGGTTCTGGACCGGCGAGACGGAGATGGCGTGTCTGGCGGACGCGCTCGGCGGCCTCGTCCGCACCGGCTACGCCCATCACATCCAAAGGCTCATGGTGATGGGGCTGTACCAGCTGCTGCTGGGCGCTCACCCCTACAAGGTCCATGAGTGGCATATGTCGATGTATCTCGACGCCATCGACTGGGTGTCGCTGCCGAATGTGCTGGGCATGAGCCAGCACGGCGATGGCGGCGTGGTGGGCACCAAGCCCTATGCCGCGTCGGGTTCGTACATCGACCGGATGTCCGATTGCTGCCGGGAGTGCCGCTTCGACCCGAAGCAGGCCACCGGCGACAAGGCGTGCCCCTTCACGACGCTCTACTGGGACTTTCTGGACCGCCACGGCGCGCGGTTCCGCTCGAACCGGCGCATGGCGTTGCAGATGAGCAATCTCGATCGGAAGGACGCGGACGAGATGAAGGCGATCCGAAAAGTGGCGGCGGCGTTGCGCGACTAGCCGAGCAGGCGCCCGCCGCAGCACGCATCGAGGAGCCGCGATCCGCCCCGTGTCGCGCCATCCCGCGCGCGCTGCGCGTTCAGTTCGTCGCGCCGGCGCCGTCCTCGCGCACGCTCCAGCGGCCGCGAACGGTGGCCTCGGCGAGCGCGGCTTCGATCTGGCGCGTCAACTCCGGGCTCTCCGGTCCGGTGATCGAGCTGTAGCTGTCGATCAGCCGACCGTCCGCCCCGACCAGGTACTTGTAGAAGTTCCAGCGCGGCTGCGCGGCCTGGTCGGCGACCCAGGCGTAGAACGGATGGGCGTTCGGACCCCGGACCTTTTCGATCTTGGTCATCGGGAAATCGAGCCCGAAATTGACCTCGCAGAACTCTTTCACCTCCTGCTCGGACGCGAGTTCTTGATTGAAATCGCCCGAAGGCACGCCGAGCACCACGAGCCCCTGGTCGCGATAGCGCTCCCAGATCGCCTGCAGCCCGTCATACTGGTGCGTGAAGCCGCAGCGCGACGCCGTGTTGACGACCAGCACCGGCCGGCCCCGGAAGGCCGAGAACGGGATCGGGTCGCCATCGATGGACTGAAAGCGCGTCTCGTACGGCTCGGCGGCGCCAGCGGACGGGGCGGCCATCGCGGCGCTCGCGACGAGCAGGCCGGCGAAGAGGCGGGCGATCATGAAAGTCTCCGTCTGCAAACAGGGGTCGCGACGGGAAATAGACCAATTGGGAGGCGATCAAGTGGGATCTGAACCGCGAGCGCGCATGCTCAGCAGTTCGGCGGCCGCCCGCGAACGATGCTGCCGGTCTTGACCGCGTTCTCGTAGTTCCGCCGGTTCGCCTCGTCGTCGCCAGGGGCGCAGAGGATCACCTGGAAGCCCTCGGGCAGCGTCGCAGGCAGGTTCTTCGGCGGCTTGTCCGCCCAAGCCCAGACATTGTCCGCGAACACCGTGTCGAGATCCTGCGCCTCGCCGAAATCCGCGCCCGACACCTCGGTACCGCTCAGCGTCGCGACGTCGAAGCGCGCGGCGCCGAGCCGGGCGTCCGTCAGGCGGGCGCCGGTGAGGTCCGCCCCGCGCAGATCGGCGCCGGTGAGGTCCGCCTTCAGCAGATCCGCCCCGATCATCCGCGCGCGCGCCAGATCCGCGTTCTGCATCTTCGCGCCTTCGAGCTTCGTGCTGTCGAGGATCGCTTCGGACATCTGCGCCTTCTCGATCGTCGCGCCGGAGAGGATCGCGCCGCGCAGATCGGCCGCGGACAAGTCGGCTTCGATCAGATCGCTGTTGGCGAGCGAAGCCCGTGCGAGGACCGCGTCTCTGAGCAGCGCGCCGCGGAGCCGCGCCTCCTCGAGATTGGCGCCGGACAAGTCCGAGCTGGTGAGATCGACCGGGCGACCGTCGACCGGCGACAGGTCGACGCCCTTCAGGAACGCGCCATTGGCGCAGTTCACATCGATGGTCGGCAAGCCGTTCATGCGCCGGCAGGACAGGTCGAGACCGACGAAGGTCTTGCCCGAGCGGTGCAGATGCTCGAGCGCGTCGACCTTGCCGCTCGCCCCCGGAGCGGCGGCCGAGGCGACCCACCACGCGACGAGGTCGGTGTCGAACGGGCCTTTCTGGGGCAGCGCTTCGGGCGCGGGCGCCTCGGCGCTCGATCGCGTCTTAGGCGCGTCCGTGGCGGCGGAGGCCGCATCGGCGACCTCGCTCCCGGCGACGCCCGGCGCTTGGGTCACGGTGGCCGTGTCGGCCGAAGCGGGCGCGCCCGGCGGGGCGGCGATCAGTCGCCAGGCGATGACGACCAGGAGGATAAGCGAGGCCAAACGCACGAACGGGCTCTCCACTACGCGCGCAACGACGGCGCGAATCCCGAAATACACGCGGGAGAGCTGGAACAACGTCTCCATACACGGCCCCTTTCGCTCATCGAGCGGAGCGCGGCCGCGCCCTTCCCGCTCGGTGGAGGGTGGCAGGTTAGAGCGCAGACGTCGAGGATTCGAAAACAAACGAAGACAAAGCAGTAGGATTGGCGGCGGCGCGCTGTCGAAGCCTCAGACGCGCAGAGGTCGAGGGTGGCGAAGACCGCGGGCGCGTATCGGCCGCGGGCGCGCGGCTGTTCGGCGGCTTTCCGATCATGCTATGCGACGACCTATGATGTGGCGCCTGGATCAAACGGTCGAGACCAGCGCGGGGCGCGTCGCCGCCGGGGCCGCGGGCGAGGGACCGCCGCTCGTGCTCGCGCATGGCTGGCCCTGGTCTTCGGTCTGCTGGAGCCGCGTGATCCCGGCTCTGGCGGAGCGCTTCCGGGTCCATTGGTACGACATGCCCGGATACGGCCGCTCCGAAATGCGGGACGACCAGCGCAGCGGGCTCGACGTCCAGGGCGCGGTCTTCGCGGAGATGCTGGGGCGCTGGGGGCTCGAGCGGCCGCGCGTGGTGGCCCACGATTTCGGCGGCGCGACGACGTTGCGGGCGCATCTGCTGCATGGCGCCGAGTTCGATCGGCTGGTCCTGATGAACGTCGTCGCCATGCGTCCTTGGGGGTCGGATTTCTTCGACCATGTCGGCCGCCATGTGGACGCGTTCAAAGGCCTGCCGCCGCATATCCACGAGGCGGTCGTCCGCGCCTACATCCAAGGCGCGCTGACCAATCCCCTGCCGTCGGAAGACCTCGAGGCGCTGGTCGCGCCCTGGCTGACGGAGGCGGGACGAGGCGGTTTCTATCGGCAGTTCGCGCAGGCTGACGAGCGATTCACCGCCGAAATCGAACCGCACTTCGGCGCCGTGCGCTGCCCGGCGAAGATCGTCTGGGGCGAGGCCGATCCCTGGATCCCGCTGGCCCGCGGTCGCGCGCTCCACGCGTCGATGCCCGGCGCGGCCTGGGAGACATTGCCGGGCGTCGGCCATTTGCCTCAGCTGGAGCGTCCGGATCTCGTGTTGAGCGCGGTCATGGAGTTCCTGTCGGCGTGACCGCTTGCGCCGCGCCTGCGGGGCCGGAAGGCGCGCGCCTGTGGACGCCGACGGATCCGCCGCCATCTCTCCCTAGTCAGCTCCCGCCCCTGGGGAGCGGAGGGATCGGGCATGTATTTCACGGATTGGGCCGAGGTTTACGGCGAGTTCTGGTTCTGGGCCGCGGCGGGGCTGTTCTGGATCGGCGCGGCCTCAGAGCTCGCGGGCGCGCCGCGCAATCTGATCGCGGAGGCTCTGCGGGAGGAGGAGAGGGCGGAGGGGCCCGGCGCGGCGGCGTTCGCGCTCGGGCTCGTCCGACATCGCCTGGCGCGCGGCCGGATGCGGATGGCCGGTCCGCTTGCGCTTCCGGTGGCCGGGGTGGGCGCGGCCTATCTCGCGGCCGAGGCGGCGCTCGGCGGGGTCTGGGCTTTGGCCGCACTGACCGCGATCGGCCCGGTGGTCGGGGCGCGCCTCGCGATCGAGCCGCAGCTGCGCGCGGCCGCCGCCGAGCGGGACGCGGATCGTGCGGCGACCGCGTTCGATCAACTCTGGCGGGCGCAGTTCGCCGGCGTCGTGGTCGCCCTGTTCGCCACGGCGGTCGCCGCGGCGGCGACCGCCCCGGGGGCGCTGTGAGTTTCGACGAATCACGAGGTGAGCGATGTTCTACGGCATGAACGCCTGGTTTCTGGCGACGCTGGCCACCGGAGCGCTGTGGTGGGTCGCCGGCGCGGCGCATCCGGCCTGGATGCGCCTGCCGCCGCGCGCCGCGGCGCAGGCCTATGTCTCGAGCTGGTCGCGCGGCGGGCCGGCGCTTGCGGTGTTGGCGCTTGGCGCCGCCGGGCTCGGCGTCGCCGCCGCCTTCGCGGAGCCGGATCCGAAATGGGCGCTCGGCTCGGCTTTCATGGCGTCCGCCTTCGTCTTCACCATCGTGGCCATGGGCGCGCCTGGGCATAAGCTCCGCGATCTGGCCAAAGCGCCGGACCAAGGGGTGCGCGAGGCGGCGCAGGAAGGGGCGCAGGAAGGGGCGGGCGGCGAGGCTCTCAGCGTCCTGCGGCTCTGGGGTCGGCTTCACCTCATCCGTTCGATCCTGGCCTCGATCGGGGTTTTCTTTTTCATCTGGGCGGCGCATTAGACGCGGATCGAACGCAAGATGCGGTGAGAATCGGATGAGCGACGACGATATCCTGTTCGAGACGCGCGGCCCGCTCGGCCTCGTGACGCTCA
>JBCBRF010000213.1:0-5780 GCA_039819865.1 Pseudomonadota bacterium | reverse complement strand
AGCCAGATCGGCTACATGGTGCTGGGCTTGGCCCTTCTGACGCCCTTGGCGATGGTCGGCGCGATTTTCTACCTGATCCACCACATCATCGTGAAAGCGAACCTGTTCCTGGTGGCGGGGGTCGCACGGCGATTGACCGGAAGCGCGGACCTGCCGCGGATGGGCGGTCTCTACAAATCCGCGAGCGCGTAGACCGAGACGGCGACCGCGACGACGCCCGTGATCAGGACCATCGCGGCGGAAAGGTGATCGGCGACCAGAGTAATGCCGAAGGGCGCAGGCCAGCCGCCCATCTGGCCTGCGACCACGCCGTTCTCGAGGACCGCCCGCAGCAGCGCGATCGCCGCCAGCAGATGGGCGACCGAGCCGCCGACGGAGATCCAGGCGCCGACGCGACTGCGACGCGCGAGAAACGCGGCGATCGCCGTCGCGAACGGAATGATCAATGGAAGCGCGAGAACCCAGCTCATGGGCGATCTTCCTCGGGCTCCGCCAGACGCATCGCGTCCGCGTCGAGCGTGCCGAGCGTGTTCCAGGCCTTGAACACCAGCACGATGGCGAACGCGAACAGGCCGAAGCCGATGACGATCGCGGTCAGAACGAGGGCCTGCGGCAAGGCGTTGGCGACGAGGCCCGCGGGTTCGGCGGCCCCGGTCGCCACCAGCGGCGGCGCGCCTTCGGTCAGTCGACCCGACACGAAGATCGTGAGGTTCGCCGCGTTCGAGATCAGCACCAGGCCGAAGACGAAGCGCAGGAAATCGCCGGTCAGCATCAGATACACCGCGCAGGCGACCAAAACGCCGATGGTGAGGGCCAGCAGCGCCTCCATCACATCACCTCCTCGAGCGCGAAGACGAGGGCCAGGACCGACCCGAACACGACAAGGTAAACGCCGATGTCGAACACCAGGATGTTGGAGAGAGGCAGGCCCTTCTCTGTCTCGCTTCCGCCGATGAAGAGCCATTGCCCGGTGAAGAGAGCGTCGCCGAAGAAGGCTGCGGACGCGCCGGCCGCGAGCGCGATCCCGAGACCGATCATCGCGATCGAGGTCGGATCCGCGCGGAGCGACGCGCGCGCCGCCTGAGCGCCCCGGGCGATGGCGTCCAGAACGAAACCGGTCGCGCCGACAAGCCCGCCGATGAAGCCGCCTCCCGGCTCGTTGTGGCCGCGCAGAAGCATGTAGATCGAGAAGGCGAGCAGCAGCCAAACCAAATAGCGCGTGCCGGCGCTCAAGATGACGGAGTTCATCGAGCGACTCCCTGTGCGAGGCGGAGCAGCGCGTAGGCCGACAGGGCCGCGACGACGACGACCGCGATTTCGCCAAAAGTGTCAAGAGCCCTGAAATCGACGAGGATGACGTTGACGATGTTGCGGCCGTAGGCCTCCGGAACGCTGGCGGCCTCGAAGAAATCGGTCAGTCGGCGGTCGAGCGGCTGGGACAGGATCAGCAGCATCACGCCGGCATAGGCGGCGCCGACGATCGCGGCGAGCAGGGCGCGACCGGCGCGAAACGGCTCGGCCCTCAGTCGCGGCAGGCGCAGCATCACGACCGCGACCAGGACGACCACCAACGTCTCCACCAGGAGCTGGGTGATCGCCACGTCCGGCGCGCCAAAGACGATGAAGACGAGCGCCGCCCCGATGCCCACCACGCCGAGACCGGCGATGGCGGTGATCCGCGTCGGCGCGAGAACGGTCAGCACCGCCCCGCTGATCAACAGCGACGCGAGCGCGAGATGTTTCCAAGTCGCGGCGCCCAGATCAGCGGTTATCGCCGGCGCGCCGACATAAAAGTAAGAACCGAGCAGGCCCGCGGCGATCACGACGAAAGTCGCCCCCAGATAGTCGGTGAGCCGGCCGGTTTGGATCCGTCGGGTTTGCCACGCGGCCAGAAGCTTCAGACCGTCGAGCAACCGATCCCAGGCGGCGTCGAGCTTCGGCAGCGGCGCGAAGGCCACGTCCATCCAGGCCCGCAGCCGATCGCGGAACGCATAGAAAACGGCGCCCAACGCAAAGGTCGCGACGCTCATGAGCAGCGGCAGATTGAAGCCCGCCCAAAGCTCCAGAGGCTTGGGCTCCACGTCTCCGCCGGTCACCGCCAGAACCGTCGGGTGAACGAGAGCCGCCTGCAAGATGTCGGGATAAACGCCGAGAAGAGCGCCGAGCGTCGCTAGAATCATGGGTCCCGCCAGCATCGGCCAGGACGCTTCCCGCGGCGCTTTCGGGGTCGCGGCGCCGGGACGCCAGAACGGGTTGTACGCGACGACGCCAGCAACGGCGAGCATCAGAGCGTTGGCGACCAGGACGGCGCCCGCCACCAGGATCGGCTCGGACGCGACGGCCAACGCTCCCGCATACTTCAGCTCTTTGCCGATGAAGCCCAGCAGCGGCGGGAAGCCCGCCATCGACATCGCGGCGACCGCCGCCGCCGCCGCCGTCAGGGGCATCGCCACGCGCAGCCCTCCGAGCGTGGCGGCGTCGCGCGTGCCGGTCGACTGGTCGATGTTGCCGACGACCAGAAAGAGTGAGGCCTTGTAGAGCGAGTGAACGATCAAGAAGGTCGCGAAAGCCGTGATCGCGTAGCCCGACTCCTGTCCCAGGAACAGCGTGAGCGTTCCGAGCGCCATCAGCGTCGTATAGGCCAGGGCTTGCTTTAGATCGCTCTGACGCATTGCGAGAAAGCTGGCGAACACCGCGGTCGTCGCGCCGAGGATCGTGAGGCTCCACATCCATTCCGCCGTCCCCGCCATCGCCGGATGGATGCGCGCCAGCAGATAGACGCCCGCTTTCACCATCGTTGCGGAGTGCAGAAAAGCGCTGACGGGCGTGGGCGCCGCCATCGCATTCGGCAACCAGAAGTGGAACGGCGTCTGCGCGGATTTGGTGATGGCCCCGATCAACAACAGAACGAAGATCGGCAAATAGAGCGCGTGCTCCTTAAGCTCGGGACCGAGGGCCAGGATGTCGGATATCCGCGATGAGCCGGCTGCGGAGCCGAGTAGAATCAGGCCCAGCAAGAACGCCAAGCCGCCCGCCGCGGTCAGCAGCAGCGCCTGCAGAGCATTGCGGCGATTGCCTTCTTTCTCGTGTCCGAAACCGATGAGCAGGTAGGAGGTGAAGGTCGTCAGCTCCCAGAACACGAAAAGCAGAATCAGATCGTTGGCCAGCACCAGACCCAGCATCGAGACCATGAAGGCGCTGAGTAGAAGCGCAAATCGCCCGTATTGCGGATGGCCGGCCAAATAGGTGTTTGAATAGAGCAAGACGAGCGCGCCGATGCCGCTGATCAGCAACGCGAAGGTCAGGCTGAGCCCATCGACGAGAAACGACAATTCCACGCCGAGCGAGGGGATCCAGGTCGCCGTCCAAATGAGGCGCTGGCCGTCCGCAATGGGCGGCGTCAGCTGCAGAAAGAAGGCGAACAGCCCGGCCGCGATCACGATCGGAACGACGCCGATCAGCCCGTTCCCCCGGACGGCGGATCGGCTGGTGATCGCCTCAGGCGTCTCGTGAGTGATCTGACTCATGCGGCTCTGCTGTTGATACCGATGGAGGGGTCATGCGCCGGGCGCGACGGGCGACACGAAACCTTCGGGTTTCACCGTTAGGACCGAGCAATTCACCCGGCTCAGGATCGTCTCGGCGGTGTTCCCGATCAGCAGTCCGGAAATCCCGGTGCGGCCGACCGTGCCCATGACGATCGTGTCAACCGCGTCCGCAGCCGCGTGTTCCGGGATCACGTCTCCGGGCAAGCCTTTGACGCTGAACGTCCGCATGCCCGAATGCGCAGCCGAGAACTCGCGGGCGAGCGCATTCAGCCGCCATTCGCTGACGCGGCGGCGATCCTCGACGAGCGCGTCGACCTCCTGCGGCTTGAGCTTCGCGCGCCCGTGCCGCAGAGCAGATTCCTCGAACAAGGTCCAGGCGTTGAGCACGTCCAACTTCGCCTCGTCTGCGGTCGCCAGCGAGGTGGCCAGCTGCATGACCGTCATATTCAAGCGATCGCGCACCGAGTCGTCCGGATCGGGATCGACCGCGGCCAGGATATGAGTGGCTTTCGCCGGTGCGGTCGATTTGACGATCCAGACGGCGCTCGGACATTTTCTGATCAAGTGCATGTCGAGACTGGTGAGCAGCGGCCAGTTCGGCTGGGGCTGCGCGGCTTTCATCACCAGGTCATGCCCGTGCTCCATGGTGCGCCGAATGATCTCGAGCATCGCCGACCCGCTGCGGACGGTCGTCTCGACTTCGACCCCGGCGCCGCGCAGAGAACTCGCCACGGTCTCGATCCGCTCGCGATGGGCGTCTTCGATCTTGCTCGCCATCGCCGCCCGATCGGCCTGGGACTTCGCCCCGAAAACGTTCAGAAGGCCGCTTGCGTCGGTTTCGATCACGTCGATCAGCGTCACCGACGCTTCGTTGCTCCTGGCCAGCCAGCGGACCCGATCGAGCAGGCTCTCGTAGCCGCTGTGCGCGTCACAGTGCACCAAGATGTTCTTAAAGCGCCGCATGCCGACCTCATTTGCACATTTTGTCGCATATGGGCCGCCTCGGCGATTGTCCCAATCGAAAGAGCAGGGGATGGTGATAGTTGTTATCTATCAACCATGCTCCGAAAGATCGCGCTGTCATGCCGACGCTTCAGCAGCTCCGTTACCTTGTCGCCATCGCTGACCAACGGCACTTCCGCCGCGCCGCGGAAGCGTGCCACGTCACCCAGCCCACGCTGAGCGCGCAGTTGAAGGAGCTCGAAGCGAAGCTCGGCGCCGATTTGGTGGAGCGGACGCGGCAGGCGGTGATCCTGACGCCGGTCGGGCGAGTGGTCGTCGAGCACGCGCGGCGCGCTTTGACGGAAGTCGCCGAGATCCGGTCCGTCTCCACAGCGATGCGTGCGCGCTTCAGCACGACGATCAAGGCCGGCGTGGTCCAGTCGCTGGGCTCCTACTTCCTGCCGTTGGTTTTGCCGGAACTGCATGACGCCCATCCGAAACTCGGGCTTTTCATCCGGGAAAGCGATCCCGAAACGCTGCTGCGCGAGCTTGAGGCGGGCGAGTTGGACCTGTTGTTTCTGCCGATGCCGCTGCGGCGGAACGATTTCGAGAGCATTTCTTTGTTCAGAGAGCCGATCGTCGTGGTCGCGCCGCACGAACATGCGTTGGCCGGCGTCGACGAGGTCGACCCCGAAATGCTCAGAGGCGAAACGGTCCTGTCGCTGCATCCCGGCAACCAATTGTGGGAGCAGGTCCGCCAGCTTTGCGAGGATTGGGGCGCCCGACTGGCCCGCGAGTATGAAGGGGCGAACTTGGACGTCGTGCGGCAGATGGTGGCGATGGGCATGGGCGTTTCGCTGATGCCGGCGCTCTATGTGCGATCCGAGGTCGCGCATCAGAGCATGGTCGAGGCCCGCTCATTCCGCCGCTCGCCGCCTTCGATTACGATCGGCATGGTCTGGCGGAGGGGCACGGTCCGAAGCGACGAGTTTGGCGAACTCGCAAACTTTCTAGGAAAGACGCTGCGTCGCCATGCGCCCGAGATCACGGTTTTTACCTGATCTGACCCGCAGTTTTCCGCATCCGCGCGCCGCCACCGCCGGCTTCACGTCCGGCCGCTCGCGGCACGCGGGGCCTGGCGTTCCGCGCGCTGGCGACAGTGTGCGAGCGGAAGCCTATGACGCGCCTTTACTCGAGCGTCGAATAACTGGCCCGATCAACCGCTGCGACGGACCTTAGCGCTTGATTAAAACGGCGTTTTCGCCTCGTCAGCGCCCGAAGAAACCTATT
>JBCBRF010000212.1:0-5831 GCA_039819865.1 Pseudomonadota bacterium | reverse complement strand
AAGATGGCGGAAGATTTCTCCGAACTGCGCAGGGCGGCAGGCGTTTCCCTCGGAAACGTCGAGAGCCCCAAGTTCGACCTTTCTCTGGCCAGGCGCCCCAAGCAACGGAGGCGGGCGGGAAAGGTTTCAGCGCTCACGCCGCCGCGCTCGGCCGTCCCACGCTGCAAGCGCTGGACGCAGCGCCGCCCTCGGGCTTTGGTGCGCGGCGTGACGAAGAGGCGACCGCGACGATCAGGAGAAGGCGAGATGACCGACGGAACCAACAGACGCTATCGCATCGCGGTGATCGCCGGAGACGGCATCGGCAAGGAGGTGATGCCCGAGGGCGTGAAGGCGCTCGAGGCGGCGGCGGCCCGGTTCGGCTTCGCGCTCGATCTCGAGGAGCACGACTTCGCCTCCTGCGACTACTACGCCAAGCATGGCGCGATGATGCCCGAGGATTGGAAGGATCGCCTGGCGGGCGCCGACGCGATCTTTTTCGGCGCCGTCGGCTGGCCGGACACGGTGCCGGACCATGTTTCGCTCTGGGGCTCGCTGATCCAGTTCCGCCGTGAATACGACCAGTACGTGAACCTCCGCCCCGTGCGCCTGATGCCGGGCGTGCCCTGTCCGCTCGCCGGCCGCGTCCCCGGCGACATCGACATGATGATCGTGCGCGAGAACACGGAGGGCGAATACTCTTCGATCGGCGGCCGCATGTTCCCCGGCACGGACCGGGAGACCGTGATCCAGGAGACGGTGATGACCCGGCGCGGCGTCGACCGCATCCTCCGCTTCGCGTTCGAGCTGGCCCAGAGCCGGCCGCGCAAGCGCCTGACCTCGGCGACCAAGTCGAACGGCATCTCCATCACCATGCCCTTCTGGGACGAGCGGGTGCGCGTGGTGGCCGAGGGCTTTCCGGAGATCGCCTGGGACCAGGAGCATATCGACATCCTGACCGCCAAATTCGTCCTGCAGCCCGATCGCTTCGACACGGTCGTCGCCTCGAACCTGTTCGGCGACATTCTCTCGGATCTCGGTCCCGCCTGCACCGGCACCATCGGCATCGCGCCGTCGGGCAACCTGAACCCGGAGCGCGCCCACCCCTCGCTGTTCGAGCCGGTCCACGGCTCCGCTCCGGACATTGCGGGCCAGGGGATCGCCAACCCGGTCGGCCAGATCTGGGCGGGCGCGATGATGCTCGAGCATCTGGGAGAGGCCGAGGCCGCGACCGCGATGCTGGGCGCGGTCGAGACCGCTCTCGGCGTGGAGAGCGGGCGCACCCGCGATCTCGGCGGGCGTCTCGACACCGCTCAGGCTGGCGACGCGGTGGTCTCGAACCTCTGACGGTTTCGGGCGCTCGTCTCCCGCATTCGCGCGATCCTCGCCGCAGCCCGGCGGCCGCCGACGAGGATCGCCGGAACGGCGAGACGAGCGGCGCGGGACGATCGCGCCGCTCTGAGACAGCGGGAACGGGCCGTCAGAGGTTCGAGACCACCGCGTCGCCAGCCTGAGCGGTGTCGAGACGCCCGCCGAGATCGCGGGTGCGCCCGCTCTCCACGCCGAGGGCGGTCTCGACCGCGCCCAGCATCGCGGTCGCGGCCTCGGCCTCTCCCAGATGCTCGAGCATCATCGCGCCCGCCCAGATCTGGCCGACCGGGTTGGCGATCCCCTGGCCCGCAATGTCCGGAGCGGAGCCGTGGACCGGCTCGAACAGCGAGGGGTGGGCGCGCTCCGGGTTCAGGTTGCCCGACGGCGCGATGCCGATGGTGCCGGTGCAGGCGGGACCGAGATCCGAGAGAATGTCGCCGAACAGGTTCGAGGCGACGACCGTGTCGAAGCGATCGGGCTGCAGGACGAATTTGGCGGTCAGGATGTCGATATGCTCCTGGTCCCAAGCGATCTCCGGAAAGCCCTCGGCCACCACGCGCACCCGCTCGTCCCAGAAGGGCATGGTGATGGAGATGCCGTTCGACTTGGTCGCCGAGGTCAGGCGCTTGCGCGGCCGGCTCTGGGCCAGCTCGAACGCGAAGCGGAGGATGCGGTCGACGCCGCGCCGGGTCATCACCGTCTCCTGGATCACGGTCTCCCGGTCCGTGCCGGGGAACATGCGGCCGCCGATCGAAGAGTATTCGCCCTCCGTGTTCTCGCGCACGATCATCATGTCGATGTCGCCGGGGACGCGGCCGGCGAGCGGACAGGGCACGCCCGGCATCAGGCGCACGGGGCGGAGGTTCACGTACTGGTCGTATTCACGGCGGAACTGGATCAGCGAGCCCCAGAGCGAAACATGGTCCGGCACCGTGTCCGGCCAGCCGACGGCGCCGAAAAAGATCGCGTCGGCGCCCGCCAGGCGATCCTTCCAATCCTCGGGCATCATCGCGCCATGCTTGGCGTAGTAGTCGCAGGAGGCGAAGTCGTGCTCCTCGAGATCGAGCGCGAAGCCGAACCGGGCCGCCGCCGCCTCGAGCGCCTTCACGCCCTCGGGCATCACCTCCTTGCCGATGCCGTCTCCGGCGATCACCGCGATGCGATAGCGTCTGTTGGTTCCGTCGGTCATCTCGCCTTCTCCTGATCGTCGCGGTCGCCTCTTGGTCACGCCGCGCACCAAAGCCCGAGGGCGGCGCTGCGTCCAGCGCTTGCAGCGTGGGACGGCCGAGCGCGGCGGCGTGAGCGCTGAAACCTTTCCCGCCCGCCTCCGTTGCTTGGGGCGCCTGGCCAGAGAAAGGTCGAACTTGGGGCTCTCGACGTTTCCGAGGGAAACGCCTGCCGCCCTGCGCAGTTCGGAGAAATCTTCCGCCATCTTGCTGCGCAAGTTGGCGTTGGGGCGATCGCAGGCGTTTGAACGCGCCCGAAAACGGGAAGAGGACCCTTATGCCGGACCGCAGTCCGGCCGCCGCCGCGCTCGGCGATCCTCACGCCTGGGCCAGACGCCTGGGCCAGACGCCTGGGCCAGGGGCTACGCGCGCGCCAAGGGCGACAAGACGCTGGCCGCGACGGCCGACCTCGCCAAACCGACCAAGATCCGGACCTATCGGCGGTCAGCGCCGCTCCGCGCGATCGCCTACCGGCCGGTCGCGGGGGATGTTATCGGCTTCGCCGAGGACAAGTTGGTCGCCATCGATCCGAGGTCTGGCGCGCCGAGGTCTGGCGCGCTCGCCGATCTCGGCGCGCGCTTCGTCGAGGACGCCGGCCTCGGGGTCGGGGTCGGGGTCGGCGCGCCTGCTCTCCCGCCGCGCCCGCTTTCCCGGCGCCCCCCGGTCCCGGCGCGGTCGCGATCTAAGCCGTCAGCTCCGAGGGTTCGGGCAGGCCGAGGCGGCGGGCGCAGGCCGTGACCGTGTTCGCGAGCAGACAGGCGATCGTCATCGGCCCGACGCCGCCCGGCACCGGCGTGATCGCGCCGGCGACCTCCGCGACCTCCCGGTAGGCGACGTCGCCGACCAGACGCGTCTTCGGGGCTCCGTCCTCGCGCAGGCCCAGCTCCGGCGCGGGAATGCGGTTGATGCCGACATCGATCACGGTCGCGCCCGGCTTCACCCAGTTCGCCTTGACCATCTCCGGCCGGCCCACGGCGGCGACCAGGATGTCGGCGCGGCGGCAGACCGCCTCAACGTCCCGGGTGCGGGAATGGGCGATCGTCACCGTCGCGCTCTCGCCGAGCAGCAGCTGCGCCATCGGTTTGCCGACGATGTTGGAGCGCCCGAGCACCACCGCCTCGGCGCCCGAGAGATCGCCCAGATGGTCGCGCAGCATCAGCAGGCAGCCGAGCGGGGTGCAGGGGATCATCGCCTTCTGGCCGGTGGCCAGCAGCCCGACATTCGAGATGTGGAAACCGTCGACGTCCTTCTCCGGCGCGATGGCGTTGATCGCGAGATCCGCGTTCAGTTGCGTCGGCAGGGGCAACTGGACCAGGATCCCATGCACCGCAGGGTCGTCGTTCAAGCGCCCGATCAGCCCGAGCAGCTCCGCCTCCGAGGCGTCCGGCGGCAAACGATGCTCGAAGGACTCCATTCCGGCCTCGACGGTCTGCTTGCCCTTGTTGCGCACATAGACCTGGCTCGCGGGGTCTTCGCCGACCAGCACCACCGCGAGGCCCGGAACGACCCCGCGAGCGGCGCGGATCTCAGCGACATGCTCGGCGACGCGCGCGCGCAGGCCGGCGGCGAAGGCTTTTCCATCCAGAACGGTCGCGGCCATCGGCGTCTTTCCTCGAAACTCTGCGATCATGCTCGGGGCTAGCGCTAGCACGCCGGACCCGCGCGGAACGTCTCCAGGCGGCCGGGTCCTGTCGAAAACCGACCCGCGGCCCCGCAAGTCGAGATCACTCGAAGCTGCGGATCCGAAGCCGCGCGCCAACGGTCGGCAAACCGGCCTCGAGCTCCGCGGCGGCGACGTTCAGGAACGGCGGCTCCAAGCGACTCCGCGCCGCGTCGGTCGCCGGGCGGAGCAGCGCTTCCAGCAGAAACGCCATACGCTCCTGCGCGGCCTCCCATTCCGGGCTCTTCGGGCGGAGCCGACGGTCCGAGACCAGCAGCACGGCGATCGGATCGAAGGAATCCCACTGCGACCGCATCTCGGCCCATTGGCCTTCAAAGTCGAACAGCCCGGTCGAGCGGGCGCGCACCGGCTCCCAGTCAAAGACCACGAGGCCATAAATCGGCGCGTCGAGCGGCAGCTCGTGAAACTCGCAGGCGAAGCGGTCGAGGCAGGGGGGCTCCGCCTCGAGGCTCTTCGGTTCGCAATCGACCGCCCCGGAGCCGTCGAGCGCGAGCACGCAGGCGACCGGGTCGGGAGCCTCGGCCTGCAGGTTGACGCCCTCGATCCGGGCCTCGAGCCCGAACAGCGCGATCGCGTCCCAACGGGCGCCGCTCGGCTTCAGGCGCTCGACCTCGACATAGAGCGAGCGCTGCTGGGGGGCGCCGGAGGACTGCGCCAGTGCGGGCGACGCCGAGACCGCGCCGGCGATCGCCGCCGCGCGGAGCGCCGCCCGAAAGACGCGCCCCGCCGCGACCGCCCGCTGCTCAGCCATCATCCGCATCATGACCTCCCTGTCAGCCGAGGCTCACCAAGCCGCGGCGTCAGGGCGAGAACATGGCGCGACGCGCCCCCGCGTCGCACGGCTGCGCGCCCGCTCACCGGTCGAACGGGGTCGGGCCGGCGGGCGCGACGGAGATCCTCGGATGAAATCCCGGCCCCGGCGCGCGCGCCGGATCGAACCGCAGCTCGCGCGCCCGCGGCGGCGCCGCGCGGAGCCGCTCGCCGATCGCGGCCCGGCCGATCTCCGGATCGAGACCGCGCGTGGGCTCGAAGGCGGCCCGTGCGAACAGGCTCAAGAACGCGAAGGCGCTGCACAGCGTCAGAAAGGCGATGGTCCGCATACCGTCTTCTCCCGCTCCGGCGCACGCGCCGAAGCCATTCACGGCGGCGCCCGGTCCGAGACCGTCGCCGCACTTCTAGTGTCGTCAGGAGCGGTCCGGGCGTCGCGCCCGAGCCGTCCGAACGGCGTCGACCGTCGCGGCCGGCGGCCGCGGGGGTCCGGTCGACCGCCGCTCTCGGCCTTCCCGCTCGGTCGATATGGTCGCGCGGAGGCGCCAATTGAAACGAAAGCTTCTCATCGCTGCGATAAACGGCGACGATCTCCCGCCCGATCCCGGCCGCAATCCGCGCGCCTCGGCCGAAGCGCCCTGAAAGCGCCCAGGTCCGACCGGAGCGCCGCCGTCGCGCGGCCTCTCATTCGCCCGCTCGGGATCGGACGCGTCGTGGCTCCAGCGATCCGGACCGCCGCCCCGCGCCGACCAGGAGGGCGCGCAATTGGTCGATGTCGAGCGAGCGCATGGTGCGAACCCTCCTGG
>JBCBRF010000211.1:0-5844 GCA_039819865.1 Pseudomonadota bacterium | reverse complement strand
GGACGCGGTGCGGGAAGCGATTCGGCCGCGCTCGGCCCATGCGCCGCGGAGCCGCCTCCTGGTGACGGAGCAGACCTCGAACCTCGGCGGCGGGGCGATCTGGCCGCGGGATCAGCTGAGCGCGGTGGCGGATGTCGCGCGAGAGGCGGGGCTCGCCACGCATCTCGACGGCGCGCGCATCCTGAACGCCAGCGTCGCGACCGGGATCCCGCCGCAGGACTATGCGCGCGGCTATGACAGCGCCTGGATCGCTTTCACCAAGGGTCTCGGCTGTCCGGTCGGCGCGGTGCTGGCCGGCTCGAAGGCCTTCATCGAGGAGGCGTGGCTGTTCAAGCGGCGCTGGGGCGGCGCGATGCGCCAGACCGGCGTGCTCGCCGCGATGTGCCTCTATGCGCTCGACCATCATGTCGAGCGGCTGTCGGAGGATCATGCGGTCGCGGCGCTGATCGGCGACGGGCTTCGGGACAACCGACTGTTCGGCGCGGTCGATCCCGTCGATACGAACATCGTGCTTGCGGCGTTGGCGGACGGGGTTCCGGACGCGCCCGAGATCGGGAAGCGGCTTCGCGAAAAAGGTTTCCGCGCGACGGTGGTCGGGCGGCGGCGCCTGCGGATGGTGACCCATATGCATGTCGACGCCGAGGATGCGCGCGCGCTCCTCCTGGCGTTGGAGGCGATTGCGGCTGAGGTTTGATCTCCGGGCCTCGGCGGCCAGGACCTCTCAAAGGCTTTGACGCATACTATAATGCATGCGGTAATGTCCTCCGTTCATTGCATTTTCGACGCGTTCCGCGCGCGCGGAACGCGTCTTTTCGCGCCAGTCGAGACAGAGGGGGAGCGGCGCCGATGGCCGAGACGACGCATCATGTGGCGGTGATTCGCGGCGACGGGATCGGGGGCGACGTGATCGACGCGACCCTCGCGGTGATCGAGGCGGCGCGCGCGCGTCTCGGCGGGTTCGCGCTCGGCTGCGAGGAGATCCAGGCGGGGGCCGGCCATTTCCAGGAGACCGGCCGGGACATCGCGCCAGGGGGCGAAGAGCGGGCGGGCGCGGCCGACGCGATCCTGCTCGGCGCGATCGGCCTGCCCGCGATCCGTCACGCCGACGGGACCGAGATCTCGCCGCATCTGAGGCTTCGCGACCGCTTCGGGCTTTATGCGGGCGTCAGGCCGATCAAGGCCTATCCGAACGCGCCGATCCGGTTGGCCGATCCGCGGGCGCGGGAGATCGATCTGGTGGTTCTGCGGGAATCGACCGAGGGGCTGTTCTACTCGGCGGCCGTGCATAATCGCGCGACCGTGGCGACCGACGACGAGGTGCAAGACATCCTCAGGATCACGCGGGGGACGACGGAGAAGCTGCACGATTTCGCCTTCCGGCTCGCCCGGAAGCGCCGGGAGCGGGGCGGCAAAGGCCTCGTCACCTGCGTCGACAAGGCGAACGTGTTCCGCTCGATGGCGTTCTTCCGCAAGATCTTCGACGAACGCGCGGCCGGGTTCGAGGACGTCGCCCGGGGCTACAACTATGTCGACGCGCAGGCGCTCGATCTGCTCCGGAAGCCGTGGGAGTTCGACGTGCTGGTCACCGAGAACATGTTCGGCGACATCCTCTCGGATCTGGCTGGCGGGCTGGTGGGCGGCATGGGGCTCGCCAGCTGCGCGGAGATCGGGGACGCGCATGCGCTGTTTCAGCCGGCGCATGGCAGCGCGCCCGACATCATGGGACAGGACAAGGCGAACCCGCTGGCGGCGGTGCTGAGCGGCGCGCTGATGCTCGATTATCTGGGCGAGCGGTCGGGATGCGACGCGACCTCGGCCGCTGGGCGGCTGATCGAGACGGCCGTGTCGCAGGGGTTTGCGGAGAACCGGCTCCGGCCGATGGAGTTTGGCGGCGATATGGGCACGCGGGCGATGGTGCGCGCCTTGGTCGAGCTGATCGCGCATGCGGAGGTCGGCGCGGCCGCGTGACCCGCCGCAGCTGGCCAACAAGAAAATGACGGACAACGAACTACAAGCCCGGCGGCGGAAAACGGCGACGCGCGTCGACGACGCGTATCGACGCCTCAAGAGCGAGATCCTCGGGAATCGCATGGCGCCCGGCTTTCAGGCGACCGAACCCGAGATCGCTGCGATGCTCGCGATGTCGCGAACCCCGGTTCGCGAGGCGCTGATCCGGCTCGAAGGCGAGGGGCTGGTGACGCTGATCCCGCGCCATGGCGCGCGCGTGCTGCCGGTCGCAGCCGAAGATATGCGGGAGATCTATCAGATCCTGACGGCGCTCGAGCCCGAGGACGCTGCGGACGTGGCTGCGTCGCGTCCCGACGAGGCTGCGCTTGGCCCCCTCGCGGCGGCCACCGAGGAGATGCAGGCGGCGCTCGATCGCGGCGATCTCGACGCCTGGGCCGGGGCGGACGATCGGTTTCATCGCAACCTGCTGGCGCTCAGTCCGAATCGCCGTCTGGCGGATTTCGTGAACACGCTGTTCGACCAGGCGCATCGGGCGCGTCTGATTACGCTTCGGTTGCGTGCGGCGCCCAACCGATCCACCGCGGAGCATCGCCGGATCCTCGAGGCGTTGGCTGCGGGCGACGCGCCGAAGACCCGAAAGCTGTTTCGATCCCATCGCGAGCGCGCGGCGGATGAGCTGCTGTCGATTCTGAGCGTCAGCGGGCTCTCAAACCTCTAGAGACCCGCCGCCCCCTGGGTCTTTCGGTGCGGACGCTTCGGAGTGGGCTGTTGCCGGTGGTCATCTGCAATGCATGCATAGTTGCGTCCAAGTATTAGCTTCTAGGGCGCTATTCTTAAGCCCGGCCGTCGATCTTGGATCTAGATTTCTTGGTTTTTTTGCCGGCGGTGTTCTGATGTTCGTTCAAAAGCCTATTGATTGAAGTCGTACTCGCGCTCGCGCTCCATAAAGCGGCGCCAGAGCTTTTCGCCGATCAAGCAGTCGTAGCCAGCCGCCGAGCCGCCGCGCCACTGCGCCATGACGATCCTCGGTTCCGGCGTGCGGCCGGCGAGCTCCAGGATCAGCTTCTTGCGAACGGCGGGCAGGAATTCGCGCCAGCTCCGGACCGGGATTGAAAAGGAGAGCGGGCCGCCAATGACGCAGTGTTCGTAATAGAGGTCGAGATCCTCCAGGTCCGGCAGCCAGCCGCGACCATTGTTGGTCATCAGCGGCAGACCATTGATGGCGAAGCCGGCCGCGACCAGCTCGTCGCGCGCCTCGGTCACGGAGCGGCCCATATTGTTCGGCCCGTCGCCCGAGACGTCGATGACCCGCCGATCTCCCGCAAAGCCGTTGTCCGCAAAGGAGCTCGGCGCGAAGTCGAGCAGGCTCGAGATCGATGTGCGCCGCAGGGCCTGCGGCGCGTCCGCGGTCAACTTGCTCGCAAAGCGCTCGAGATCCTCCGCGGAGGCGATCAGGGTCCAGGGCAGGACGGTGCGCTGCTGGCCGGCGCCCGACCACTCGACATAGGAGAGGGCGATCTGTTTGCGGTAGCCCGACGTCGCAGCGCGGAGGATCTCAGGATCCCGCAGCGCGGCCGCGTAGCCGCGGCGCTGGATCTCGAGCTCCGAGGGCGACATCGAATAGGAGACGTCGACCGCCAGCATCAGTTCGACATCGACCGGGGCGTCCGCTACCGGGGTGTCCGCGACAGAGGTCTCCGCGCGCACGGTCGTCGCGCAAAGACCGGCGACGACGGCGATGGCCGCCCTCAACAGCGCTCTCATACTTGCCCCTGGTTCGCAGTTCTCGTCCTGCCCCCACCCAGAGGATTCCGCCGACCGTAAAGGGTCGGCCAGGGCTTTGGGAAGCACGCATACGATGCAACCCGCGGCCTGGCCGTCAGCCGCCTTTGACCCCGGGGACGTTCACGTAGAGCGCGTAGAGCGAACGGCTGGCGGCCATGAACAGCCGACTGTTGGCGCGCCCGCCGAAGCAGAGATTGGCGCAGCGCTCCGGCAAGGCGATCCGGCCGATGGGGCGGCCGTCCGGGGCGAAGATCATCACGCCGTCGAGTTCGGGCGCGCCCATGCCCCAACCGCACCAGAGATTGCCGTCGACGTCGATGCGCAGGCCGTCCGGCGTTCCAGGGCCGGCGTCGATCAGGACGCGCTTGTTCGCGATCGCACGACCGGCCTCGACGACGTCGTAGGCCAGGATTTTCCGGTTCGGGACGCCTCGGGATTCGACGAGGTAGAGAACGCTTTCGTCCGGCGAGAAGGCGAGGCCGTTCGGGCCGAGGACGTCGTCCGCGACGATCGCCGCCTCGCCGGTCTCGGGGTCGAGACGATAGACGTTCTGGCCCAGTTCGGGCTCCGCGCGCGCGCCCTCATAGTCGCCGAGGATGCCGAACGGCGGATCGGTGAACCAGACGGCGCCGTCGGACTTCACCACGACGTCGTTGGGCGAGGACAGGCGTTTGCCGTCGTAGCGGTCCATCAGGACGGTGACCGTTCCGTCATATTCCGTGCGGGTCACGCGCCTGCCGCCATGCTCGCACGTGATCAGTCGGCCCTGGCGGTCCCGGGTCTGGCCGTTGGCGAAGTTCGAGGGCTTGCGGAACTCCGAGACGCGGCCCGTCGTCTCGTCCCAGCGCAAAATACGGTCGTTCGGGATGTCGCTCCACAGCAGGTAGCGGCCGTCGCCGAACCAGACCGGGCCCTCGGACCAGCGGCAGCCCGTCGCCAGGCGCTCGAGCCCCGCCAGCGGCAGGCGGTAGCGGTCGAAGAGCGGATCCAACGAGATCACGTCGGGGTCCGGATACCGGGTCGCCGGCCGCCATGCGTCTTGCTCTCCAAATGCGTCCGTCATGCATGTCCCTCCAGGTTGGATCCGGCTTCCGATGTCGCGGGCGTTCACGATTGCGCCGCCGATCTTGCGTCGATGCGAGCTTATCCGGCCTTGTGCGGAGCAGGCTCGATCCGATTTGAGCGGAGCGAAAGTTCTATGGCGTCGCGCTCTCGCCAGGATGGAGGGGAGCGGGGCCGGAGAAGAGGGTCATGGACGCAAAAGCTTGTTGGAAGAAGGTTTGGAGAACGGCGTCGGCGGCGGTCCGCCCAGCGCGCGCTGACCGAGGCGCGCAGGCTTCGGGCCTGGGACGCGCCGGCGCATGATCGCGCATCAGGATCGCACCGTCTCGATCGTCGGGCTCGGATATGTCGGCTTGCCGCTGGCTCTCGCCTTCGCGCGCACCGGGCGGCGGGTGATCGGCTTCGACATCGACGAGACGCGGGTGGCGGAGCTTCTGCGCGGCGAGGACCGGACGGGCGAGTCGGAGCCGGGGGCGCTCGCGGGCGTCGATATCCTGTTCACCAGCGATCCTGGCGCGCTGCGGCAGGCGGATTTCCACATCGTCGCGGTGCCGACCCCGATCGACGAGGCGCGACGGCCGGATCTGAGGCCCCTGCTGGCCGCGAGCCGAACGGTCGGCGCGCAGCTCAAAAGCGGGGACGTGGTTGTTTACGAGTCGACGGTCTATCCGGGTTGCACGCGCGACGAATGCCTGCCGGTCCTCGAAGCCGTGAGCGGTCTGCGGCTGCGCAGCGCGAGCGATCCGGACGAAGCGCAGGGCGTCTTCGGTCTCGGCTACAGCCCGGAGCGGATCAATCCGGGAGACAAGACCCGGCCGATCGAGAAGATCGTGAAGATCGTCTCCGGCTCGGACCCGGAGACCTCGGCGGTGGTCGAAGCGGTCTACGCCAGCGTGATCGAGGCGGGGCTGCATGCGGCGCCCTCGATCGAAACGGCCGAGGCGGCGAAGGTGATCGAGAACACCCAGCGCGACGTCAATATCGCTTTGATGAACGAGTTCGCCCTGATCTTCCCGGTCGAAGATCAGG
>JBCBRF010000210.1:0-5919 GCA_039819865.1 Pseudomonadota bacterium | reverse complement strand
CGGGCGAGGCGCCGCTCTCCACCGGCGGCGGCGGCGGCGCGTTCAGATCCACGCCCCGATCCCGGGCGGCGTCGATCGCGAACAGTGCGAGCAGCAGCGATGTGGCGACGAACGCGGCCGCCAGCCCCCAGGTCGCCTTTTGCAGCGCGGTCGCGGCGGAGCGGCCCGACATCACATTGCCGCCCCCGCCCATGCCGAGGGCCCCGCCCTCGGATTGTTGCAGCAACACGGCGCCGATCAGCAGCAGCGTCAGGATCAGGTGGATGATGAGGACGACTTTTTCCATCGGAGCGGCGGGTCTCGAAGAGGGGAGAGCGCCGCGCGGATCGCGCGGCGACGGAACAAGCCGTGCGCCTAGCGCAGCCGGCGCGCGATGTCGAGCCGATCGCCATGCGCGCCGCCTCGATGCGCGCCGCGCGCGACCCCACTGCCGCGTCGGGGGCGGCTTTCGAACCCGCTTCCGGACCGCGTCGGGCGCGACGCGCTAGAACAGACGGTAGCCGAAAAGCGATTCGTAGGGCGGCGACAGCAGCAGGCGGTCGCGCGCGGCGTACGCCGCTCCGATGCGCGGCAGTCCCTCGACCCGCGCGTCGCCGCCCGGCGTGAAGCGGAGATTTCCGGGCAGGCCGAGCTCCAGGGCGCCGGTGCGCGCCAGCCGCGTCAGAATGCGGATCGACCGCGAGAGATACTGTTCGGTGGTCGCGCCCAGCGACCTCGGGCGGTTCCGCAGATCGACCACCGCGTCCTCGCCGCGCCGATAGAGCGGGCCGAGCTCGAATTCGGGCCGCACGAAGGTCGCCGCCGGGATGTCGCCGAACGCTGCGCCGATCTTCGGCAGTTTCGCGATCGGCAGGCGGTCGACGCCTTCGATATCGGCGACGTAGGGCAGCTCGGCGGTGAGCGGGCCCTGGCGCTCCAGAACCACCAGGCGGCGCGGGCGATAGCGTCCGCCGTTCGGCAGATAAAGCCGAAGCGGGGCGTTTCCGCGCAGATCGGGACCGAACGGGTCTTCAATGCTGTCGACCTGGGCGCGCGCCGGCGTCGCGACGGCCGCCGACAGCGCGGGCAGGGCGAGAAGGCTCCCACAGGCGAGGCGTCGCAGCGCGTCTCGGCGCGTCGGTGTGTTCGCAGCGTCGGTCATGGCGTCTTTCCTTCGATCCAGCGCGCCTCTTCGATCCAGCGCGTCCATGTCGATTCGATGGCCGCGAGAGTGCCCGAGCCGCCGTCGAGGCTCCATGGCCATCGGATCGACCATCGCCCCGCCCGGGCCTCGCCCGATCTCCGGGAGAGGCGCAGCCCTCGCCGGTTTTCGTCGGAGCCGCCGTCGCGCCGACCGAAGCGGCGGGCGGCTCGCGCCTCGCCGCACGGCGAGGTTCCCTGGATGGGGGCGGGCGGCTCGCCGATCGAGGCGTCGCGCCGGCGGATCGGAGGAAAACCGGGGTTTTCGTTGGTGAGCCCGAGCAAACACGCCGCCCGCCTCACCGCGCTGAAGCCGCCGTTCGGTCGCGCGGCTCGGTTTCGGCGTCGGCCGGCGGATTTGACCCGGACTGTCGCATGCCGTCTCGCACGGTCGAGCCGGGCGCCAGGGCGCCCGGTCGGGGGTCGATCCCCCGAGCGGGCGCGCCCCCTCTCGAAGGCGGTTCAGTTCTTGGCTTTGTCGACCAGCTGGTTCGCCTTGATCCACGGCATCATGCCGCGCAGCTTCTCGCCGACCTGCTCGATCTGGTGGGCGTCGTTGTTCCGCCGGATCGCCTTGAAGCTCGGCTGGCCGGCCTTGCACTCCTGCATCCAGTCGCGGACGAACCGGCCGTCCTGGATGTCCTTCAGGATCGCCTTCATCCGCACCTTGGTCTCGTCATAGGGCAGCACCCGCGGACCCGAGACGTACTCGCCGTATTCGGCCGTGTTCGAGATCGAGTAGTTCATGTTGGCGATGCCGCCTTCGTAGATCAGGTCCACGATCAGCTTCACCTCGTGCAGGCACTCGAAATAGGCCATCTCCGGCTCGTAGCCGGCCTCGACCAGGGTCTCGAAACCGCAGCGGATCAGCTCCACCAAGCCGCCGCAGAGCACCGCCTGCTCGCCGAACAGGTCGGTCTCGCACTCTTCCTTGAAGTCGGTCTCGATCACGCCCGACCGCCCGCCGCCGATCGCGGAGCAGTAGGACAGCCCGAGTTCCAGCGCCTTGCCGGTCGCGTTCTGGTGGACGGCGACCAGGCAGGGCACGCCGCCGCCGCGAACGAACTCGCTGCGCACGGTGTGGCCCGGGCCTTTCGGCGCCATCATGACCACATCGACCGTGTCCTTGGCTTCGATCAGCCCGAAATGCACGTTCAGCCCGTGCGCGAAGGCGATCGCCGCGCCGTCCTTCAGATTGTCGTGGATGTGGTCGCGATAGGTGTCGGCCTGCAGCTCGTCGGGCATGCACATCATGATCAGGTCGCACCAGGCGGCGGCCTCCGAGATCCCCATCACCTTGAGCCCCGCGCCCTCGGCCTTTTTCGCCGAGGCGGAGCCCGGGCGGAGCGCCACCACCAGGTCTTTCACGCCGCTGTCGTTCAGGTTCTGCGCGTGGGCGTGGCCCTGCGAGCCGTAGCCCACGATCGCGACCTTCTTGTCCTTGATCAGATTGATGTCGCAGTCGCGATCGTAATAGACGCGCATGGCGCTCTCCCTTGGTTTCGACGACCGCGCGCCGCGGCCGGTCTTTTTCGCTTGGTTGGGCAATAAAAAAACGCGCTCTCAGGAGCGCGCCTCACTTTCGTGCGCTTAGTCAGCCGTTGGACCGGTTTCAAGCGGTTTTTCCGGCGTGAGGGCCGGCGCCGGGCGATCAGCCGACGCCTTGCCACGGTCGCGATCGGTCGCGCCCGTCGGGCGGCATGGGCCCGAACGGATCGATCAGGCCGCCCGAGACCAGCCGGGCGAGGAGCGCGGGCGCGCCCGGCGCGCGGCTCGCCGGCGCCATCACGCGGTCCCGGATCCAGGGCAGCGCGCGGCTGTCCGACTGGTAGACCGGCGTGAACAGCCGCGACATCAGCTGATAGAGCCGCACATGCCAGCGCCGCGCCGCCGCATAGGCCTCGAGCGCAGCCTCGAGATCCGGCGCCGCGTCGATCGCGCGGGCCAGCGCGAGCGCGTCGAGCAGCGCCATGTTCGCCCCCTGGCCGAGCTGCGGGCTCGCGGCGTGCGCGCTGTCGCCGATCCAGACCACGCGGCCGAGATAGGGCCGCGCGAGCGTGAAATGGGCGTAGCGGGCGAGCGTCATCTGATCGGGATCCTCGATCCGCGCGAGGATCGGCGCGGTCTCGGGCCAGAGCGCCGCCGCCTCCCGTCGCCAGGCCTCGAGCCCGCGGGCCCGCCAAGCGTCGTACTGCTCGGGTTTCAGGCTCCAGAAAAAGGTCGCGACCGGCGGCCCGTCCTCCGCCATGCGCCCGACGGGCAGGACCCCGATCATCGTCGCGGCTCTCCGATAGCGCTGCTCGAGCGCGTCGGGCGCGAAGGGCGCGGCGGTCTCGGCGTCCCAGGGCACGGTGCTCCAGAGCGCGCCATAGGCGAGCGAGCGGGGCGGGCGTCGCCCCAACGCCCGATCGCGGATCGTCGAGCGCGCGCCGCTCGCGTCGATCACCAGATCGAACGGCCCGAACTGGCGACCGTCGGCCGCGCGGAGCCTCACGCCAGCCGAGGGATCCGCCCCGCCGGGCTCGATCGCCGTCAGCCTCGCGGCGCCCGTCACCGCCACGCCGGCCGCCTGCGCCGCATCCCAGAGTACGCCGAAAAGCGCCGCCCTATGGACCGCGAGTCCGCTCTCCGCCCCCGCCCCGAGCGCGTCGTAGCGAACGTCGAGGACGATCGGCTGCGCCGCCCCCGGCGCGCGCACGGCCCGCCCGTAAAGGCGCGCGATCGGCTGGCCGAGCCGCCGGAGGCGCGCGCCGGCGGCCGGCGCGATCGCATCGAGCGCGGCCAGGCCGGCGGGTTGCATCATCAGCCCGGAGCCCACCGGCGCGGGCGCCTCGAACTGGTCGAACAGCCGCACCGAGCGCCCCCGGGCGCTCAAGGCCAGCGCGACCGCGAGGCCCGCCGGTCCGGCGCCCGCCACCGCGATCTCCGCCTCCGCGCGCGATCTGCGGCGCGCCGGGTCAGTCCGCGCGGAGATCGCCATACTCCCCGCCGTCGAGAAACAGCACCCGACCCTCGTCGGGCTCCAATTCGCCGTCGGGCGCGGCCCCGACGTCGATCGTGCCCGCGATCGGATCGTCCGCGGTCGCGCCGTCCGGCCAGAACGCGCCGACGATCGAGCGGCCGTCCTCGCGCACGGTGAAGAGACCGATGAAGATCCCGCGGCCTTCGACCTTGAGCAGCAAGCGCCCGCGCGCGGCCGGCGCCGGGCTGCTGTTCAGAAAATCGAGGAAGCGCGATCGGGTGATCGGCGCCTCCTCCGGTTTCAGCAGCTCGAACGCGCCCTCGACGCCCTCGCCGCGGATGAACCGCCAGTCGAATGCGGGTCCGTCCTCGACCTGTCGGACGGCGCCCGCGCCGTCTCCAGCCTCCTGGGCGCGCGCCATCGACGCCGGCTGGCCCGCAAGCGAAAGGAGCGCCCCAAGGCTCAAAATCCCGCCTAAGGAGCGGATCGCGCCGGCCCGGACCAACCGAACGAGGGCCTGGGGCCGCCGCGTGACGCTCGGCGCTTCCGCCGGGATCGGCGCTGTGCTACGCGCTCGCCGAAATTCTCCCGGCGCCTCCGCGCCTTCTCCATACCAAAGCAACAGGAACCTCCCATGGCTGTCGAACGGACGCTTTCGATCATCAAGCCCGACGCGACCGAGCGGAATCTCACCGGCAAGATTAACGCGATGTTCGAGGATGCGGGGCTCCGCATCGTCGCGCAGAAACGAATCCACCTGACCAAGGCTCAGGCGGGCGAGTTCTACAAGGTCCATGCGGAGCGGCCGTTCTATGACGAGCTCTGCACCTTCATGGCCCGCTCGCCGGTCGTCGTGCAGGCGCTCGAAGGCGAGGGCGCGGTCGCCAAGAACCGCGACGTGATGGGCGCGACCAACCCGGCCGAGGCCGCGGTCGGCACGATCCGCAAGCTGTTCGCCGAATCGATCGGAGAGAACTCGGTGCACGGCTCCGACAGCGCCGAGAACGCGGCGATCGAGATCGCCTATTTCTTCTCCGGACTCGAGCTCGTCGGCTAATTCTTAGGCGTTTCTCGCCGCCACAAACCGACCGCCGGCGCGTCGCCGGCGGTTTTTTTGTGCGTCGCCGCATGATTCCGCCCGCGCCCGGATGACACCCGCCGCCGGAGCCGGCATCTTCGCGTCATGGGAAGGCCGACTCGGCTGCGTCGGCGGGCGGAAGGGATCAGGCGGATGCGGGCTCGAACGGGCTTCGCGGCGGGGTTGTCGATCGGCCTCGCGGCGGTTTTTTGGGCGCTCGGGGCCTCGGCCCAGATCTGGATCGAGGAGCGCCAGTGGACCCCCGAGTGGGAGGCGCGCTACCAGGCCTATGTCGAGGGCGACTGGGGCGCGGACGTCACGCACGAGCCCGAGGACAAGGCGCTGTTCGGGCTCGAGCTCGATTGCGCCGACGCGGTCTATGCGATGCGGATCGTATTCGCCTACCGCCACAAGCTGCCGTTCGCGATCAACGACCCGCGCGGGCGGCGCCGGCTTTTGTCGAACCGCTCCACCGATTGGGACGCGTTGCGCCAGACTTTCGTCGTCGAGGACGACGAGACCGGCGCCTTCCGGGTCGAACGCGGCGGCCCGCTCGGCGAGATCGAGAAGCTCCGGCGCTTCATCGACGATGTGAACACCTGGACGACGACGCAGAGCCTCGCCAACGACACCTATCCCATCGCGCTCTCGGAGGTGCGGCCCGGCGACGTCTATCTGGTTCCGGGCAGCCACGCCTTCA
>JBCBRF010000209.1:0-5932 GCA_039819865.1 Pseudomonadota bacterium | reverse complement strand
GGCGTCGAGCGCCAGCGCCGCATCATCCGCAGGCGTTGGCGCGCACAGCTCGGCGAAGATCTGCATCGCTTCGAGATCGGTGATCAGCTTTTCGTAGGAGTTCGTGAGCCCGCCTTCGAGCCAGCCCGCCCCGTGCAGCATCACGGTGCAGCCGGCCAGGATGGCGCTCCAGGCCGACATCTGGGTTTCGTGCGCCGCCTGGGCGTCGTTGACATTCGCCGCGCAACCCGCCGCGCAGCGCCAGGGCAGCCCGAGTTTTCGCGCCAGCTGACCCGCCCCGAGATTGGCTTTCACCTGCTCGGGCGTGCCGAACGCGGGCGCTCCGGACTTCATATCGACATTCGAGGCGAACGCGCCGTAGCACACCGCGGCGCCGGGTTTCGCCAGCTGCGTCAGCGCGATCGCCGACAGCGCCTCGGCATGGGACAACACCAGCGCCCCCGCCACCGACGCCGGGGCCATCGCGCCCATCAGGCAAAACGGCGTGACGATGGACATCTGCCCCGAGCGCGCAAAATCCATCAGCCCCTGCGCCATGGGCAGATCGATCGTCCGCGGCGAGTTGGTGTTGATGATCGTGTAGCACCAAACCTCGGCTGCGAACGCCTCTGGGCTGATCCCGCGGGCGATCCGGATGATCTCTTGCGCGTCACGCACCTGATCCGAGCCGCGCGAGAAGATGAACGGAAACTTGTCCGTCATCCTCATCATCGAGCGCGTGACCGCGTAATGCCGGATCGCCGGCGCGACGTCCTGCGGCTCGACGGACGGCCCCATCATCTGCAGCACGTCGAAGCCATGGATCAGGCGGGTGAGCTCTTCGAAGTCCCGAAGCGATCCGGGGCGCCTTCCCCGCTCCAGATCCGTCGCATGGGGCGCCCCGCCGCCCGCCTGGATCGTCAGCGCGCCGAGTTCGAGCGTCAGGACGCGATGCGCCGCGCCGGCGCGCGCCCGGATGGACCGAGGCGCCGTCCGGAGCGCCTCCTCGATGATCTCGCGCCCGATTTGAACGGTTTCGGAGGGTTCATCGACCTTGGCGCCCGCAGCGGCGAACAGCGCGCGCGCCTCGGGCGACAGGATCTTGACGCCCAGCTCTTCGAGGATGTCGAGCGCCGCCCCATGCATCGCCTCGATCCGATCCTCCGTAAAGACCGGGACCGGCGGGAACGGGTTTCGCAGCGTGTGATAGTCCACTTGGCGCACGGACGGACGCGCCGCGCCGCGGTCCCGCGCCCCCGACCGCCGGCCCCGACGCCGGCTTCCGCTGTCCGCTTGCGCCTCGCTCATAGCCGCATCGCCTTGCCGTCCGGGTCATAGGGCGAGGGGGCGACGACCCGGGCCGCCCGCTCGACCCCGACCACATGTACGGACAGCGCCGTCCCGGGTTCGGTGAACTCGGGCGCGACCAGCGCCATCGCCAGCGACTTTCCGACGGTGTGGCCATAGCCGCCCGAGGTGACGTAGCCGACCCGGCGACCATCGGCCCAGATCGGCTCATAGCCGGACGCGTCCGCATCGACCGCATCGATCTCCAGCGTCGCGAGCGTCATCCGAGGCGCCGGCCCGTCCCGCTCTGCGAGCGCGGCCTCCCGCCCGATGAAATCCCCCTTGTCCCAGGCGATCCAGCGATCCATGCCGGTCATGCGGGGCGTGTATTCCTGCCGGAACTCCGCGTTCCAGATCCCGAAGCTCTTCTCCAGGCGCAGCGACAGCAGCGCGTTGTAGCCGATCTCCTTCAACCCGAGATCCGCCCCCGCCTCGAGCAAGGTCCGCCGCAGCAGCACATGCTCCGCCGCCGAGCAATTGATCTCGTAGCCGAGCTCTCCCGCCACCGACAGCCGTCCGACCCTCGCCCGGATCAGGCCGACATCGAGGGTCTGGCAGGCCATGAACGGCATCCCCGAGGCGCTCACATCGCCGGCCGCGACCCGCTCCAGGATCTCCCGCGATCGCGGTCCCGAGAGCGAGAAGCCGACCGTCGCGTCCGAGATGTCCCGCACGCTCACACCCTCCGCGGCATGGTCATGGAACCAGCGCAGGTGCCAGTTGCGGAGGTAATAGGACCCCATGATCCACCAGGTCCCGTCGCCCCAGTTGAAGATCGTGAGGTCGCCCTTCAGCCGGCCCGACGGCTTCAGCATCGGCGCAAGCCGCGCGCGGCCGGGTTTCGGCGGCCGTCCCGCCGTCAGCCGGTCGAGCCAGGCCTCCGCGCCCGGTCCCGTCACCTCGAACCGCGAGAAGCCCGAGATGTCGAGGAGCCCGGCGGTCTCGCGAACCGAGCGGCATTCCGCGCCGACGATCTCATGCGCGTTCGAGCGCTTCAGCGACGGCGTCTCGTCGAAATCTTGGGGCGCAAAATAGATCGGGACCTCGAGCCCCCAAGAGCAGCCCCAGCGCGCGCCGGCCGCCGTCATCGCGTCATGCGCCGGCGCCATCTTGAGCGGCCGCCCCGCGGGCAGCTGCTCGTTCGGATAGGTCATCACGAACCGGCGGGAATAGAACTGCCCCGTGGTCTGCTTGATGTACTCGCGGTTCGACGCGAAATCGCCGTAGCGCGCGATGTCCATCGACCAGGCGTCGGCCTCGGTCTCGCCGTGGATCATCCACTCCGCCAGGGTCTTGCCGACCCCGCCGCCCTGGAGGAACCCGGCCATCACCCCGCAGGCGAGCCAATAGTTCGGAACGCCCCGCACCGGTCCGACCAGCGGATTGCCGTCGGGCGAGAAGGTGAAGGCCCCGTTCACCCAATTCTTGATCCCGACCTCGTTCAGGCAGGGATAACGCTTGAAGGCGAGCTCGAGCTCGGTCTCGATCCGGTCCGTATCCTCTTGAAGCAGTTCAATGCCGTAGCTCCAGGGCGCTCCGTCCATCATCCAGTGCTGGTGATTGATCTCGTAGATCCCGACCAGGATGCCCTTCTGGTCCTGGCGCATATAGGTGAAGCCTTCGAGATCGACGGTCATCGGCACTTCGAAATCGAGCGCCGCGACCTCTGGGATCGTGTCGGTCAGGAAGTAGTGGTGCGCGAGCGGCGAGACCGGCAGTTCGAGCCCGACCATCCGGCCCACCTGCTTGGCCCAGAGCCCGCCGCAGTTCACCACATGCTCCGCCGTGATCGTCCCCTTCTCGGTGACCACCCGCCAGCCGCCCGCGTCCGAGCCCCGACCGATCGGATGCAGCTCGAGCACCCGGTTGTGCTCGATCACCTCCGCCCCCCGCATCCGCGCGCATTTGGCGTAGGCGTGCACCGTGCCCGTGGTGTCGACATAGCCCTCGCGATCCGCCCAGAGCCCGCCGATCACCCCGTCCACATCCATGATCGGACAGGCCTTCTTGACCTCCTCCGGCGTCATCAGATGGCAGTCCTCGATCCCGATCGTCTGAAAGATCCGGTACGCCGCCTGCAGCCATTCCCAGCGCGCCGGCGCCGAGGCCACCGTGACCCCGCCGGTCATATGGAGCCCGATCGACTGCCCGCTCTCCTTCTCGATCTCGGCCAGCAGATCGATCGTATAGGCCTGGAGCGCCGCCATATTCGGATCCGCGTTGAGCGCATGGATCCCGCCCGCCGCATGCCAGGAGGAGCCCGCCGTCAGCACGTTCCGTTCGATCAGCGCGACGTCGCTCCAGCCGAATTTCGCGAGGTGATAGAGCACCGAGGCGCCGACGACGCCGCCCCCGATCACGACGACGCGGTAATGGGATTTCATCTGGCCCCTCCATCGCCGCCTGCCGGTCGCCGCGCTCGGCCGAGAGGGCCGGGGGGGGAGGGGCGGTCCGAAAACTCCAGACACCTGTGTCCAGTGCTGTCAAGAGACCCGCGCCGACCGCTGGAGCGCCGAAGCGCCCGCCATGGTCCGACGCGTCGCTATTCGACCCGACGCGTCGTAAACCGCCCCTGAGACGCGACGCCGAAGGTCCCGGGCGCCGGGGTCGAATAGAACGATCCGGTCATCACGTGGAAATCCTGCGCCGGATCGAGCGTCAGCGCCGTGTTCCACCCCCCGCCGCGCGAATCGCGGAGCGCGCCCGACATCCGCCCGCCGCGGAGCGTCAGGGTCCCGGTGACGACGCCTTGAGAGACGACCCCGTTGTACTCGATCGCCATCCGACCCCGGATCGCGCCCGAGTGGGGGTCGTACTCCAGCGTCAGGAACTCCGATCGCCCGGAGGCCCCGAAGCTCGGATTGCTCCAGGAGCCGAGATAGCGCCCGATATAGCCCTTCGGCGCGGCCGGCGTCGGCGTGGCGCGCAGTGCGGCCAGCCCGGCTAGCGTCAGCGCGCCGTCGGCCGCCAGCCCTGAACGGCTCTGGAACGACCGCATCGCCGCCTGAGAGCCGGCTCCCCAGTCGCCGTCGATCCCGCCGCGATAGAGCCGGAGCCGCCTCAACTCGGCTTGCGCCGCCCGGCGCTCGGCCTCGCCGACCGCCTCCGTCGGCGGGAGGGCGGCGGGCAAGGCGGCGGGAGCGGACGTCGCCGTCGCGCCGGAGGACGGCTCTTCGTGGGCCGCCGGCGCGGTCGCCGCTTCCTCTCCCGCGCCGCAGCCGAGCGTCTTCAGCCGCCCCTTGGCGATCAGCGCGAACCGGCTCTTCGGGCAGGCGAGGACGAAGGCCTCGTAGCCATTGCAGTTGTTGTCCGCCTTGGCCTCGGTCCAGATCGCCTGCGCCTCCTCGAAGCTGCAGCCTGGCGTCTCCTCGCGGGCCGACGCCGCGCTCGGATCGCCGCCGCAGGTCTCGGCCGCCTCCGCGAGGCAGTCCTTGTAGCGCTCGAAGGCGGGCGCGCAGAGCCCGTCGGCGGCGGCGACGGAGCCTGCGCCGAACTTCGCGAGGCAGGAGGCCGGCACCTGCGCCCCGCAGATCTTGGCCGGATCGGCGCAAAGCGCGCCTTGGGCCAATGTCGGCGCGGGACCGGCCAGCCCAGAGATCAACAGGAGAGCGAGGAACGGCGCGCGCCTCCGCGCGATCGAGAAGCGTGGCATGGGGTCCCCCCGTCGGACGCCGCGCGGCGGCGAATCTGGAAGCGATCGTTCGCGCATGTGCATACCCGATCCCGCCCTGGCGCGCCGCCCGCGCCTCGGCCGACTTGACCTCGTCGCATGGAAGCCCGATCGAGCGGCGGATGGCCGGCGCGCCGGGCCGGAGAGCGAGACCAGCCGAATGCCGACCGCGTCCTCATCCTGCTCCAACGCGATCCAGGAGCGCCTCGCCGGGTTGATCCCCGCCGACGTCGCCGCCGCCGCCGGCGCGATCGAGGCCTGGTCGGACCAGCTCTTCCCGGAGGAGGCGACGGAGGTCGACGGCGCGGTCGAGAGCCGCCGCGCCGCCTTTCGCGCCGGGCGCGCCGCCGCCCGCGCCGCGCTCAGGGCGCTCGGCCGACCCCCTGCGCCGATCCCGCGCGCGCCGGAGCGCGACCCGGTCTGGCCTGCGGGCCTGGTCGGTGCGATCACCCACAGCCGGACCCACAGCGCCGCCTTGGTCGCGCCCGCCGATCTGTATCTCGGCCTCGGGGTCGATCTCGAGGGCGCCGAGCCATTGAAGCCGCAGCTCCGCCGCAAGATCTGCCGCCCAGAGGACCGGGTCGACGCGCCGCTCCAGGCGATCGAGCGCGGCAAGCTGATCTTTTCGGCCAAGGAGGCGGTGTTCAAAGCCTACTATCCGCGCGTCCGGCGGTATCTCGACTTCCTCGACGCCGTCCTCGAGATCGACGAGGCGTCGGGCGCTTTTCGCGCGGAGATCGTCAACCCGGACAGCCCGCCCCTCGCCGGCCTCCGCGCGTTCGAGGGCCGCTGGTGCGTGGTCGAAGGCCAGGTGCTGACGGCGCTTTGCGTGCCGGCGGGGGAAGGGGCGGGGGCGTAGCGCGTCAAGATCTTCTAGAAGTTCTTTCGGTCGTCGGACGCCACGGGCGCGGGGCTCGGCCTGCCGATCTCGCGGGC